>MGOE01000136.1:45560-45987 GCA_001797035.1 Chloroflexi bacterium RBG_16_72_14
GAGCGCGTCGACCACGGGGTAGCCGGGATCGCCCGTGAAGGCGAGGTTCAGGTCCGTGCCGGCGAGGATCACCGCCTGGGCGCCCTGGTCCGCGACCATCCGCCGGCCCGCCTCGATCAGGGTCGCGCGCTGGTCGTCTGTGCACAACCCGCTCGTGGCGACGTCCTGGTAGACCTTGCCCAGGGCCACGAGGTCGCCGGTCGGCGAGACCGCCTCGGTCCGGACCATCTGGCCAAACAGCCGGGTGCGCATCACGACCTCGGTGCCCAGCAGCCCCACCCGCGCAAGGCCGAGCGCCGCGAAGTGCGCATCGAGCGGCGCGACGCCGCTCACCAGCGGCAGCGACGAGACCCGCTCGGTCTCGGGGAAGCAGAAGTGCCCGCCCAGCGAGGTGATCGCGGCGCACCCGGCGCCGGCCGCTCGGAGG
>MGOE01000136.1:46044-46380 GCA_001797035.1 Chloroflexi bacterium RBG_16_72_14
CGGCGTTGACGTTGGAGATGAGGTCGTGCACGTAGGCGTGGACGATCGTCAGCTCCAGCCGCCCGCCCGCCTCGCGGACCCGCCGGGTCAGCCGGTCGTAGTAGACGATGGTCGCGGCCGGCCCGATGCCGCCGATCAATCCGATGTGCATGGCGTGATCGTGCCATGCCTCGCGTCTGCGGCTGCCGACCCTCGCAGGCGGCGCTGCTCGCTGTCGCCGGTCGAAGGGCGATTTGGCACCTTGCGGCGCCGACCTCGAGTGGCGACCATGCGGGAACAGCGTCGGGTGCAGATGACGAAGGGGTAGGACTTGGCTCAGCCCGTGGGACCGCCGGC
>MGOE01000136.1:46490-47714 GCA_001797035.1 Chloroflexi bacterium RBG_16_72_14
GCTGGCTGCCACGCTCCTCGTTGCGACCGTCATGACCCTCATCGTGGGCCAGGGTGGCGACCTGTCGGACTTCCCCGACCAGTCCGCGCTGGGCTACTACACGTTGCAGGCCACGCCATGGGCGAGTCTGCTTGCCGTCGCGTGCGTGATCCTGGCGGCGGCATACGTCGGGTCCGTGCTGCCGGCGCGGATCGAGGAGTCGTCGGCGTACGCCGGGAGCGGCATCCGGCGCTCGATCGCGGTGATCGGCCTCGTGGTCGGATCGATCGTCGGGTGGGTCGTCCTGCCGCTGTCGCTCGATGCCGTTCTTGCCGTCGGCTACACGCTGGCGCCGGTCGTGTTCGCGATCGCGGCACTGCGGGCGCCGGCGCGGCCCGCGTTCCGCCCAAGTCGGCGGGCCTTCATCGTCCTGACCGCGGCGTGGGGCATCGGCGTCGCCGCGCTGCTCGTCGCGCTGGTCAACGCTCCGATCCGGACACTGACGATGGACCTGTCAGCGGCCAGCACACTCCCCGAGAGCGTGGGGCTCGAACCCGATGACGTGGAGGTCGACCACTGGCCCATCGATGCGGGCAGCCTGGATACGTCGATCGAGCGCCTCACCACGATCGACATCCCTGATCCCGGGCGGACCATCGCAGCGGACCTCTCCAGCGTGCAGGTCGAGGTGTGGCCAGCGATTGTGCAGGACGGCGTGCTGCGGCTCGGCGCGGAGCCGCTCATCGTCGAGCCGGCACAGGAGCCTGACCCGCAGTCGATCGACCTCGAGTGGTCGATGCCGCAGCCGCGTACGCAGCAGCTCGTCGCGACCCTCGTCATCGGGATCACGCCGGACGGACGGCGCGTGATCCTGGGCGAGCCGGCCGTGGGCCCGACGCCACCGTGGCAAGGAACCGTCGCCGCCTGGTGGCTGGGCGACTGAGCGTCCCTGTCGATCGAAGGAGAAGCATGCAGCGGGCCGAGTTCGCGGCCGGTGACGACCAGCTCATCGTCGTCTACGCACCCCCTGACACCGGGCAGGAGGTCGAGGCGATGGCGCTCTACGGCGACATCGCCCGCGATGCCGCCGCCCTGGCGACCAACCGCGGCCTGCGCATCGTCTCGATGACGTCGATGCCGCTGCGCCACGCGGGCGCGTTCATGGGCCGTGAGGGCTCCGGCTTCGAGACCAAGGCGGTGGTCACGGTCGTCTACGCGCCTCGGTAGAAGCCCGAGCTTCGCGAT
>MGOE01000137.1:0-3009 GCA_001797035.1 Chloroflexi bacterium RBG_16_72_14
CTGCGTGCCGCGCGCCGGCTGCTCGACCGCTACGAGGAGCTGTGGCGCGGGCGCATCGACCGCATGACCGATCTCATCGAGGACACCAGGGAGGCCAACGCATGACCGTCACCGACGTACGCAAGCGCCCCGAGACGCTGACCATGACGATCACGGCGACGTTCAGCGCATCGCCCGAGCGCGTGTGGCAGTTGTGGGAGGACCCACGCCAGCTCGAGCGCTGGTGGGGACCGCCAACGTGGCCCGCCACGGTGGACGTCCATGACCTGCGTCCCGGCGGCCGCGTCGCCTACCACATGACCGGGCCGGACGGCGACACGGCGCACGGCTGGTGGGAGGTCGTCGAGGCCGATGCGCCCCGCCGGCTCGTGGTTCGCGACGGCTTCGCCAACGCAGACGGCAGCCCCAATCCGGACCTCCCGGTCACGACGATGCGGGTGGGCATCGAGGACCTCGGCGACGGGCGCACGAACATGTCGATCGAGAGCGTGTTTCCCGACGCCGAGGCGATGGAGCGGATCCTGGCCATGGGCATGGAGGAGGGGATCACCGCCGCGCTGGGCCAGATCGACGCGATCCTCGCGGGGGACGCCGTTCCCCGGGCGTGACCGCCGACTCGCCGGCGTTCCGGCGCCGCCACCGATGAGCCTTGCCACCGGGCGTCGTCTACTGGGCAGCCATTCCCCGCAGCCTCGAGGAGCCATCATGATCGAACCCACCACGCGCACCCTGGCGGCCCCAGGGGCGGTCCTCACCTACGACGTCCGCGGCAACGACTCGAGCAGCGCGCCCGTGCTGCTCCTGATCGGTTCGCCGATGGGGGCCGCCGGGTTCACGACCCTCGCGGGCCACTTCACCGATCGCACCGTCGTCACCTACGACCCCCGGGGCGTCGAGCGAAGCGGGAAGGCCGATCCAGCCAGCCCGTCCACGCCTGACGAGCACGCCAACGACCTCCATCGGCTCATCCAGTCGCTCGACGCCGGTCCGGTCGACCTGTTCGCCAGCAGCGGGGGTGCGGTGAACGCGCTGGCCCTCGTGTCGAGGCATCCCGGGGAGGTTCGGACGCTGATCGCCCACGAGCCGCCGCTGGCGTCGATCCTCCCCGATCGCGAGGCAGCGCTGGCGGCGAGCCGAGCGGTCCAGGGGACCTATCAGCGCCGCGGCTGGGGCGCCGGCATGGCGCACTTCATCGCCCTGGTCAGTCATCGGGGACCGTTCACGGACGAGATCGCCGGCCAGCCGGGCCCTGATCCGGCGATGTTCGGGATGTCGGCCGAGGACGACGGCTCCCGCTCGGACGCGCTGCTGGGCCAGAACATGGTCACCTGCACGCACTACGAGCCGGACTTCGACGCCCTGCGATCCGCATCCACGCGGATCGTCATCGCCGCGGGAGCGGATTCGGAGGGCGAGATGGCGAACCGCGGCGCGCATGCCGTCGCCGAACGCCTCGGCACGATGGCTGTCAGGTTCCCCAGCAACCACGGCGGCTTCCTGGGTGGCGAGTACGGGCAGACGGGCGACCCGGACGCCTTCGCGGCCGCCTTGCGCGAGGTCCTCGACGCCGGCTGACCCGCCGCGCTCCTCGGCCGGGTCCCCATGCCGTGCTCAGCGCCCGACCGTCACGCCCCGCGGTGGGCCGTCCAGCAGCCGGCTGGCCGTGCCTCGCAGATCGACCCAGATGATGGCGGCCTCGGGGAAGGCCAGCGACGGGCCCGTCAGCGCGCCCACGGCGCCGGCGGTCCGGCCGGGGTAGGCCGCGCGGAACAGCGCCGGCGTGGTGTTCACGACCTCCCGCGTCGCGGCCGTCGACCGGAGCAGCAGCAACCGGCTGAATCGCGGCGCGCCATCGGTCCACGGCCACCCGGGCGCTGAGGGCAGCGAGTCGACCTTCTCGGCCGCGTGGCGCAGCTGGCGCTCGGCCGCGCGGATCTCGCTGTGGGCCTCGCCCCCGACGACCTCGCTGGTACGCGGCTCGGTGAGCACGAGGTCGATGACGCCGCGCGTGGGCCGGTAGACGGGCACCTCGAGGCGGGCCCGCCACCTCGGGTGAAGCGCGCCCAGCAGGGTCTCGATCAGGCGGACCTGGACGTGGTCGCGCAGCCGTGGGCCCGTCGCGGGATACAGGCGGACCGAGGCCTCCGCGCCCAGCGCCGTGGCGATGGCGGCGAGCGCCTCGAGCGTCAGGTTTGCCTCGCCGGTCTCCGCCCTGGACAGCCATGACCGGTCGATGCCGATCGCGGCGCAGACCTCGTGCTGCGAGAGCTCGCGATCCTCACGGAGGTCCTGCAGCTGCGAGCCGACGCTCCGCCGGAGGTTTCGGCCGCGTGTCCTGGACAGTCGTTGCAGCTCGGTGTCGGCCATCGGTACTCCTCCGGCGGGTCCTGGCGGGTCTGTGCCTGTAATCATCCAAACCGCTCCGTATCCGCGGCTTATCGCCGCCGCTGGCCCGTCCGGGGCTTCATGTGTGCCTGCAAGTCACGAAACGGCCGCGAGGGACCTCGGCCGGGTCCGCACTGGGCGGAGATGGAGAGGTTTGGCCGGTTACAGGCACGCCACCACGCGGAATCCGAACATCTGTACGAAAACGGCGGCGCGGCCTATACTCGCCATCCCGTGGCTGCGCTCGTGAAGGATCCCCTGGCGCCGTTCGGGCCCGGCGTCCGGGCCTGGTTCGAGGCGACGTTCGAGGCACCCACCCCGGCCCAGGCGGATGGCTGGGCGGCGATCGCGAGCGGCCGCCACACGCTGATCCACGCGCCCACGGGGAGCGGCAAGACGCTGGCCGCGTTCCTGTGGTGCCTGGACCGCCTGGCCCGGGATCCGAGACCCGCGCCAACCCGCGAGCGCCCCGGGACCGTCCGCGTCCTGTACATCAGCCCGCTCAAGGCGCTCGCCTACGACGTCGAGCGCAACCTCCGAGCGCCGCTGGCGGGCATCGCGCTCGCGGCGCAGCGCCACGGCGGGGAGGCCCCGCGGATCACGATCGCGAGCCGGACCGGCGAT
>MGOE01000137.1:3091-5508 GCA_001797035.1 Chloroflexi bacterium RBG_16_72_14
GAGCCAGGCCCGGGAGATCCTTCGGGGGGTCGAGCACGTGATCGTGGACGAGGTCCACGCGATCGCCGGCACCAAGCGTGGCGCCCATCTCGCGCTGAGCCTGGAGCGCCTCGAGCGGCTCCGACCGCGGGACGCACCGCCGCTGCAGCGGATCGGCCTCAGCGCCACCCAGCGACCCCTCGAGACGATCGCCCGGTACCTCGGCGGCGTCGGCGACGGTCGGGAGGTGAGCATCGTCGACGTCGGCACGCGCAAGGCCCTCGAGCTCCTGGTGGTGGTGCCGGTGGAGGACATGGCCCGCCTCGGCGAGGTCCTGCCGCCCGAGGACCAGCCCGGCGGCACTGTCCTCGGCGGGGACCTCCGGACCAGCATCTGGCCGGCGATCCACCCGCGGATCCTGGAGCTCATCCGCGAGCACCGCAGCACGATCGTGTTCACCAACAGCCGCCGCCTCGCGGAGCGGCTCGCGCAGCGCCTCAACGAGCTCGCCGGCGAGGA
The DNA here is from genome assembly GCA_001797035.1 of Chloroflexi bacterium RBG_16_72_14. Classification (GTDB taxonomy): domain Bacteria; phylum Chloroflexota; class Limnocylindria; order Limnocylindrales; family CSP1-4; genus CAIXZV01. Next base: position 3,590 of record MGOE01000137.1, read on the forward strand.
GCTCGTCCGGGCCCACCACGGCAGCATCGCGCGCGAGCAGCGGCTCCAGATCGAGGAGGAGCTCAAGGCCGGCCGCCTGCCCGCCCTGGTGGCGACGAGCTCGCTCGAGCTGGGCATCGACATGGGTGCCGTGGACCTCGTCGTCCAGGTCGAGAGCCCCACCTCGGTCGCTCGGGGGCTGCAGCGGATCGGCCGGTCGGGCCACCACGTCGGCGAGCCGAGCAAGGGCGTCATCTTCCCCAAGTACCGCGGGGACCTGCTCGAGACGGCCGTCGTCGTGAAGCGCATGCACGAGGGCGCCATCGAGCAGACGACGCTGCCGCGCAACCCGCTCGACGTGCTCGCCCAGCAGATCGTCGCGATGACGATCGGCGAGCCCTTCCCGGTGGACGAGCTCCTGGCGCTGGTCCGCGGGGCGGCCCCGTTCGAGACCCTGACCCGCGAGGTCCTCGAAGGCGTCCTGGGCATGCTCGCCGGCGCCTACCCCAGCGACGAGTTCGCGGAGCTCAAGCCGCGGATCACGTGGGACCGCCTGACGGACGTCGTCGAGGGCCGCCGCGACGCCCGGGTCGTGGCCGTCACAAGCGGCGGCACCATCCCGGACCGCGGCCTGTACCCGGTGTTCCTCGAGGGCGAGGCTGGCACCCCGGGCCGGCGCGTCGGCGAGCTGGACGAGGAGATGGTCTACGAGCTGCGCGCCGGTATGCACGGCGACGTCATCGTGCTGGGCGCCAGCAGCTGGCGCGTGGCCGAGATCACACCCAACCGCGTGTTGGTCACCCCGGCGCCAGGCATCCCCGGCAAGCTGCCGTTCTGGAAGGGCGACACGGTGGGGCGGCCGGTGGAGCTCGGGCGGGCGATCGGCGCGTTCGTCCGCGAGGCGGAGGCGGACCTGGCCAGGGGCACGAAGGGACGGGCGAAGGCGGTCGAGCGCCTGCGGCGCGAGCACGACCTCGACGAGCTCGCCGCCGAGAACCTGCTGCTGTACCTCGAGGACGAGCGCGAGGCGACCGGCGCCCTGCCCACGGATCGGCGGGTCGTCATCGAGCGCTTCCGCGACGAGCTCGGCGACTGGCGCCTGGTCGTGCTCACGCCGTTCGGCGGGCGGGTCCACGCCCCGTGGACGATGGCGCTCGAGGCGCGGCTCGCCGACCGTCTCGGCCTCGAGGTCCAGACGATCTGGTCGGACGACGGGATCGCGATCCGGCTGCCGGAGGGGGACTCCACGCTCGACGGCGTCGAGGAGCTCCTGTTCCCGGACCCCGACGAGGTCGAGGACCTGGTCGTGGGGCGGCTGGGGCAGTCGAGCCTGTTCGCCGCCCGCTTCCGCGAGAACGCCGCGCGGGCGTTACTCCTGCCCAGGCGCCGCCCCGGCACGCGGACCCCGCTGTGGCAGCAGCGCCAGCGCGCCGCGGACCTGCTGGCGGTGGCCAGCCGGTACGGCAGCTTCCCGATCCTCGTCGAGACCTACCGCGAGTGCCTGGCCGACGTGTTCGACCTGCCGGCGCTGCGCGAGGTGCTCGACGGGGTCCGGCGGCGCGAGGTCGCCGTCCACTCGGTCGAGACCGCCCGCGCCTCCGCCTTCGCCTCCAGCCTCCTGTTCGACTACGTCGCCGCCTACATGTACGACGGCGATGCCCCGCTGGCAGAGCGCCGGGCGCAGGCGCTCACGCTGGACCGGGACCTGCTGCGGGAGCTGCTGGGCCAGGAGGAGCTGCGCGAGCTGCTGGACCCGGACGCGCTCGCGGACCTGGAGCTCAGCCTCCAGGCGCTGGTCGAGGAGCGCCACGCCCGCGACCCGGACCAGGTCCACGACCTGCTGCGCCGCCTGGGCGACCTGTCGGCGGACGAAGCGGGGGCCCGGACGGCCGGCGGGCGCGTGGAGGCATCGCTCCACCTGTCGGAGCTCGCGGCCTCGC
>MGOE01000137.1:5549-6505 GCA_001797035.1 Chloroflexi bacterium RBG_16_72_14
ATCGCGATCGAGGACGTGGCCCGGTACCGGGACGGCGTGGGCGTGGCCGCGCCGCCGGGTGTGCCAGGGGCGTTCCTCGGGCCCGCGGCCGGGGCGCTGGACGGGCTGCTCGCGCGCTACGCGCGCACGCACGGGCCGTTCCTGGCCGCGGAACCCGCGCGCCGGTGGGGCCTGCCGGCGGGCGTCGTGGAGGACGCGCTCCACCGGCTCGTCGCGGCCGGGTCGCTGCTGGCCGGGGAGTTCCGGCCGGGCGGGGCGGAGCGCGAGTACTGCGACCCGGAGGTCCTGCGGCTCCTGCGCCGGCGGTCCCTCGCCCGGCTGCGGCGCGAGGTGGAGCCCGTCGACCCGGTGACCCTGGCGCGGTTCCTGCCCGCGTGGCACGGCGTCGCCCCGTCGCAGTCCGCGATGGGGAGTGCCGGCTCCCCGTTCCGCGGCCCGGCCGCGCTTGAGCGCCTGGCGGAGGTCGTTGATCAGCTGGCGGGCCTGCCGATCCCGGCGTCGGTGCTGGAGCGGGACGTCCTGCCGGCCCGGATCCCGGGCTACCAGCCGCGGCTGCTCGACGAGCTGGGCGCGATGGGCGAGGTCGCCTGGGTGGGGCGGGGGAGCCTGGGCCGCGACGACGGCCGGGTGGTCCTGTACCGCCCCGGCCGCGAGGTGCTCCGCCCGGACGGCGTGCCTGACGGCGTCGATCGACCGGCTGGGGAGATCCACGAGCGGATCCGGGCCCACCTCGGGCGCCGCGGAGCCTGCTTCTACCGGGAGCTGTTCGTCGCGTCCGGCGGGCGCTCGGACCGCGAGGTGCTCGACGCGCTGTGGGACCTCGTGTGGGCGGGCGAGGTGACCAACGACACGTTCGCGCCGCTCCGCGCGCTGCGCTGGAAGCGGCCGGCGAAGGACCACCGGCCGCGCCCGGGCCGGCTGACCGCGCTCGGGCCCCCGGAGGCGGCCGGCCGCTG
>MGOE01000138.1:0-148 GCA_001797035.1 Chloroflexi bacterium RBG_16_72_14
GGTGAGCCCGAGGACGGCGACCAGCGGCTCCGGGTTTCCCGTCCCGCACGGCGCGAGCCGGGCGAGGTCGCGGAACAGGCCGTAGTCCACGTACGCCGCCGGCAGCGCCAGGTCCACCCCCAGCGTGGTCCGCGCGTCATCGGGGGCG
>MGOE01000138.1:254-576 GCA_001797035.1 Chloroflexi bacterium RBG_16_72_14
GAGCAGGCGGTCAGCGCCGCGGCCAGGTCCAGCCGCCCATCGCTCCGGCACGACGCGCGGAGCACCGGCCCGATCGGGGTGGCAACCACCGCGGGCCGGCCCGTCTGGTCCGCCAGGCGGCCGGCCACGAGCCCCACGATCCCCACCGGCCACGGGCCGCGGACGAGCATCGCCGGAGCGTCGGGCCCGCCGCCGACGCGGATCGAGCCGGCCGCCGCGACCGGGACATCGAACAGCGGCTGCTGGCCGGGCGCCTGGCCCACGTCGGGCAGGCCCAGCGCCGCGCGGGCCTCGGTGATCGCCGTGCGCATCAGGTCGCGGC
>MGOE01000138.1:632-5178 GCA_001797035.1 Chloroflexi bacterium RBG_16_72_14
GAGGTCTCGGCCAGCAGCAGCCGGGCTGCGTCGAGAGCCTCCCCCACCCGTCCCGCGGCGTTGAGTCGCGGCGCGAGCGCGAAGCCGACGTCCTCGAGGTCCACGGCGGCGGGCGCGATGCCGGCCTTCGCCAGCAGGGCGGCGATCCCCGGCCGCGGGGCCGTCCGCATGCGCTCCAGCCCCAGCCGGGCGATCGCGCGGTTCTCGCCCAGGATCGGCACCACGTCCGAGACGGTCCCGATCGTGGCCAGGTCCGCCAGCTCGAGCGCCTCGGCCTCGGCACCCAGCAGCTCGCCCAGCAGCAGGCGGGCCACGGTGAACGCGACGCCGCTGCCCGACAGCGCTGGGTCCGGGTACGCGGAGTCCGCGCGGTGCGGGTTGACCAGGGCGACGGCGGCCGGCAGCGCTTCCGGCAGCCGGTGATGGTCGGTGATCACGACGTCGATCCCGCGGGCACCCGCGGCAGCGACCTCGGCCACGCTCGTGGAGCCGGTGTCCACGGTCACGATCAGCGTCGTGCCGTCGGCCGCGGCCGCGTCCAGGGCGGCCATCGACAGCCCGTGGCCCTCCTCGACGCGGGAGGGGACGTAGGGCACGGTGTCGATGCCCAGGCGACGGAGCGCGAGCACCAGCTGGGCGAGCCCGGTCAGGCCGTCCGCGTCGAAGTCGCCGAACACCATCACCCGCTCGCCCCGCGACCGCGCGGCCGCCACGCGCGCAAGCAGGCGGTCCGCGTCCGGCAGCAGGCGCGGGTCGTGCAACCCGGCCCGGGCAGGGCCGAGGAACGCGGCCAGGGCGGCGGGATCCGCGATCCCGCGGCGCGCAAGCACCGTGGCCGCGAACGTGCCCAGGCCCTGCTCGCGCGCCGCCGCGCGGAACTCGGCGGACACGCGCAATGGGTCGGGGAAGACCCAGCGGTGACGGGGTTCGGTCATCGGCCGGAGCATGCCACGTCCGGCTCATCCGCGACTTCACCGTTCGTCGGCGGGCTGCCGGAGACAAGGCCGGACAGCGGGGCGAGGACCGGGTCCCGGCGCGCGCCGGGCCCCGCGATCACGTGGTCGCGCGGCGGCTCGGGCGAGCCGCGTTCTCGCGCGCCCGCTTGCGGTCCTCCCATTCGTGCCACACGACGAGGAGCGGGCTCGCGTTGAAGATCGACGAGTAGGTGCCGGATACGATGCCCAGCAGCAGCGCGAACACGAACGTGCCAATGGCCTCGCCCGCGAACAGCAGCAGCGCGAGCAGGGTGATCACGACCGTGAGGCTGGTCGTGATGGACCGGCCGAAGGTCTGCAGGATCGAGTGGTTGACGATCCGGTCGAACGGCTCGCCGGCGTGGCGGGCGCGGTTCTCGCGGACCCGGTCGAACACGACGATCGTGTCGTGGACCGAGAAGCCGATGACCGTCAGCATCGCCGTCACGAACAGGCTGTCGACCTGGATGCCGATGAGCGTGCCCAGGATCGCGAACGCGCCGACGACCACGATGACGTCGTGGACCAGGGCGACGAGCGCCGTCACTCCCATCTTCACGTCCCGGAACCGGTAGGTGATCCAGAGCAGGATGCCGATGGATCCCACGAGGATCAGCACCAGCGCCTGCGTGATCAGGTCGCTGGACACGACCGCCCCGACGGTGGACAGCGACCGCTGCGAGGCGATGGGCCCCAGCTCCTTCTCGAGGACGACGCGAATCTCCCCCAGGCGGCCTGTCGTCGGGAGGTTGCCGCCGGGGACGGGCGAGGGGCTGGGCGTCGCGCTCGCGTCTGGCGACGCGGGGGCGACCGAACCCGATGGGCTGGCGCTGGGCGCCGCGGTCGGGCTCGGGCTGGGCGCCGCAGACGCGGACGCGGACGGCGAGGCGGAAGCGGCCACAGACGCCGATGCCGAGGCAGCCGGGGATGCAGAGGCGGACGCGGACGGCGAGGCGGACGGGCTGGCCGCGGAGCTGGCGCTCGCGGCGGGCGAGGCCGAGGCGGACGCGGCGGGCGAGGCCGAGGCGGACGGCTCGGCGGTCGGGATCGGGGTCGGCGACGGCGCCGGCGGCAGCAGCCCGACCTCCTCGGTCCGGATCTCGAAGTAGCCGTCGCCGCCCTTGGTCACACTGGAGTCGAGCCCTTGGGCCGCGATGACCGCCTTCACCTCGGCGGGGCTGATGTCCGGGTCCTCGAACGCGATCGACCAGACCGTGCCGCCGGTGAAGTCGATCGCGAACTGGAGCCCGACCCGGCCGCCGGTGATCGGCCCCAGGATGATGAAGATCAGGCCCGGGATCATGATCGCGAGGGAGAATGCGAAGAACCAGTTGCGCTTCCCGATGAGGTCAAACACGCGAGCGCGCCTCTCCTCGAAGGGCAGCGCGGCCGGTCGCCGGGCGGGCCAGGAACTCCTCCTCGGTGACCCCGTATTGCCACGCCTTGCGGGCCCACGGCTGCGCCACCACGATGCGGAGCACCGTGCGCGTGACCGTGATCGCGGAGAACATCGAGACCAGGACGCCCACGATCAGCGTGAGGCCGAAGCCGCGGATCACCGATGACCCGAACAGGAACAGGATCAGCGCGGTGATCAGGCTCGACACGTTCGAGTCCAGGATCGAGTTCCAGGCCCGGTTGAAGCCCGCCTCGATGGCCGCCGGCAGGCTCTTGCCCGTCCGCAGCTCCTCCTTCGCCCGTTCGAAGATCAGGATGTTCGCGTCCACCGCCATGCCGACGGTGAGCACGAAGCCCGCGATCCCGGCCAGGGTCAGGGTCACGGGGATCATCCGGAACAGCGCGTACACCACGAGCGCGTAGTAGATCAGGGCGCCGCTGGCGATCACGCCGGGCAGCCGGTAGTGGACGATCATGAAGAACATGACCATCAGGATCGCGATGAAGCCGGCCACCAGGCTCTCGCGCAGGAACGCCTCGCCCAGGGTTGGGCTGACGGTCGTGTTGGCGAGCTCCGCGAGCGGGAACGGCAGCTGGCCGAACTGGAGGATGGTGACCAGGTTCTGGGCGTCGGCCAGCGGGTAGCCGCCGATGCCCCTCTGGCTGATCTGGACCTGGCCGTTGGGGATCGAGCCCTCGATCACCGGGGCGCTGATGACCTTGCCGTCGAGGACGATGGCGAAGTAGTCGCCGACGTGGTCGCGGGTGTAGTCCGCGAACAGCTCCCTGCCCCGGTCCTTGAGCACGAAGTCCACGGTCCGCAGGCCGGTCTGGTCGGCCCCGATCGAGGCGCTCGCGATCTGGTCGCCCGAGAACGACGGCGGGAACGCCTCGAGGTCCACCTCCTGGCCATCGGACATCTGCGTGCTGCCCAGGGGCACGAAGTCCAGCCGCCCCGTCGTCCCGACCAGCGACCGGATCTGGTCCGCGTTCTGGACACCGGGCATCTCGACGACGATCCGGTCGCTGCCCTGGACGACCACCTGCGCCTCGGCGACGCCCGACTTGTCCACCCGGCTCGTGATGATCTGCTTCATCACGTTGAGGTCGGCGAGGCTCGGTGTCCTGCCCTGGGCGGGCTTCACCTGGTACTCGACCCGGAGCCCGCCGCGCAGGTCAAGGCCCAGCACGGTCTCGATCCGGCGGCTTGTGCCGTCGGCGCTCGGGAGGGAGAACGGGACGAAATCGACGAACAGAGCCAACAGGCCGATGACGATGATCAGGATCGGGCCGGCGCGTCGCATCGGGGCGGGATGATACAGGGCGCCGCCGATCCGCGCCCCGGCGATCGGGCGCACGGTGCGTGGCGGCGCCAGGCGGCCCCGGACCAGGCCCGTTCAGCCGGCCGGTCGCGGCCCCCCGCTGACTCCGGACGCGCCGGACCGTGGCCCGCGGAAGTGTGTGAACAGGTAGGCCGACAGGAGCAGCAGGACGCCGAGACCGCCGAGGACCAGTGCCCGGTAGGCCACGTCCAGGGCGGCGAGATCGATCACGAACACCTTCACCGTCGCCAGCCCCAGCACCCCGAAGCCGGCGTGGCGGAGCGTCGGGCGGTGCCCGGTGAGGCCGGCGACGAGGGCTGCTGCCCCGATCGCCGTCCAGGCCACGCTCATCGCCACCTGGGCCTGTTTCGCCAGCTCCTCGACTGCGACGGAGCCACCGGTCATCCGCTGGAAGGCGTCCACCACGGCCACGGACACGAGATAGACGCCGCCCGCCCCGGCGGCCAGCTCGAACCACGGCCGCCAGGCGGCGAACGCGGCCATGCGCGGGGCGACGTACAGGGCGACGGCGAGCGCGAGGAACGCCAGCGGCCAGCCCGCCAGCAATGGTGCCCGGCCGGTGGACGCCGGGTCGATGACCCACAGCCGGTCGGGCGACGCGACGATGACCAGCGCCACGAAGGCCGCCCCGCCCACCAGGATCACGGCGAGGCCGGTGAGCACCTCCGTCCCGGCCCGATCCCAGCGCGTCACGACGACCGCGACCGCGGCCAGCGCGACCCACAGGACCACCACGAAGTCGGCGTAGACCTCGAACGGGACGACCCATGCCGCGCTCACGACCGCCGCCACGACGGCGGCGCGGCGGAGCACCCCCGGGCGCAGCCAGCG
>MGOE01000138.1:5370-7014 GCA_001797035.1 Chloroflexi bacterium RBG_16_72_14
CCGCGCCGAGCCGCGCGTATCGCGGGTCGTCCGCCAGCCGCTCGAGCCCGCGGTCGATGATGATCCCGGCCGGCAGGAGCAGGACGAGCAGGCCGACGAGCGTTGGGCCGGCCACCTCGAACCCGAGGGCCCAGGCGACCAGCAGGAGGCCGAGGCCGGCCAGCAGCGAGCGCACCCACTGCACGCCCACGAGGGCCCCCGCGGCCGCGAGGCCGGCGAGGACGATCGCCAGCGACGCCACCTCGGCGTGCAGGAATGCCGTCGCGGCCGTCTCGCCCAGGTGGCGCGGCGGGAACTCGGTCGAGAGCAGCAGGGCGACGGCCATCAGGCCCGCCACGACGCCGCCGATCGAGGCCGACCAGCCGAACGTCGTCCACCGGGCGACCGGCACCAGCCCGCCATCGGTCGGCAGCCGTTCGACCAGCCGGTCGAGGACGAGGCCGGCCAGGGCGAGCAAGGTCAGGGCGGCGGCGAGGGCCGTGCCGGTGACCTCGAAGGTGACGGCGTACGCGGCGAGGACAACGGCGCCGCCGGTGAGCAGCGAGCGCACCCAGCGGATCGGCACCACGGCCACGGTGATCGCGATCGCGAGCAGCGCCGCACCGAGGGAGGCCGCCGCAGGATGCAGGAAGGCGGGATCGAAGACCGACACGGCCGGGATGCCGGCGTCGCGGAGCGGGTACTCGACGGCGAGCAGGTGTGCGATCGTCAGGCCGCCCAGCACGACGGCGGCCGTCGCGGACCAGCGGTGGTGGCGGCGCACGGCGAGCCAGGTCAGCGCGACGGCCTCGGCCGCCCACGCCACGGGCACCGCCGGCGCGCCGAACTGCACGAACGCGGCGATGGCCAGCAGCGCCACGCCCGTCCCGGCCACGAGGTTGCCGAACAGGTGCTCCAGGCCCTGGCGGCCCAGGAACCACCCACCGATCAGCAGGTGCGCCAGCGACGCGGTCGCGATGAACGTCCCGCGCCACGGCTCGAGGTCGCCTGCGAGGACCACGAACCCGCCCCACAGCAGGAACACGCCGTTGGCGAGCACCAGGGTCGCACTCGACGTGCGCAGGTCGTCGCGCCGGATCCGGACCTCCTCGCCGGCCGCGGCGACGATGTTGACCAGCCAGAAGCCCATCAACGCGACGAGCGCCTGCGACGGGTCGGGATCGCCGACCAGCCAGCTGGCGAGCTGGGGTGCGGCCAGCACGAACGCGATGGCCGGCAGCCAGCGCCAGGAGCGGAACAGGGCGATCGCCGTCGTACCGACCAGCGTGACGGCCACGAAGCCGAGCGTCAGCAGCGTGGGTGAGGCACCCACGACCGGCGGGGCCACCAGGGCCGCGATCAGGCCGAACACGGCGACCTCGCGGGCGTCGAAGCGGACTGCGAGGGCCGCGGCCGCGATCGCGGCAACGAGCGCCCCGGCCAGGCCGATCTCGGGGACCACGAGGCCGTACAGGCGCGTGGCGGCGAACAGCGCGATCGAGAAGATGCCGAGGCCCACGGCGGTCAGGACATTGCCCATCAGCCGGTTCGCGCGGGCGAGCAGGAACCCGCCTGCGCCGAACGCGGCCATGCCGACTGCGAGCCCGATGAGGACCCGGGTCGGCTGGTTGATCCAGCCACGGCTGAAGGCGAGGCTGAGGAAGA
>MGOE01000139.1:0-775 GCA_001797035.1 Chloroflexi bacterium RBG_16_72_14
GCCCTCGAGGACGGCCGGAGCGGGTTCATCCAGGACGCCTCGGGCGGGATCGCCGTCTACCTCGACGCGGCGTTCGCGCTGCCGATCCCGGCCGGGAGCCGCGTCCTGGTGACCGGGACCACGGACAGCCGCTACGCACAGCGCACCGTGCGGGCCGCCGGTGCCGACGTCGTGCTCCTCGTGCCGGACACGCTGCCGGCTCCCGTCACGGCCGAGACCGGCTCGGCCGGCGAGCCGCTCGAGGGCCTGCGGCTGGAGCTGGCGGGCCTCGTCACGGAAGCGCCGAGCGCGCTCTCGGACGGGCTCGGCCTGATGATCGACGACGGCACCGGCCCGGTGCGCGTGATCGTGGGCGCCGACACGCTCGGCACCCTGGCGCCCGCGGCCGGCGATTCGGTGCTGGTCCGTGGACCGCTCGGGCAGCGCGACAGTGGAGGCACCGGGCTGGCGGGGTACCGCCTGCATGCCACGCTGGCGGGCGAGCTCGAGGTCCTGGCGCCGCCCCCGTCGCCGTCGCCGTCGCCGGATCCAACGCCGGACCCCACCCCGGTGCCGCCGCCGACGCCTTCGCCGTCTCCGGAGCCCACGATGACGCCCGCGGCGACGGCCACCCCGTCCACCACGCCCGCCCCGACCCAGACTCCGCTGCCCACCGCTACGCCCACCCCGACCCCGTCCGCGACCCCCACCCCCACGCCGAGCCCGTCACCCGTCGTGACCGAGATCGCAACGGCACGCGCCGGGGCGCCCGGTGCCCGGTTCACCGTGCGCGGCG
>MGOE01000139.1:840-1857 GCA_001797035.1 Chloroflexi bacterium RBG_16_72_14
GGCCTGCCGGTCCGTCTCCCGGACGGCGTCGCCGCACCCGCTCGCGGCGCGCTGGTCGAGGCGACCGGCGCGATCGCGAACCCATACGGCCAGACGGAGCTGCGAGCCGTGGTCGGCGGCGTGAGCGTCGTCGGGACGGCGGCGCTGCCAGCGGCCCTCCAGGTCGACGCCGGAGACGCCGGCGAGAATACCGAGGGCCGGTTGGTGACGGTCCGCGGCACGGTCTCTGTGTCCGCCTCGAAGGCAACGAGCGGCGACATCGGGTTCACGATCGAGGGCGAGGACGGGGGCTCGCTCCGCGTCTACGCGGACGCATCGGCCGGGCTTGACCCGACGAGCCTGCGCAAGGGGTTGACGGCGACCTTCACGGGCGTGCTCGGGCAGCGTGCCTCGCGCAAGGACGCCCTGGACGGGTACCGGGTCTGGCTGCGGGACCCGGCGGACGTGACGGTGATCTCGGCGCCAGCCGCCTCGCCATCACCGTCCGCGAGCCCGACGCCGGCGCCTGCGGGGTCCGCCATCATCGCGATCGCCGCGGCCAGGCAGCGCGACGGCGCCCGGGTCACGGTCGAGGGCATCCTCACCGTCGACCGCACGCTGCTCGACGCGAGCGGCCGGCGCACGATCATCGAGGACGGGAGCGGCGCGATCGAGGTATACCTCGCGACCCCCGACGCCGCCCTCCACGCGGGCCTCCGGGTGCGAGTCGCCGGCACCGTCGGACAGGCATACGGCGCGCCCCGCCTGCGCGCGGACGACGTGCGGGTCCTCGGGACCTCGAGGCCCGTCGTCCGCGAGCTGCGCAGGGCTCCGTCCGCGAGCGACGAGTGGCGGCTGGTCCGGGTCAGCGGGACGATCACCGACGTCCGGCGGCTCGGCGACCGCTGGCTGGCGGAGCTGGACCTTGGCGGTGCCCGCGTGCCGGTGTCCGGACTGGCGGGGAGCGGCATCGCGTCCAGCGCGGTCGTCGAGGGGCGGCGCGCCACCGTCCCCGGCATCGTGCGGCGGCCGTACCCG
>MGOE01000139.1:1887-2089 GCA_001797035.1 Chloroflexi bacterium RBG_16_72_14
TTCGCCGTGGTGCCGCGGGGTCCGTCGGCCCTCGTGCTCGGCGCGGCGCAGGCAACGGACCCCGGCGCGAGCCCGGGTGCGACCGGCGTCCCCGGCCCGTCGAACGACGCGGGCGACCCCGCCGGCGGAGGCGGAGCCGGCGCGGGCGTGATCGACGTCGACCTCGTCCGGCTCCTGGAACACCTGGGTCGGACCGTCCGCG
>MGOE01000139.1:2110-2202 GCA_001797035.1 Chloroflexi bacterium RBG_16_72_14
TCGAGCCGGACGGCGTCCGCCTCGACGATGGCACGGCGACGGCACGCCTCGTCCTCGCCGGCGAGGCCGCGGACCTCGTCGCGCTGCTGCAG
>MGOE01000139.1:2277-2702 GCA_001797035.1 Chloroflexi bacterium RBG_16_72_14
ACCCCGCGAACCTCGTCCTGGTCGGCGACCTCGGCGTGGGGCCGTCGCCGGGCGGTCCCGGGGCCGAGGCGCCCGACGGGTTCACGGACGGCTCGGCGGACTCGGCGACCGCGGTGCGGGCCGGCCTCGGCCGCGACATGGCGCTCGATCCCGCGTCCGCCGGCCTCGGCACCCTCATCCTCGTCGGCGCGATGTCGGTCCTGGTCACGGCTGCGCGGCGGCATCGTGGCCGCAGGCTGCTCGAGGCGCGGGTCAGGGCCCGGATCGATGCCTTCGCCCGACCCACCCCCACCCCCTCGGCGGACCGCGAGGAGGCACCGCAATGACCATCGAGCGGGGCCGGCGGTGGCTCGCCCCGCCACTGGCCTGGGCCCCGGAACGGCACCCGTTCGGGCAACGTTCGCCCCCGAACGGGCCGCGCACGC
>MGOE01000139.1:2744-16674 GCA_001797035.1 Chloroflexi bacterium RBG_16_72_14
TATCCTCGGCGCCAGCCGCACGCTCGCACGAGCGTGCTGAACGAGGGCAGTGCACTTGCCGAACGCGGACGCCCGCGTCGCGATCCCCGCCGGCGAGCGGCAGTACCACATCGGGCTCGGCCCGGGTGAGCTGGCCGACTACATCCTCCTCCCCGGCGACCAGGATCGCACCGACCGCATCGCGGCCCGTTTCGACGCCGTCGAGTTCCGCCACCGGCACCGGGAGTTCAACACCGCGACCGGCACGTACCGGGGCCTCCGCCTGTCGTGCGTGTCCACCGGCATCGGCACGGACAACGTCGAGATCGTCGTCAGTGAGATCCTCGCCCTCGTCAGGCGCCCCACGTTCATCCGGATCGGCTCCTGCGGCGCGCTCCAGGAGGGGATGGAGCTGGGTGACCTCGTGATCTCGTCGGGGTCGGTGCGGCTCGAGACGACGACCAACTGGTTCGTCCACGAGGGCTACCCGGCCGTCGCGCACCACGAGGCGATCCTGGCCCTGATCGAGGCCGCCGAGCGGCTCGGCCATCGCCACCACGTCGGGATCACGGCCACCGCGCCCGGGTTTTCGGGCCGCAGGGACGCCCGATCCCGCAGCTGCCCATCCGCTACCCTGACCTCGCGGCCGAGATGACACGACAGGGCGTCCTGAACTTCGAGATGGAAGCCTCGGCGCTCCTCGTGCTCGCGGGTCTCGGTGGCTGTCGCGCCGGCGTCGTGTGCGCCGTCTATGCCAACCGCCGAACTGGCGAGTTCGTCGCCGGCGCGGGGAAGGACCGGGCGGAAGCCGCCGCGGTGGAGACGGGGCTCGAGAGCCTCCTGATCCTCGCGGAGCTGGACCGCCAGAAATCGATGGCCGGGGCGGTGCGTTGGCGCCCGTCGCTCTGGGCCCCAGAATGAGCGCCAGAACCCGGCGACCCCGTGGACTCGAGGGGCGTGCTCTCGTGACGCGGATAGCGTGAGGAGGAGTGGACCCGATGGCTCAGGCCTATTGCGTCAAGGACAAGATGAAGGTCGAGGTCCAGAACCCGCAGCAGATCACGATGAAGAACGGCAAGCCGGCGCTGTCGGGCACCTGCCCGAAGTGCGGCGGCAAGGTGTTCAAGATCGGCGGCTGACCTCGCCGGCACTGACCAAGTTGAGCCCCCGAAGGCACTGCCGGAGGGGGCTCAATGGTGTCCGGCGCAGCCCCATTGGGCCTGCCGCAACGGGCCGCCCGACCACGGAGCGTGCAAGGGCCTTTGCTAAGATTCCATGCGAACCCTCGATCCTGCACTCCGAGGTCACGCCCTGTCCGCACTCACGGCCATCGCCCCCGACCTCGGCACGGATTCCCATCGAGCGGGGACGAGCCTCCACGAGCACCGGTCCACCGGCCGCCGCGCCCACCCCGGCGCGTCGCTCGGCTTCGGGGTCGCCGCCGCCGTCGCCTCACCGGCGACCGCCGCCGCGTTCCCGACGTCGCCTCGACCGGCCCTCGTCGCCGGGCAGCACCGGGCTCGTCCCACGGTTCGCCAACCCAACCCGTCGAGCGCGTCTGCCCAGGCGCTCGACGATCCGCGTCCCCTCTCCAAGGAGGTCTCCCGATGACCGTTCGCGTCGGCATCAACGGCTTCGGCCGCATCGGCCGCCAGTCGCTCAAGGCCATCATCGAGCGTGCCCCGGGCGTGGAGGTCGTCGCCGTCAACGACCTCGTGGACGTCCCGATGAACGCGCTCCTGTTCAAGCACGACTCGACGTACGGCACGTTCCCCGGCGAGGTCTCCCACACCGACGACTCGATCGTCGTGGACGGCCGCGAGATCAAGGTGCTCCAGATCGCCGACCCGACGCAGCTCCCGTGGCGGGACCTGGGCGTGGACATCGTGATCGAGTCCACCGGGCGGTTCACCGACGCCGACAAGGCCCGCGCGCACGTCGTTGCCGGCGCGAAGAAAGTGCTCATCAGCGCCCCGGCCAAGAAGGAGGACGTCACGATCGTCCTCGGGGTCAACGAGAGCGCCTACGACCCCGAGAAGCACGTGATCATCAGCAACGCGAGCTGCACCACCAACTGCCTCGCGCCCGCGGCCAAGGTCGTGCACGACAAGTTCACGATCAAGCGCGGCCTGATGAACACGATCCACAGCTACACCAACGACCAGCGCATCCTGGACGTCGCGCACAAGGACCCGCGCCGCGCCCGCTCCGCCGGCCAGAACATCATCCCCACGACGACCGGCGCCGCGAAGGCTCTCGCCCTCGTGATCCCGGACCTCAAGGGCAAGTTCGACGGCTTCAGCCTCCGCGTCCCCACGCCCACCGTGTCCGTCGTGGACTTCACGGCGGAGCTGGAGAAGGACACGACGCTCGAGGAGCTCAACCAGGCCTTCCGTGACGCAGCCGCCGGCCCGCTCAAGGGCATCCTCGGCGCATCGGACGAACCGCTCGTGTCCAGCGACTTCCGCGGCGACGACCGCTCCTCGATCGTGGACCTCCCCTCGAACATGGTCCTGGGCGGCAACTTCGTGAAGGTCATCGCCTGGTACGACAACGAGTGGGGCTACAGCTGCCGCGTCGCGGACCTCGTCCGCTACATCGCCGAGCGCCTGTAGGCGGCCGCCGGACCAGACCGGCAGCGACCGGCCGACACCGGAGCCCGCCCCCGGAGGAACCGACCATGGACAAGCTCACCGTCCAGGACCTGGACGCCGCGGGCAAGCGCGTGTTCGTGCGCGTGGACTTCAACGTCCCGCTGCAGGATGGCAAGGTCACCGACGACTCGCGCATCCGCGCGGCGCTGCCCACGATCCGCCACCTGCAGGCGCAGGGCGCCCGCATCATCCTCGCCAGCCACCTCGGCCGCCCCGACGGCAAGGTGTCCGACAGCCTCAGGCTCCGCCCCGTGGGCGAGCGCCTGGGCCAGCTGATGGGGCGGACCGTGCCGGTGACGGGCGACGCGCTCGGAGCCGGCACGCAGGACGCCGTGCGCCGCCTCCGCAACGGCGAGGTGCTGCTGCTCGAGAACCTCCGCTTCCACGTGGAGGAGGAGAAGAACGACCCTGAGTTCGCGAAGGCGCTGGCCTCGTACGCGGACGTGTACGTGAACGACGCGTTCGGGACGGCGCACCGGGCACACGCCTCGACCGTGGGCATCGCCAAGGTGCTGCCGGCCTACGCCGGCTTCCTGATGGAGAAGGAGCTCGCGAACCTCGGCAAGCTGCTCGAGAACCCGGAGCGCCCGTTCGCCGCGATCATCGGCGGCGCCAAGGTCAGCGACAAGATCAAGGTCCTCAAGCACCTGCTCGACAAGGTCGACGTGATGGTCATCGGCGGCGGGATGGCAAACACCTTCCTGCTCGCCCAGGGCAAGCCCGTCGGCAAGAGCCTGGCCGAGCCCGACCAGGTCGAGGACGCGCGGGCGATCCTCGCCGCGGCCGAGGAGAAGGGCGTCACGGTCGTCCTGCCGGTGGACGTTGTCGTGGCCAAGGAGGTCACCCGCGGCACCGAGTACAAGACGATCTCGGCCGACAAGGTCCCGGCCAGCTGGCACATCGTGGACCTCGGCAAGCAGAGCCTCGCCAACATCGAGGCCGCGCTCGCGGACGTCCGGACGGTGCTCTGGAACGGCCCGCTGGGCGTGTTCGAGATCCCGTCGTTCGCCCACGGGACCAAGGCGATCGCCAGGTTCCTCGCGGACCGCGCGGACGCCGGCGCGGCCGTCGTCATCGGCGGCGGCGATTCAGTGGCCGCGATCACCCAGCAGGGCCTCGCGGACCGCATGACCCACATCAGCACCGGCGGCGGCGCCTCCCTCGAGTTCCTCGAGGGCCGCGAGCTGCCGGGCGTCACGGTCCTCCAGGATCGTGTGCCGGAGGCCGTCAAGTGAGCGACACCACCATCGCCTGGGTCGATGCCCGGGAAATCCTCGATTCCCGGGGCAACCCCACCATCGAGGTGGACGTGGTCACCGAGGACGGCTCGCTGGGCCGTGCCGCGGTGCCCTCCGGCGCCTCGACCGGGATCAACGAGGCGGTCGAGCTGCGGGACGGCGACAAGGCGCGCTTCGGGGGCAAGGGCGTGCTGACGGCCGTCACCAACGTCACCGAGCGGATCGGCCCCTCGATCCTCGGCTTCGACGCCGCCGATCAGGCGGACATCGACGCCACGCTCATCGAGCTCGACGGCACGCCGAACAAGGGCGAGCTGGGCGCGAACGCGATCCTGGGCGTCTCCCTCGCGTGCGCCCACGCGGCGGCGACGTCCCACGAGCTGCCGCTCTACCGCTACCTGGGCGGCCCCGGTGCGCGGATCCTGCCCGTCCCGCAGTTCAACATCCTCAACGGCGGCAAGCACGCCCAGGACTCCACGGACTTCCAGGAGTTCATGGTCATGCCGGTGGGGCTGGCGTCGTTCCCGGAGGCGCTGCGCGCCGGGGCGGAGATCTTCGCCGCACTGCGCGGGATCCTCCACGACGAGGGCCACGCCACGGGCCAGGGCGACGAGGGCGGCTTCGCGCCGTCGCTGCCGTCCAATCAGGCCGCTGTCGAGGTCATCCTGCGCGCGATCGAGAAGGCCGGCTACCAGCCGGGCGACGAGATCGGGATCGCGCTGGACCCCGCCGCGAGCTCCGTCCTCGTCGAGGGCACCGGTGTCGAGGGCGTCACCGGCCAGTACCGGCTCGAGAAGGAAGGCCGGACGCTCGACTCGGGCGAGATGGTGGACCTGTGGGCCGACTGGGTCGCGCGCTACCCGATCGTATCGCTCGAGGACGGCCTGGCCGAGGAGGACTGGGCCGGCTGGCGCGAGCTCAACGCGCGCCTCGGCGACAAGGTCCAGCTGGTGGGCGACGACATCCTGGTCACCAATCCGGCGTTCATCCGGCGCGGCATCGTCGAGCGGGCGATGAACTCGGTCCTGATCAAGCTCAACCAGATCGGGACGCTGTCCGAGACGATCGACGCGATCGAGACGGCGCGGCGCGCGGGCTGGTCCGCGGTCGTGTCCCACCGTTCGGGCGAGACCGAGGACACGACGATCGCGGACTTCGTGGTCGCGATGGGCACCGGCCAGATCAAGACCGGCGCCCCGTCGCGCTCGGAGCGGGTCGCCAAGTACAACCGGCTGCTCCGGATCGACGACGAGCTCGGCGACGGGGCCCGGTACCTCGGCCGCGCGGCGCTGTCGGGGGCGGCGGGGCGCGGGGAGTTCGGGTCCTGAGCGTCACGCGACGGCGCGCCCTCGCCGGGGGCGCGCCGTGAGCCGGTTCGTGGACCGGCCGGCGATCGGCGCCGCCTGGGTCGGCGTCGGTCTCGCGGTCACGGTCGGGGTCAGCTTCATGCTGGTCATCCCGATCGAGTTCCTGGTTGCCCCGTTCGCGCTGCTGGGCGGGCTGCTGATCGGGTACTACGCGAACGCCCGCTCGGACCGGGCGGGCGGCCCGTGGTCGCGGATCCTCGCCAACGCGGCGATCGCCGGCGTCGCCACGGGGATCACCTTCGCGCTCCTGTTCCTGGCAGTGAAGGCGCTGTTCTTCTTCGCCGACACCGGCTACCCGGACTTCAACCGGGTGGACGACGATGGCAACCGGATCCCGCCGTTCTGCGACACGGGCGCCCCGTGCGTGTACGCCCGCTATCTCGCGATCGGCCGTGGGCCAGCGTTCGAGGAGGCCGGCGTGACCGACGTGGAGTCGTTCACCGGGCTCTACTGGCGCGAGCAGCTCTCGACTGCGGGCCTGCACCTCGTGCTGGCCACGGGCGGCGCCCTGGGCGGCGCATTCGTGTTCGGCACGACCAACCGGCGACGCCCGGAGGGTCAGCCGACGGCGACACCAGCCCCCTAGCGACGGGCCTCCTGAATCGAAACGCCCCGGTCGGTGACCGGGGCGTCCGTGATTCGCGAGGAGGACGAGGACTACTCGGCCTTCTTGGCGCGGGCCGTCTTCGGGGCGGCCTTCGCGGCCGTGGGCTTCGTGGCGGCGGCCTTTGTCGTCGACTTGGCGGCCGTGGTCGTCGTCGACTTGGCGGCCGTGGTCTTCGCGGCGGCCTTGGCCGGCGCCTTCGCCGCGGCCCTGGTCGTCGTCTTCGCTGCGGCCTTCGCGGCGGGCTTGGCCTCGGCGACCGCGGCGGTGGCCGGAGCGGCCTCGGCGCGGGTCGACTTGCTCAGCGCGGCGCGGGCCTTGCCGGCGGCAGTCTGGGCGCCCTTGGCCTTCGACGCCTTGCCGGCGGCGATGCGGGCCTTGGCCGCCTTGGCCGCAGCGGCCTTGCCCGTGGTCTTGGCGACGTGGCCGGCGGCGACGACGGCGCTGCCACCGACCGCGGCGTTGATCTTGATCACGAGCCGGGACTTGCGTCGTGCGGCGGCGTTCGGGTGGATCGCGCCGGTCTTGGCGGCGCGGTCGAGGGCCGAGATCGCCTCAGCGAGCGTGGTAGCGACGTCGTCGCTCTCGGGCTGCATCGTCGCGACCGAGACGGCCTTGGCAACGAGCGTCTTCGCCGCGGACCGACGGGGCTGCAGGATGGCCCGCCGGCGCTCGGCCTGGCGGACGCGCTTCAGCCCGGACGGGGTGCGAGCGCCCTGCCATTTCCGGGGCGTTCTGGCCAAGGTGGCTGATCTCCGTTCCGTGAGTGCGTGATCGAAACAAGGCGCGCGCGGGCGTGGGCTGCCCGAGGCGCGACGGCGAATGGTAGCAGAGGCGAACCGAACCGACCAGCGCCCGCGCAACCCGCACGAGGGCGCTCTGACGTCGTCGTCCATACTGCCGGCCATGGACACCGCCGACGCCGTCGCGCGCCTGTACCCCGACTGGCCGCAGCACGCGGCCCGGATCTCGGACGCGATCCGGGGACTGACCACGGAGCAGCTGGCCCTGCGGGCCTCGCCCGACCACTCGCCGGTCTGGGCGCTTGCCGCACACACGGCTGGCTCACGCGTCTACTGGTTGTGCGGCGTGTTCGGTGAGCCGGGCGCCGACGCCACGCCGTTCCCGGACCCGTTGGCGGAGCTCGGCTGGGAGGACGACGAGACGCACCCACGCACGGCCGAGGAGATCGGCTGGGCGCTCGAGTCGTCCTGGGCGGTCGTCGCAGGCTGCCTCGGCCGCTGGACGATGCGGTCACTCGATACGACGGCGGAGCGGCGATGGCGCGACGTCGTCCAGGTCCATACGCGGGCCTCGGTCCTCAACCGGCTGTTCACGCACGACGCCTACCACGCGGGCGAGATCTCGCAACTGCTGGGCGTCAACGGGCTGCCGGCGATCGACCTCTGGCGCCGCCTCGCGCCGCAGACCTGACCCGTCGAGCTGACCACCCCCTGACTCCAGGCCGCGCAGACCTCGGCGACGGCTCCGCGTGACCGCCCCGCCCAGCCCGGGACGCGCCACGGCGGGCTTCGGCGCCACGCCCGCCGCTGGCAGAATCGTGCCGTGGACACACCCCCCTCCGTCGTCGCCCCTCGACTGCCCGCCAACCCGGCGGACCGAGGCAGGCGGCTGCCGGCCGGCATCGTCGGCGCGCTCACCCTGGTCACGATCGGCTGGACCGGGCTGGTCGTCCCGTCGCTGATCCGGTCGATCAAGGCGACGTTCGCCCAGGACGACGTCGGGATCGGCCTCGTCTACCTGCTCTGGGCGATCGCGTACGCCGCGGGGTCGTTCGGCGGCGGCGCGCTCACCGAGCGCGCCGGGCGACGGCCCGTCCTGGGGGCGGCCACGCTGGTCCACGGCGTGGGGGTGGCCGGCCTTGGCGTCGCCGGCATGGGCCTCGCCCCGTCCTGGGGCCTGTTCATGGTGGCTGCGCTGGTCGCCGGCGGGGCCGCCGGATTTCTCGACGGTGGCGCCAACGGCCTGGTCCTCGATGTCTACCGCGACGGCCGCGGCCGGGCGATGAACCTGCTGCACATGGCCTTCAGCGTCGGGGCGCTGGCGGCGCCGCTCGCCGTCGGCGCGCTGGTCGAAGGCGGCGTCGCCTGGCAGGCCGTCGTGATCGGGACGGGCGCCGTCGCGGCGCTGCTCGCGGCCACGTACGGGCTCGTGCCCATGCCGACCGGGAAGCGGTCGCCCCGGGCCGCCAGCGCACAACGCGTCGCCGGCGCAGCCGGCGGCGAGCGCCCACGCTGGCTGCTGGCGGGTCCGCTGCTGCTGCTCGGGGCCGCCATCGCCGCCTACGTCGCGTCCGAGGTCGGCGTCTCGAACTGGCTCGTCAGGTTCCTCGAGCCGGCGCCCCTGACGACGGCGACCCTCGCGCTGTCCCTGTACTGGGCCGGCCTGGCGCTGGGACGCCTCGTGTCGTCGGCGGTCGCCGACCGCTTCGACCACCTGCGGTTCACGATCGCGATGGCGCTGGGCATGACGGTGCTCCTCGCGTTCGCCGTCCTCGTGCCGTCGCTGCCGATCTCGATCGCCGCGTTCGCCGCGGCTGGGGTCGCGTCCGGGCCGATCTTCCCGATGATCGTGGCGCTCGGCGGCGAGCACCGCCCGGACCGGTCGGCGGCCGTCGGCGGGTCGCTGACCGGGATGGCCGTGGTGGGCTCGACGATCTACCCGCCCGTGATGGGCGTCCTCTCGGTGACCGTCGGTCTGACCGTCGCGATGCTCGGGACCGCAGTCCTGGCGGTGGGCAGCGCGATCGCCCTGGTCGCCTTCGGACGGGTGACTGCCCGGAGGGCGTGACCACGACGCCGAGGCGTCCGCGTGGTCGCGCGTCGCCCCGAGTGGCCGGCCCGGTCGGACACCGTCAGCCCGGGTCGCGCGTGGCGCGGTAGCGGGCGATCAACGACGACGTCGAGGCGTCGTGGGTGCCCGCCGAAGGCTCGTCAGCCGCCGCCAGCTCCGCCGCGATCCGGGTCGCCAGGACCTTGCCCAGCTCCACGCCCCACTGGTCGAACGAGTCGATTCCCCAGATCACGCCCTGCACGAACACCTTGTGCTCGTACAGCGCGATCAGCGAGCCCAGCGAGCGCGGCGTCAGCCGGTCGAGGAGCAGCACCGACGTGGGCCGGTTGCCCTCGAACACGCGTGCCTCGACCTGGTGGGCCGGCACGCCGTCCGCGATCACCTGCTCGCGCGTCTTGCCGAACGCCAGCGCCTCGGCCTGCGCGAACAGGTTGGCCATCAGCAGGTCGTGGTGGTCACCCAGCTCGGTCGTGGGGTTGACGAAGCCGATCAGGTCCGCCGGCACGATCCGCGTCCCCTGGTGGAGCAGCTGGTAGTACGCGTGCTGGCCGTTGGTGCCGGCCGTGCCCCACTCGATCGCACCGGTGTCGTACGTGACGCGCGTGCCGTCGATCCGCACGGACTTCCCGTTCGACTCCATGTCCAACTGCTGGAGGTAGGCGGGAAAGCGGCTCAGCTCCTGGCTGTAGGGCAGGACGGCGTGGGTCTCGAAGCCGAAGAAGTTCCCGTACCACACTCCCAGCAGCCCGAGGATCAGGGGGAGGTTGCGGTCCGCCGGCGCCATCAGGAAGTGCTCGTCCATCGCCCGGAACCCGGCCAGCAGCTCGCGGAAGTCGTCGGGGCCGATGGCCATCATCAGCGACAGCCCGATCGCGCTGTCCATCGAGTACCGGCCGCCCACCCAGTCCCAGAACCCGAACATGTTGGCCGGGTCGATGCCGAACTCGCGGACCCTGGCCTCGTTCGTGCTCACGGCCACGAAATGCCGGGCCACCGCCGCCGGGTCGGCGAGGCTGGCCAGCAGCCAGTCGCGCGCGGAGCGAGCGTTGGTCAGCGTCTCGAGCGTGGTGAACGTCTTGCTGCTGACGATGAACAGGGTCTCGGCAGGATCGAGGTCGACGACGGCCTCGCGGAGGTCCGCGCCGTCGATGTTGGACACGAACCGGAAGCGGCGGCCGCGGTCCGAGTAGTGGCGCAGGGCCTCGGTCGCCATGGCAGGCCCGAGGTCCGAGCCGCCGATGCCGATGTTGACCACGTTGCGGATCGGCCGCCCGGTGTGGCCGGTCCACTCGTCGCGCCGGACTCGGAGCGCGAAGGCGGCCATCCGGTCCAGCACCTCGTGCACGCCCGGGACGACGTCGCGCCCATCGACCTCGAGGCGGGTCCCGGCCGGCGCGCGCAACGCCGTGTGCAGGACTGCGCGGTCCTCGGTGATGTTGATCCGCTCGCCTTCGAACATCGCGGTTCGCCGCTCCTCCACGCCCGCGGCATGCGCCAGCGCGAGGAGCAGGTCGAGCGTCTCGTCGGTGACCCGGTGCTTCGAGTAATCGAGGACGATGCCGGCGCCATCCGCGGTCAGGCGCTCGGCGCGCCCGGGGTCCGCGGCGAACAGGTCGCGCAGGTGGGTGTCGCGGATCGTGGCGTGGTGGTCGCGCAGGGCTGCCCATTCGGGTGTCTGGTCGATGCGGCTGACCGGATCGCGTGTCATGGCCTCCGCAGCGTACCCCGGTCAGGCGTCCGGGAGGAGCACCCACCCGGACGCAGTGAGCCCGTGGAGCTCGCCGAGACCGATGTCGAACCAGGCCCCGTGCAGCGTCAGGTGCCCGGTCTGCTCGCGCGACCGGACCCACGGGAATGTGCGCAGGTTGGCGATCGACTGCTCGACCGACTGCAGCTCGAGCGCCTGGTGCCGCCGGGCCGGGTCCACCCAGTCCTCGGCGTCCAGGCCATCGGCGAGGTCGCGCAGGCCCGCCACCCACGTGCCGAGGTAGTCCATGGCGGTCAGCGGGTCGCGCTCGTCGAGGACCGCGGCGATCCCGCCACACCGGCCGTGGCCCAGCACGACGATGGCCGGGACCTCGAGCGCGAGGACGGCATACTCGAGCGCGGCGCTCGCGGAGTGGCTGCGGGTGTCCGGCTCGTACACGGGCACGAGGCCGGCCACGTTGCGCATCACGAACAGGTCGCCGGGTTCCGCGTCGAAGATTGTCTCCGGGGCCGCCCGCGAGTCCGAGCAGGCGACGACGAGGGCCGTCGGACGCTGCCCGTCGCGGTCCAGCCGCCGGTACCGCTCGTGCTCCGACCAGAAGCGCCCCCGCCGGAAGCGGTCGAAGCCGGCACGCAGCTCGTCGGGGATGGCAGGGTCGAGAGAGGGCACCGGCGCATCGTACGCCAGCCGCCGGCCCTCCTCGAACCGCTGGCCAGCCCGGATAGCAGCACGACACCCGCTGCTAAGACCATCGCGAGAGCGACCGCAGTGCTCCGCGACAGGCCGAAGCTCGCTTCACGTCGTAGCCCCGCAGGGCGATGGCCGTGACGCTCGGTCAAGGATCGCCTGCGACCCTTGAGTCGACGCGGAACGCATGCGGGATGCCGCGCGGGCCGTAGACCGCCGAGCCCGCCACAGCCTCGATCACGTCGTCACCGTGCCGGACGCGGACCTCACCCTCGAGGACGATGAAGAACTCGTCCTCGGCGGAAGCGACACCCATCACTCCTTCCAACTCCGGGCCCCGCTGCGAGTCTGACGATGACGGCGCCCGAACTCCTGCTGAGTCCCGGCTACACTCACCGCTCGTGACCAGCCCGATCCCGCAACAGCGCCTGCGCAACTTCTCGATCATCGCGCACATCGATCACGGCAAGTCCACGCTCGCGGACCGGCTACTGGAGCTGACCCATACGATCGACCCGCGCCAGATGACGAGCCAGGTCCTCGATTCGATGGACCTCGAGCGCGAGAAGGGCATCACGATCAAGGCCCGCGCCGTCCGGCTGGAGTACACGGCCAACGACGGCCTGACCTACGGGCTAAACCTGATCGACACCCCGGGTCACGTGGACTTCAGCTACGAGGTCAGCCGCAGCCTCCAGGCGTGCGAGGGGGCGATCCTGGTCGTGGACGCCGCCCAGGGCATCGAGGCCCAGACGCTGGCCAACGTCCACCTCGCGCTGCGCGAGGGCCTCACGATCATCCCCGTGCTCAACAAGATCGACCTCCCGTCGGCGCAGCCCGAGGTCGTGATGGAGGAGCTGGAGAACGTCCTCGCGATCCCGCGCGAGGAGGTGATCCTGGCCTCGGCCAAGGAGGGGACCGGCGTCCCGGACATCCTGGAGGCGATCGTCGCCCGGATCCCGTCGCCCAGGGGCTCGCCGACGGCGCCGCTCCAGGCGCTCGTGTTCGACAGCCACTACGACCCGTACAAGGGCGTCGTGTGCTACGTCCGCCTCGCCGCGGGCACGCTGCACGTCCACGACACGATCCGGTTGATGGCCAGCGGCGCCGAGGCGGAGCTCCTCGAGCTCGGCTTCTTCCGGCCGCAGCTGGTCCCGGTCCGGCAGCTGGTCGCGGGCGAGGTGGGCTACGTCGCCACCGGGCTCAAGAACGTCCGCGAGGCACAGGTCGGCGACACGGTGACCGCGGTCGCGAAGCCGGCGACGCAGCCGCTGCCAGGCTACCAGGAGGCGAAGAGCCTCGTGTTCGCGGGGCTGTACCCGCTCTCCGGCCCGGACTACCCGCTGCTCCGCGACGCCCTCGAGAAGCTGCACCTCAACGACGCGAGCTTCACCTACGAGCCGGAGTCCTCGGTCGCGCTGGGGTTCGGGTTCCGGTGCGGCTTCCTCGGGCTGCTCCACATGGAGATCGTCCAGGAGCGCCTGGAGCGCGAGTTCGATCTCGACCTGATCGCCAGCGCGCCGTCCGTGGAGTACCGCGTCACGCTCACGATGGGCCGCGGCGTCGTGACCGTGGACAACCCGGCCAGGTTCCCCGACGTGGGCGAGATCGAGATGATCGAAGAGCCCTGGGTGAAGCTCGGGATCGTGACGCCGGACCGCTACATCGGGACGCTGATGGAGCTGTCCACGAACCGCCGCGGCACGTTTCACAACCTCGAGTACCTGGACCCGCAGCGGGTCCACATGCACTTCGAGCTGCCGCTGGCGGAGCTGATCGTGGACTACTACGACCAGCTCAAGAGCCGGACCCAGGGCTACGCCTCGATGGACTACGAGGAGGCCGGCTACCGGCCCGCGAACCTGGTCAAGCTGGACATCATGGTGGCCGGTGAGCCGGTCGATGCGCTGAGCCTCATCGTCCATCGCGACCGCGCCCAGTCCACCGGGCGCCAGCTGGCCGAGAAGCTCAAGCAGCTCATCCCGCGCCAGATGTTCGAGGTCCCGGTCCAGGCGGCCATCGGCAGCCACGTCGTCGCCCGCGAGACCATCCGGGCGATGCGGAAGAACGTGCTGGCGAAGTGCTACGGTGGCGACATCACCCGCAAGCGCAAGCTGCTCGAGAAGCAGAAGGAAGGGAAGCAGCGGATGAAGCGCGTGGGATCGGTCGAGATCCCGCAGGAGGCCTTCCTCGCGATCCTGCGCATGGACGAGGCGTGATGCGCCCCGTCCCGGTTCGCTGACGCCCGTCCCATGCCGGACCTCGCGGACCTTCCCGACCTCGGCGACCTGCTCGCGCTCCTGCCGGCGTTGCCGGACATCCCGGACCAGCTCCTGGTCCTGATCGCCGTGGGCCTGACCGGGCTGCTCGTCCTGCTGCGCCTGGACGCAGAGCGCTTCAGCGCCGCCGAGTACGACGACGTCGATCGCTGGGGCAACCCCCCGTCACTGCGGCGGAGGCTCGCCTGGTACACCCTCGGCATCGGCGGGATCCTGGTCATCCTGGAGGTCCACCCGGACCCGGCGGGAGAGCTGTTCCTCGGCCTCGGCGACCGGCTGGGCGCGGTGATCCTCGGCCTGACCTCCGGGGCGATCGGGACCGGCATCGCCCTCGGCATCGCCTACTACCGCTATCGGTACGTCCGGCTTCCGTCGATCCTTGCCTACCCGGGGGCGGTGCTCAATGCGATCGCCACCGCGTTCGTGGACGAGGCGGTGTTCCGCGGCCTGGTGTTCGGCTTCCTGGTCGTGGCGGGCATGGACCCCACGCTCGCGAACGTGACCCAGACGCTGGTCTACGGGCTCGCGACGCGTCTCGGGGCCCGGGGGCGGCCGTGGTACATGCTGGTGACGGTCCTGGCCATCGGCTTCGCGGGCGGC
>MGOE01000139.1:16693-17021 GCA_001797035.1 Chloroflexi bacterium RBG_16_72_14
GCGGCATCGGGGCGGCATTCGTGGGCCACGCGGTCACCCGGGTGGCGATCTTCCTGACCACCGGGCACGCCGGGCTGCCGAAGGCCAAGGGGACCGAGGTCGAGGAGGTCGAGCACCGCCAGGCTCCGCCCGACGGATGGCGGGTGCTCGGGCCGCGCGAGCCGTCGCGGGACGCCTGACCACGGTCGCCGGCGGCGGGGGAGACAGCGCGCCCCTGCCGGCGGCCCCCGGCCACGGCGCGCCCGTGCCCCCGGTCGCGCTGTACATCCACGTCCCGTTCTGCGTCTCGCTGTGCCCGTACTGCGACTTCGTGGTGTACGCGGGCGCG
>MGOE01000139.1:17146-21690 GCA_001797035.1 Chloroflexi bacterium RBG_16_72_14
GACGGTGTATCTCGGCGGCGGGACACCCACGCTGCTCCCCGGTGGAGAGGTCGCGGCCCTGCTCGCGCTCGTGCGCGAGCGGTTCGGCATCGCCGACGGTGCCGAGGTCACCATCGAGTCGAACCCGGGACCGGACGAGCGGGGGGACGCGCGGGCGCTGGCCGAAGCCGGCGTGACGCGCATCTCCCTGGGTGCCCAGTCGTTCGACTCCGGGCTGCTGGCACGCCTCGGGCGGCGGCACCGGCCCGGGGACGTCGCGGCGGCGGTGGACGAGGCGCGTGCCGCCGGGATCGGGTCCGTCTCGCTGGACCTCCTCTACGACGTGCCGGGACAGGCGCTCGAAGACTGGGCCGAGACCCTGGAACAGGCGCTCGGGCTGGCGCCGGACCACCTGTCCGCCTATGCGCTCACGCTCGACGACCCCGACGCCGAGGGGCTGACGGGCCCGCTGGGCGATCACCTGCCCACGCGCGCGGGCGCGCGCCGCTGGCGCGAGGCCGCCGTCCGCGAGCAGGACGACGACCGGGCGGCCGCGGAGTACGCGCTGGCGGTGGAACGGCTGGGCGCGGCCGGCTACCGGGGCTACGAGATCTCGAACTGGGCGCGACCGGGCCACGAGAGCCGGCACAACCTCGGCTACTGGCACCGCCGCCCCCACGAGGCCGTCGGCCCCGGCGCCCACGCGTTCGACGGCCTGACGCGCCGCTGGAACGCCGCGCGCCTGGACGGCTACCTCGCGGCGCTGACCCCGGGCGGGACCGCGTCGGCCACGATGCCCGGGGGAGGGATGTCCGCGCCCTCGTTCCCCCCGGGTGGCGCGGAGACCGTGGACGAGGCCACGGCGGCGGCCGAGGCAGTGATCCTGGGTCTCCGCCTGGACACCGGGCTCAGCCTGGACGAGGCGCGGGCCGGGCCCCTGGCGCCGCACCTGGACTGGGCCTTGAGGATCGGCCTGCTCGCCCGGTTCGCCGGCCCGCAGCCGCGGGTTCGGCTCACGATGCGCGGCCGCCTCCTGTCCAACGAGCTGTTCTCGCGACTGCTGTGACCGCCGGAGGCGTTGCCCCGGCCCACACGGACCGGTAGGCTGGGGCCAGCGCTCGTGGCGTCCGTGCGGGCGCGGCGACGCCTCGTCATCCGGGTGCCGCAGGAGGGATCGATGGTGCAGCGCTCGCCCGACGCGGATCGCCGCGCCGACGAACCGCGCAGCATCGACGTCGTCATCGTCGAGGATCGGCCGACCGACGCCGAGCTGATGGTCCTGCGCCTCCAGGAGGAGGAGCTGGAGCCCACCTGGCGGCGGGTCGAGACCGGCGAGGCGCTGACCGCCGCGCTCCAGGACCGGCCGGACCTCGTCCTGTCCGACTGGAGCCTGCCGCGGTTCGGGGGCCTCGAGGCGCTCGAGATCGTCCGGGCGCACGACCCCGACCTCCCGTTCATCATCGTGTCCGGGAGCGTCGGCGAGGAGGCCGCGATCGACGCGCTCCACCGGGGCGCCGACGACTACGTGCTCAAGGACCGCCTGGGGCGGCTGGGACCGGCCGTCCGCCGAGCCCTCGAGGCGGCCCGGCTGCGCAGCGAGCGGCGCCGGGCGGTGGACCAGCTCGCGTTCCAGGCATCGATCCTGGCCAGCGTCCGGGACGCGGTCATCGTCACCGATCGCGACGGCATCATCCGCTACTGGAACGACGGGGCGACCGCGGTCTTCGGCTATGCGGCGGCCGAGATGGTGGGGCGGCCGATGATCTCGACGTCCTCGTCCCACGGCCCCGCGCTCGAGGCCGCGGCGGCGTCGGGCGCGGGCGGACCGGGCGTGTCGGGCATGTCGCCGATGCGCCACAAGGACGGACGCGAGCTATGGATCGACGCCAGCACCGCGACCCTGGCCGACGACGCCGGCCAGGTGCTCGGCGTGATCAGCGTGTCCCGGGACGTGACCGAACACCGGCGGCTGGAGCTCGAGCGCGAGCGGCTGGCCACGGCGATCGAGCAGGCTCACGAGGCCGTCGTCATCACCGACACGGAGGCGCGGATCCAGTACGTGAACCCAGCCTTCGAACGGATCTCCGGGTACGGGCGCGACGAGGTCATGGGCCAGAACCCGCGCATCCTCCAGAGCGGCGCCCACTCGCGCTCCTTCTACCAGGCGATGTGGAGCGCGCTCACGGCGGGCGAGGCCTGGGTGACCGAGTTCACCAACCGTCGCAAGGACGGCAGCACCTACCACGAGCGGGCCCACATCTCGCCCATCCGCGACCCGGAGGGTGCCATCGCCAGCTACGTCGCGGTCAAGCACGACGTCACGCGCGAACGCGAGCTCGAGGAGGCGGCCAGCCGCCACGCCCGCGAACGGGCGCTGATCGCCGACACCCTCGCCCGACTGCCGACCGGCCGGGCGGTCGACGAGACGGCCGAGGCGATCTGCCGCCAGGTGGTCAGCCTGTCGGACATCGCGGCCGTCGCGATCGTGCGGTTCGACCACCAGCGGCGCGCGATGCCCGTCGCGTTCGTGACGACCGATGGCACGGCCCAGCCGCAGCGGCCCCTGTCACTCGCCCGCAGCCGCCACCTGCACACACGCGCGCTCGAGGGGCCATGGGTCGAGACCTGGGCGCAGGGACCCGCCGCGCAGCCGTACCGGGCCCTCCATGCCGAGCTCGGGACGACCGCGCTCGCCGAGGTCCCGATCCGGCATGCTGGCGACCTCGTCGGGATGCTGGCGGCGTTCTCCGCGATGCCGGACGGCGTGCTGCGCCTGACGAACACGCTGCCGGCGCTGGCCGAGGTCGCCGATCTCACGGGCGTGGTCCTGGGCGCGTCCCTTGCCGAGCGGATGTCGAGCGGGCGCCTCCACGGGCGGATCCAGGCCGTCATCGAGCAAGGGGCGTTCCACCCGGTGTTCCAGCCGATCGTTGATCTCGAGAGCTCCGGGGTCGTGGGCTTCGAGGCCCTGACGCGCTTCGACGACGGCGCACGTCCGAATGTCGCGTTCGCCGACGCGTGGTCGGTCGGGCTGGGCCCCGCGCTGGAGCTCGCGACCCTGGCCGCCGCGGTCGGCGGGGCCGCCGCCCTGCCGCCCGGCGGGTGGCTGAGCGTCAACGTCTCGCCCCGGCTGATCGAGGCGGAACCGGGCCTTGGCGAGGTGCTCGCGGCGGCCGGGCGACCCATCGTCGTCGAGGTGACCGAGCACGAGACCATCGCCGACTACGGGGCGCTCCGGACCGCGATCCGCTCGCTCGGCGGGGACGTGCGCCTGGCGGTGGATGACGCGGGGGCCGGTGCCGCCAACTTCGCCCACATCGTCGACCTGCGTCCCGACTTCGTGAAGCTCGACATCGGGCTGGTCCGGGGGATCAACCACGACACCGGTCGCCAGGCGCTCGTCGTCGGCATGCGGCACTTCGCCCAGACGGCCGGTTGCCGCCTGGTCGCGGAGGGGATCGAGACCCGCGCCGAGGCGGACATGCTCGTATCGCTGGGCGCCGACCTGGGGCAGGGGTACCTGTTCGGACGACCGTCGCCCGCGGATCACTGGGCCGCGGGCAGCGTGACGGCGCCCTGATCGGTCGGCGGGCCGACGCTCAGCGGCAGCCGGAGCTCGCCGCCGGCGCGGACGCGGCCGGGGCGCGCGCGGAACGGGACCGGCGAGGCGGGGTGGTCGCGGCCGGCAGGAGCAGGCTGAACGTGCTGCCTGAGCCGGGCGTGGACTCGACGCTGATCTCGCCGTCCATCAGCCGGGCCGCCTTGCGGGCGATGGCGAGGCCGATGCCGGTCCCGGAGTACTCCTCCTCCGTGTGGAGCCGCGCAAACACCTCGAAGATCCGCTCGTGGTACTCGGGCGGGATGCCGATCCCGTTGTCGGCCACGCTGAGCACGACCGTCCCGTTCCGGCGCACCGCGGTGACGCGGATCCGGGGCGCCACCCCCTCGCGGCGGTAGGTGAGCGCGTTGGCCACGAGGTTGAGCACCACCTGCTCCACGAGCGTCTGGTCACCGACCGGCGTCGCCAGGGGCCGCTCGATGTCGATCCTCGCGCCCGGTTCGGCGAGCTGGTCCTCGAAGGTCCGGCACAGACGGTCGGCGACGGGTTCGAGCGGGACCGGCACCAGCCGGATCGCGCTCCGGCCGAGTCGCGAGTAGGCCAGCAGGTCCGCGATCAGCTCGCCCATGTGCCGGCTGGCCGCGACGATGTTGTCGAGGAAGTGGCGGCCGTCGTCGTCGAGGCGGTCGGCGTGGCGGCGCAGGAGGATGTCCGAGAACCCGGACACCGCGCGCAGCGGCGCACGGAGGTCGTGCGACACGGAGTAGCTGAAGGCCTCCAGCTCGCGGTTCGCCTCCTCCAGCTCGGCCGTGCGGTCGCGGACCCGGACCTCGAGGGCGTCGGCCAGCTCGCGGAGCTCGACCTGGGCGCGCTTGCGCTCGGTGATGTCGCGCAGGATGACGTGGATCGACACGCCCCCCTGGTCCTCGAACGGCGAGGCGGATGTCTCCACGTCCACGATCCGGCCATCGAGCCGGACGATCCGGGCCTCGCGAGCCGGGACCGG
>MGOE01000139.1:21727-22326 GCA_001797035.1 Chloroflexi bacterium RBG_16_72_14
CCGACGCCGTGATCAGCGGGATGGAACAGGTCGTCCGTCCGCCGGCCGAGCAGGTCCGCCTCGCTCGTTGCGCCGAACAGGGCGAGGCACGCATCGTTGACCAGCACCACGCGGTCGTCGCGGTTCACGAAGATCGCGTCCGGGGCGTAGCGCACCAGCGCCTGGTAGCGTTCCGCGGTCTCGCGCAGCTCGCGGTCCGAGGCCCTGAGGTCCTCGATCATGCTCAGCAGCGCGCGGCGCGCGGACGCAGCCTCGTCCAGGAGGTGGACCATCACGGCCTCGGACTCGCGCGCCTGCTCCTCCGCCTCGCGACGGGCCGTGATGTCGGTGTGCGTGCCGAGCATCCGGACCGGGGCGCCCTGTGCGTCCCGCTCGACGATCTCGCCTAGCGAGAGGATCCACTTCCAGTCACCCGAGCTCGTGCGCTGGCGGAACTCGACCCGGTAGTCCGGCCGGCGGCCGGCGATGTAGTCCCGGTACACGCCCTCGACGCGCTGCCGGTCGTCCGGGTGGAGCCGGTCAAGCCACGTGGCGTTCGTCTCGTGGAACGACGCCGGATCGTGGCCCAGCATCAGCGCGTAGTCGTCGTTGACGATCGA
>MGOE01000140.1:0-7249 GCA_001797035.1 Chloroflexi bacterium RBG_16_72_14
CGAGGTCGTTGAGCATCACCATGTCGAACGGCGTGGTGGTCGTCCCTTCCTCCTTGTAGCCCCGGACGTGCAGGTTGGCGTGGTTCGTCCGGCGGTAGGTGAGGCGGTGGATCAGCCACGGGTAGCCGTGGTAGGCGAACACGATCGGCCGGTCGGTCGTGAACAGCGCGTCGAACTCGGCGTTCGACAGCCCGTGCGGGTGCTCCTTCTCGTCCTGGAGCCGCATCAGGTCCACGACGTTGACGAAGCGGACCCGGAGCTCGGGCAGGTGCTGGCGGATCAGGTCCACGGCCGCCAGCGCCTCGAGCGTGGGGATGTCCCCGGCGCAGGCCATCACGACGTCGGGCTCGCCGCCCTGGTCGTTGCTCGCCCAGTCCCAGATCCCGATCCCCCGCGTGCAGTGCAGGATCGCCTGGTCCATCGTCAGCCAGGTCGGCGCCGGCTGCTTGCCGGCCACGATCACGTTGACATAGTGCCGGCTGCGAAGGCAGTGGTCGCCCACGGACAGCAGCGTGTTCGCGTCCGGTGGCAGGTAGACCCGGATCACGTCCGACTTCTTGTTCACGACGTGGTCGATGAAGCCCGGGTCCTGGTGACTGAAGCCGTTGTGGTCCTGGCGCCAGACGAGCGAGCTGAGCACGTAGTTGAGCGAGGCGATCGGGCGCCGCCAGGGCAGGTCACGGGTCACCTTCAGCCACTTGGCGTGCTGGTTGAACATCGAGTCGATGATGTGGATGAAGGCCTCGTAGCAGTTGAACAGGCCGTGGCGGCCGGTGAGCAGGTAGCCCTCCAGCCAGCCCTGGCACTGGTGCTCGGACAGCACCTCCATCACCCGGCCGTCCGGGGCGAGGTCCTCGTCCGTCGGCAGGATCTCGGCCATCCAGGCCTTGTGGGTCACCTCGAGGGCGGCGCCGAGGCGGTTCGAGGCCGTCTCGTCCGGCCCGAACATCCGGAAGTTGTCCCGGTTGAGCCCGATCACGTCGCGCAGGTACGTGCCCAGGACGCGGGTCGCCTCGGCGGTGGTGGCGCCCGGCCGCGGGACGTCCACGGCGTAGTCGCGGAAGTCCGGCAGCACGAGGTCGCGGAGCAGCTCGCCGCCGTTGGCGACCGGGTTCGCGCTCATCCGCCGGTAGGCCTTGGGCGGCAGCGCCGCGAGCTCGGGCATCAGGGCGCCGTGCTCGTCGAACAGCTCCTCCGGCCGGTAGGAGCGCATCCAGGTCTCGAGGATCTCGCGGTTGGCCTGGTTCGTGCGGACCTCGCTCATCGGCACCTGGTGCGAGCGCCAGTTGCCCTCCACCGGCTTGCCACCGATCTCCCTGGGGCCCGTCCAGCCCTTGGGCGTGACGAGCACGATCATCGGCCAGCGCGGCCGCTCCGTGACCCCGCCCTCGCGGGCCGCCTTCTGGATCGCGTGGATCTCCTCCACCGCGGCGTCGAGCGTCGCCGCCAGCTGCTGGTGGACCCTGACCGGGTCGTCGCCCTCGACGAAGTACGGCTTGTGGCCGTAGCCCTCCATCAGCGAGGCGAGCTCCTCGCGCGGGATCCGGGCCAGGACCGTCGGGTTGGCGATCTTGTAGCCGTTGAGGTGGAGGATCGGCAGGACGGCCCCGTCGCGGGCCGGGTCGAGGAACTTGTTGCTGTGCCAGCTGGTGGCGAGCGGGCCCGTTTCCGCCTCGCCGTCGCCGACCACCGCGCAGACCACGAGATCCGGGTTGTCGAAGGCGGCCCCGTACGCGTGCGAGAGCGCGTAGCCGAGCTCGCCGCCCTCGTGGATCGAGCCCGGCGTCTCGGGCGCCACGTGGCTCGGGATGCCGCCCGGGAACGAGAACTGGCGGAACAGCTTGCGCATCCCGTCCTCGTCGCGGGTGATGCTCGGGTAGACCTCGCTGTACGTCCCCTCGAGGTAGGCGTTGGCCACCGTCGCCGGGCCGCCGTGCCCGGGCCCGATGATGTAGATCGCGTCCAGGTCCCAGTTCCTGATCACGCGGTTCATGTGCGCGTAGATCATGTTCAGGCCGGGGGTCGTGCCCCAGTGGCCGAGCAGCCGCGGCTTGACGTGCTCCGGCTTGAGCGGCTCGCGGAGCAGCGGGTTGTCGAGCAGGTAGATCTGGCCGACCGAGAGGTAGTTCGCGGCACGCCAGTAGGCGTCGATCCTGCGGAGCTCGTCGTCCGACAGAGGGTTGGCGTCCAGGGCGAGGACGGGGCCGGCGGCGGTCATGCGCGTGCTCCCTTGTGCGATGGGACCGCGGCCTAGCCTACCCCGTTCGCGTTCGCGGCCCTGCCCGCCGCGGCCCCTCGCCCGTCCGCGGCCCGTTCGCCGCGGGCGCGGGCGGGTTGCCTCGCTCTCCGGTCGCATGCCTGCTTCGCAGGCGTCCGGATGGAGATCCCATCCTGGCGCCTGTTGGTCAGGCAGGATCGTGGGCGTGCGCCGCCACCTTCAGCGTTCTGCCTGTCACACAGGCACGATCACGAAGCTGCTCATCCGTACGCCTGTCAGGCAGGCAGCCATCGTCGGCGACACCCACGGCCCGATGAGCCCGCATCGGGCGATGGCTGGCGGCGCATCGCACGCGAATGGGCCTGGGCGCGAGGAGCTCAGGCCTAGCGCCGGAGCGTGACCACCAGGAGCAGGAACGAGGTCTCGAGCACGTCCACGCCCGCGATGACGAGCGCCACGATGAACGGCAGCGGGTGCCCCACCAGCCAGCCCACGCCGGCGGCGAAGGCGGCCACGGCGAGGAACACGTAGCGCGCGCCGCGGACGAGCGTCGCCAGGTCATGCGCGCCCAGCTCCCCGGAGTGGAGACCGCGGCCCGCCTCGAGGTTGCGGAGGGCGCGGAACAGCAGCGCGAGCCCGGCGACGGCGCTTCCCCCGACGAGCGCTGCACGGATCAGCGCAGGCGGCGACACCACCGCCTGCAGGAGGCCGGCGTCCCAGCCCAGCATCGTGCCACCGACGAAGGCGACGATGCCGAACACGAGCCACGAGAGGCGTGCGCGGTCGGGCACGGAACCGGAGGCCGGGGCGCCCGACGGCTCAACCATCGCCCAGCTCCCCGCGGAGCAGGTCCATGAGCAGGCCGTCGTGCCAGGTGCCGTCCGGACCGCGCACGTACTCGCGCATCGCGCCCACCGGCCGGAATCCCACCTTCGCGTACGCCCGGACGGCGCGCGTGTTCGCCGCTGCCGGATCGATCGTGATCCGGTGGTGTCCGCGGACCTCGAACAGCCAGCGGGCGACGGTGCGCACGGCGTCCGGACCAAGTCCCCGGCCCTGCGCCGCGGCGACGAGCGCGAGGTCGATGCCCGCGTGGCGGTAGTCGGGCTCGGTCTCCTCCGAGGCCTGGATGATGCCTACGATGGCCCCGTCGACCTCGACCACCCACACCGCGCGGTCGGCCTCGGGCTCGACGTGGTCGCGCGCCTCGGCGACCGGGTCGGCAGCGGGCCACCAGCGGCCGACGGTCGCGTCCGAGAAAACGGCGGCGAGAGCGGGGACATGCTCGACGGCGGCCGGGATGAGGCGGACTCGCGTGCCCGCGAGGGGTTCGGCCTGGATGGGCCCGCTCACGAGATCTCCAGGGGGACCTCGATGGTCGCGCCGTCGAGGATCCGCCACGCCCGCAGCGACAGGGCGCCGCTCACCGCGTCTGCCTGGTCGTCGGCCAGCGACACGAGGATGTAGAGCGCGTCCGGGTAGAACGCGAGGCCGATGTCGGTGGGCGACGGCACCGCGGGCGACCGCACGTGCGAGTGGACGATCGCCCAGAACACGTCGTCGGCGTCGTCCACGGCGACGGTCACCCGGTACAGGTCGTCGGGGTGGATCTCGTAGCGGTACGGCGAGGCGGCCCGGTTGCGCAGCACCTCGTACCGGAGGGCCGCTCCCCCGGCGGCCGCCGGGCGGTCGCCGATGACGAGCCCGCAGGCTTCGTTCGGGTACTCGGAGCGGGCCTGGGCGACGATCGCGTCGGCAATGGGACGGGGCAGGCACGCGACGGCCGGACCCGGACGCGGCGCGGCGACACCGGGACGGGACGTGCCCGGGACCGGCCCGGGTGCGGACGGCTCGCTCACCACCAGCTCACCCCGCCCTCGAGGTCGGCCTCCATCTCGTCGAGGTCGCGCTCGAACGTGCCCGCCGAGAGGTACTTCCAGCCGCCGTCCGGGAGCAGCGCGACGATCGTCCCGCCGTCCATCCGCATCGCCTCGCGGGCGGCCGCGACCAGCACCGCGCCGCACGACGGCCCGGCGAACACGCCCTCCTTGAACACCAGGTCCCGGAGGGCCGCCACGGCGTCCCGGTTCGACACCAGGTACTTCGCGTCGAGGACGTCGGGGTCGAGGATCTCTGGCACGAACCCTTCCTCCAGCGATCGCAGACCCTGCACGTTCTCACCGGGCAGTGGCTCCGCGGCGACGATCCGGACCCCCGGCTTCCGCTCCTTGAGGTATCGCCCGGTGCCCATCAGCGTCCCGGACGTGCCCAGGCCAGCCACGAACACGTCGATCTCCGGGCAGTCGGCGAGGATCTCGGGGCCAGTCGTCTCGTAGTGGGCGAGCGGGTTCGCCGGGTTCCCGTACTGGTACGGCATCACGAACCGGGGATCGCGCTCGCACAGCGACTTCGCCAGCGCGATCGCCCCGTTCGACCCCAGCGACCCGGGGGAGTCGATGATCTCCGCCCCGAACAGCGCGGCCACCTGCCGCCGCTCCATCGTCACGTTGTCGGGCATCACGAGCGCGACGCGATATCCCTTGCGCCGCCCGATCATCGCGAGGGCGATGCCGGTGTTGCCGGACGTTGGCTCGAGGATGATCGAGTCCGGGTGCAGCAGCCCGCGCCGCTCCAGGTCCTCCACCAGGTACTTGGCGGCGCGGTCCTTCACGGACCCCGTCGGGTTGTACATCTCCAGCTTCGCGTACAGCCGAACGCGGGGGTTGGGGCTCATCCGCGGGATGGCGACCAGCGGCGTGTGGCCGATGGCATCGAGGATCGACTCGTGCCGCCCGCCGTGGCGCTCGAGCGACTCGTGCGCCTGCGCGTGGAGGTCGCCGGCGTCGGTCACCGGGCTGCGGGTCGCCACGCCTCGTCGCCCCAGGATCGCCGTGTCTCGCCCGAAGCGGTTCGCCGCGCCTCGCCGGCCCCACCGGCCATGGCCGGCAGCAGCCGGACCTCGTCGGCCGCGGCCACCGGCGTGGAGGGCCCGTCGAGGTACCGCACGTCCTGGCCGTTGAGGTAGACGTTGACGAACCGGTTCAGCTCGCCCTCGTCGGTGAACAGCTGGTCGCGCAGGGCGGGATAGGCGGCCACGAGCGCGTCGAGCACCTCGCCGATCGTCGACCCGCCGGCCTCCACCTCGCGAGCCCCGCCGACGTTGGCGCGCAGGACCGAGGGGAACTTGACGGTGCTCAACGCGACCCTCCGAGGGTGAACACCCCACCGGTCGCGGCGATGGCGAGCGGGCTGCCGGCCTCGCGTGCCTCGCGGGCGCGATCGGAGCAGACGGGGCACTCCGGGTCGCGGCGCAGCCGCAGCTCGGTGAACTCGGTCTCCAGCGCGTCGAACAGCAGCAGCCGGCCGGCCAGCGTCTCGCCGATCCCCAGCAGCAGCTTGAGGACCTCGTTCGCCTGGAGCAGGCCCATGATCCCGGGCACGACGCCGAGGACCCCGGCCACCGAGCAGCCCGGTGCGAGCTCCGGCGGCGGCGGCGTCGGGTACAGGCAGCGATAGCACGGGCCCTCGTACGGGACGAAGGTCGTCAGCTGGCCCTCGAACCGGAACACGGACGCGTGGACGACCGGGATGCCGGCCGCGACCGCCGCGTCGTTGAGGATGTACCGGGTCTCGAACGTGTCGGTGCCGTCGAGGATCACGTCGTAGCCGGCGATGATCCGCTCCACGTTGTCGGCGACCAGCATCTCCTCGTGCCCGATCACCGCGACGTCCGGGTTGAGCGCGGTGAGCGTCTTGCGCGCGGACTCGACCTTCTTCTCGCCGATCCGGTCGCTGGTGTGGACGACCTGCCGCTGGAGGTTCGAGAGGTCGACCACGTCGAAGTCGATGATGCCGATGGTGCCCACGCCGGCCGCGGCCAGGTACAGGGCGGCCGGCGAGCCGAGGCCCCCGGCGCCGATCAGCAGCACCTTCGACTCGAGCAGCTTCGCCTGCCCAGCGGAGCCCACCTCGGGGATCAGCAGGTGGCGGCTGTACCGGGTCTTCTGCGTGTCGGTCAGGACGACCGGCTGGGTCCACGGCAGGCCGTGGCCCTTCCACGCCTGGAAGCCGCCGCTCATCGAGACGACGTCCGAGTAGCCCATCGCGGCCAGCGTCTGGCCGGCGAACAGCGACCGCACGCCGCCCGCGCAGTACAGGACGACCGGCGTCCCACGGTCGGGGACGGCCGCCTCGACCTGCTGCTCGAGGTAGCTCTTGGAGATGTGGGTGGCGCCGGGGATGTACCCCTGGTCCCACTCGGACGCCTCTCGGACGTCGATCAGCGCGATGCCGCCACGCTGGCGGAGCGCATCGGCCTCGGCCGGCGAGACCTCGCGGATCTCGCTGCGGGCCTCGCGCAACAGCTCGGCATAGGTCCTGGTCATGGAAGTGATGGTGCTCCAGTGGACGACGGGCCGCCGGCTGGACGGCGGGGTGGAGGGTCGAAGGACGGTCCGGTGGACGGTCGGGGAAGGGTCCCGGTCGCGATCGCGGGGGCGCGCGCGGACGGGCGGGAAGCCGGCGTCAGGCCGGCCGGCGACACGAGCAGCGGCGCATCAGCCCGCCTCCTTCACGAGGGGCTTCACGCCCACGTCGTCGAGGAGGTGCTGGAGCGAGTCGAAGCTGAGCATCGCGCACTTGAGGCGGGCGGGGCTGATCTCGATGCCGAGCAGATCGAGCAGGTCCGTGGCGCCGAAGGCCGCCACGTCCGCCACCGGCTTGCCCTTGACCTCGTCCGTCAGCAGCGACGCGGAGGCCTGGCTGATCGCGCAGCCGCGGCCCGTGAACCCCACCTCGGTCACGACCCCGTCCCTCACCGTGAGCTGCATCGTGATCCGGTCGCCGCACAGGGGATTCGACCCCTCGTAGGACGAGGACGGCGCCTCCAGGACCCCGAAGTTGTGGGGCCGCCGGTAGTGCTCGAGGATGTAGTCGCGGTAGAGGTCGTCCATGGCGCGCCGCGAGTGTAGCGCCTCACCCGAATTCCGACCAGATTGCCGGGGATTGGGGACGACCCCGGATTGCCGCGGG
>MGOE01000140.1:7286-13956 GCA_001797035.1 Chloroflexi bacterium RBG_16_72_14
GGAACCCGCCGGGCCGCAAGACGATCGGGCGACCGACCGGGCGTCAGCCGGCCGGCATCTCCGTGACGAGGATCGCGTTGATGATCGGCAGGTCGCCGCGCTGGGCGGCGAACCCGATGTCGAGCACGCCGTCGCTGACGTCGACCTCGAACCAGCGGTCCAGGGCCGTGAGGCGCCCGCCCGCCGCCGCGAACACGTCGAGGTTCGCCTCGACGGTCGTGCCCTCGACGCTGATCGAGAACACGCGCTCGCCGGCCCGCCTGGCCGTGAGCTCGGCGAACCGGAGCATGACCACGTAGTGGCCGTCCGGGACGTCGAACCGGTAGCCGGTCATGCCGGTCCGGAGATCCTGGTACAGCGGGTCGGCCTCGGTGCCCTCGATCGCCGCCTTCGTGGAGCGCGCCGAGCTGGGGCCGAGGTACCCGAACTCGCCGGGTGCGTACGCCCGGTCGGCGACGTACGGGGTCAGGTCGAGGTCCGTGAACGCGGGCCCGCCGGCGTTCACGCCGCGCTGGTAGGCGGGCACCGTGAGGGTGACCGGAAGCAGCGTCGTGGCATGGTCGGGGTCGTTGGTGCTGATCACGACCGCGGCCCGGTAGGTGCCGGGCGCGAGGCCGCTCGTGTCGATCGAGACGTCGAGCGTGGTGGTCCCGTCGGGTTCCACCGTCCCGGCCTCGGGCGCAACCGTCAGCCACGGGGCATCCGAGTACACGGGCAGGCCGGATTCGACGAGGTACACCGTCCTCGACGCCTGGCTCACCATCCACAGGTTGCCGACCGGGTCGAGCTCGAGCCCGGCGCCGTTGAACCCCTGGTCCGGGTGCGGCAGCGCCCGGAGGGTGTCGCAGGTCGCCGGATCGAGCAGGTAGATCGTGTCGGTCTCGGAGTTCGTGGCCTCCCACAGGAGCCCGAACGCCGGGTTCCACGCGAGGCCGGAGATCGAGCCGTCGGCCGGCATGCACTGGCCGAGCGTCTCGCCCGGGGTGTCGTGGGACGGTCCCGCGACGCGGTACACGATCCCCTCGTTCCAGCCGCCGACGTAGAACACGTCGCCGGCCGGGTCGTACGCGAGCCCACGCTGGCTGATGCCCGACCACGGCGACCCGGTGATCACGGTCACGACCGTCCCGTCGGAGGGGTCGAGCCCGTAGATCCCGTTGTCGCCGCCGACGTTCACCTGCCACACCAGGCCGCGCCCGGCGTCCCAGGCCATGTCGGCCGGCCACGCGCCCGGCCACGGCAGGTCGACGGTCCGCTGCAGCGTCCCATCCGCCGTGTACACGGCATCGACGCAGCCGCCGGCCTCGCCGCACGGGGCGCCGCCCTGGTCGGGGTCGGAGACCCAGACGTCGGACCCGGTGGTGCCGAGGCCCCACGGCAGGTCGATGCCGTCGGCAGGCCACGCGGCGAGGACATCGCCCTCGAGCGTCAGCTGCGGCGGGATGGACGCCACGCCCGCCGCCGGCAGGCCGCGCGTCGTGCGTGCGGTGGTCGAGGCACCGGCCGGGAGGGTTCGGCCCCTGGTCGCGGCGGCGACGGCGGAGCCCGGCGAGCCGATGTTGACCTCGTGGACCTCGAACTCGAGCGCCTGGTGGCCCTCGGGGTTCGAGATGGCGATCGTCGCCTGGCGCGTCTGGCCCTCGGTGACGATCCAGTCCATCGGGCCGGCGTCGATCGTCGCGTGCGGCTGGAGCCGGTGCAGCGCCACGTCGACCCCGTCGGTGGTGGTCGCCCGGGTCACGGTCACGTCCCGCGTGTCGCCGACGTAGCCGGCGATCGTGGTCTGGAGCGGCCACGTGCCCTCGGGCGCGACGATCGACCACGTCCCGTCGGCGCGGGTCCGGGTCGCGAAGTCCCGCGGGGTGCCGGGCGGCCACGCCGCATGGAGGACCACGTCGGCGCCGCCGACGGGCGCGCCGTCGTGGGCGTCGGTGACGGTCCCGCCGATCGCCCCGTAGGCCTCGGGCAGCGACACCGTCAGCGTCACGTCCGTGGTCGGCGGCGGGCTGGGCTTCACGAAGTTGCCGTCCAGGAACACCTGGGCGGTGTAGGTGCCCGGGGCAAGGTCGGGGGTGCCGAGGGTGAGCTCGACATCCACCTGCTGGCCGGGCTCGAGCGAGCCGGTCGACGGCGAGGACGCCAGCCACGGGGCGTCCGCGGCGAACGACCACGCGTACGGCACCGCGTTGACGAGGATCAGGCCGGTGTCCTGGCCCTCCCGGAAGCCGAACTCCATCGGCTGAGCGAGCGCGAGCACCTGGCCGCCGCCGACCCGGTACTCGACCAGGGTCGGCTCGTCGGTGATGGAGCTGCGGGCGATCACCGTGGTATCGGCGGGGAGCGCCGCGAACACGGTGTGGCTCGCGGACGTGCCCGCGAACGGGTCCGGCACGCCGGTCATCACGGGATGGCCGGGCTCCACCACATCGTTGAGGTCGTCGTAGAGGATCTCGCCGACGACGGCGCCGCCGGGCAGGACGGTGCCGGACATGTCGCCCCCGTTCCAGCCGCCCGACGCCACCCCGAAGAACAGGAACCCGCCGCCCATCACGTAGGTCTCGAGCCGGCCCATGTTGGCGGTGAGCGCCGAGTAGAAGGACTGCGGCTGGTCGTTGGCGACGATCACGAGCTTGTACTGCGCAAGGTCGATCGTTGGCAGCTCGCCCGAGCCGGCGATCGTGTACGGGATCCCGTTGCCGTCGAGGACGACCTGGATCGCATCGCTCTCCCAGGGAAGGGCGTCCATGAGCAGGAGCGCCGTCTTGCCGCCGGGGGTGGTGTCCTGCGGGTGCGCGGCCGGCCGGGCCGCCACGTACCCGCGCGGGGCCGTGCGGGACTCGCGGCTCACGCCCGTGCCCTCGCCCAGCCCGATCGGGGCCGGGGTGAAGCCGGTGTCGCGCTCGTGGAGCTCCCAGTCGAGGGTGGCCGACCCGTCGTTGGCGATGGTCACGGTCCGGGTGGCCGTCCCGCCGACGTCAACGGTCGCGTCCAGGGCATCCGGTGTCATCGAGGGCAGCGGAGCCGCCAGCACGAAGTCCTGGACCGTGGTGGCGCCGTCCGCGACCGCGATCGCGGCGCCGGCCGGGGAGTGCCCCGCGGCCGTGACCGAGACCTGATACGACCCGGGCATCAGGCGCAGCGAGAACGTCCCGTCGGCCTGCGTCGTCGCGACGTGGATCCCGGGCACCACCGACACGGTCGCGCCCTGGACGGGCAGGCCGTCGTTGAGATCGCTGATCGTGCCGGTGAGCCAGCCGCTGGGGACGACCTCGAAGCGGAACGCCGAGCGCGGCTCGACGACACCCTCGCGGAACGAGAACTGGAAGGCGTCGGTGCCGGTCTCGTTCTCGATGCCGATGGTCGCGTCGCGTCCGTCGCCCGGGTTGGATGGGTTGTCGCCGAACAGGAGGTCGATCCGCTCGGTCGCCTCGTGGAGGCGCACCTCGAGGTCGAGCCTGGCGCTGGAGCCCCTGACGCGGACGTCGCTGTACTCGATCGTGAACGTGCGATCGCCGGGATCACCGGCGACGGCGTAGTCGATCGAGCTGTCGTCGCCGAGATAGAGGTCCTCCCACAGGGCATAGATCGCCGCATTGGGCGCGCCCGGGGTCGGGATCTCGGCCGGGAACGGGTTGTCGAGGTCCGGCCCGTGGAAGTTGAGGTAGCCGTTGTCCGAGAGGAACAGCTGGCTGTACGCCTGGCCGTAGAAGGTGACGTCGAACGGGAGACGGAGGCGCCCCGCGAAGTTGTCACCGTACAGCGCGGACTGCGTCTCCGCGTCGACCCAGTCGAACGGGATCGCGCGGCAGCCGTGCCCGAACGCGTCGAGCTTGCGGGCCAGCGCGAAGTCCGCCGTGATGTCGGCGTCGGTGAGGTTGACGACCGTCATGGCCGCCTCGGTGCAGCCGCCGGCCGAGGCCCGGAGGGTGTACTCGCCGATCGGCAGCGTGAGCGCGTAGGCGCCGGTCGCGTCGGAGAGCGCGGCCGCGACGGGCGTGCCCAGGGCCCGGACGGCCGCGCCCTCGAGCGGCGAGCCGTCCTCGGCGGCGAGCACGTGCCCGGTCACGGTGAACCGCGGCTTGGCCGTCAACGCCACGTCCTGGACCGTCGTTGCGTCCGTGACGATCACGACATCGGGGATCGAGGCCGAGAAGTAGCCGAACGCCTCGACGCCGACGAGGTAGGTCCCGGCGGCGAGGAACAGCTCGAAGGACCCGGTGCCGTCGGCGACGGCGTTCCACGTCCGCACGCCGTCGAAGGCGGCGATCGTCGCGCCCGGGACCGCGGCGCTGGTCGCCGCGTCGGTCACGGTGCCGGCGAGCGTGCCACCGGTCGCGACCAGCTCGACGGCGGCGAAGGCGTCGATCCGCCCGTCGCCGTAGACGTTGTTGGGGTCACCGTCCTCGTCACCGCCGCAGCTCGCGTCGATCCGGTCCACGGCCGTGATCCGCACGGCGTCCATGGCGGCCGCAACGTTCGAGCGCAGGGCGGGTTCGGCCGACAGCATCAGCGCGAGGGTGCCGGTCACGTGCGGGGCGGCCATCGAGGTGCCGGAGAAGGACTCGTAGCCGCCGCCAGGGACGCTGGACGAGACGTCGACGCCGGGCGCCGACACGTCGGGGTTGACCTTGCCGTACACCGACGGGCCGCGACCCGAGAACTCCGCGATCTCGTCGTTGGCGTCCGTCGCGCCGGCGCTGAAGCTCTCGACGAAGTCGCCGGGCGAGCCGCCCTCGCCGCAGAACGGGCCCGGGTTGCCGGAGGAGAAGACGGGGATGATCCCCGCCGCGCGCCAGGCCTGGACCGTCTCGAGGTAGAACGGGTCGCCGGGCCCGCCGCCCCAGCTGTTGTTCACGATGTCGGGGCGGAGGGACGGGTCGGGGTTCATGCCCGCGAGGTCGGTGGGGGCGAGCACGAACTGGCCGGACGAGAGGAGCGCCTCCTCGGTGCACCAGTCGAACTCGCAGCCCTTGGCCGCGATCCAGCGGGCTCCGGGCGCCACGCCGATGTCCGGCGTGAACGGGCCGGGCCCGTCGCCGCCGACCATCGTGCCCATCGTGTGGGTGCCGTGGAACACGTTGTCGCACGGCTCGCTGCCGCAGATCCC
Source organism: Chloroflexi bacterium RBG_16_72_14 (assembly GCA_001797035.1). GTDB lineage: Bacteria > Chloroflexota > Limnocylindria > Limnocylindrales > CSP1-4 > CAIXZV01. The sequence continues at coordinate 12,394 of MGOE01000140.1, forward strand.
GGTCGGGTCCCACCAGTTGAAGTTGTGGTCGAAGGTGCCGTCGCCGACGTTGCCCCGGTACTGGTTGACCAGCGCCGGGTGCTGGTAGTCCACGCCCGTGTCGATGTTCGCAACGACGACGCCCGAGCCGAGGACGCCCATCGCCCACGCCTCGTCCGCGCGGATCTTCGCGACGCCCCACTCGGGGTCGCCGGCCGCGGCGAGGATCGCGGCCCCGGTCTCCACGGGCTCGACCAGCGGATACGACTTCGGCGCCCGCACGAGCGACACGCCCGGTGCCCGAGCCAGCTTGGCGGCGAGCTTCGCGTCCCCCTCCACGACGAGCACGTTGGTCAGCCAGTAGCTCCGCGCCTTCGCGCCCTTGGTGGCCTTGACGATCGCCCTGGCGTCCTGCTGCGACCGGAGAGCGGTGGCCCGCAGGGCATCGAGGACGAACTGGCCGCGCTTGGCGTGGTCCTTGATCCTTGCGGCGCCCTTGAGGTCCGCCCGGTCCGTGAACTCGACGACGAAGGCGTCCACGGCGCCCGCGCGGAGCTTGGCGGCCAGGTCGGCCTCGATCGGGGCGGCCACGGCGGCGACGCGTCGCGGGGCCGGCGGCGCGGTCCCGGCTGTGGCGGGCAGGACTGCCACGAGCAGCATGAGGAACGCGACACCGAGCGCCGCGGGTCTTCGGGCCATGGCCCCCTCCTTGCCGGCCCGCGGTCAGGCGGAAACCGACTGCCCGGCTGCATCGAACGGGACGGCGGCGCACCGGGAGCGCACCGCCCCGAAGTCCGGACGCGAGCGACCCGACCCCCGAGATCGCCGCGCGGCACCGGATCGCCAGAGAGACGCCCACGATATGGCGGGCGTTTCGCCGCGCACAAGGCCCAAACGTCACGCCGTGGGCGAGCGAGGTCCGGCCGGTGGCGGAGCCGTGAGCGCGGCTACCCCTCGACGCCGAACAGCCGGTAGACCTCGCTCAGGCCCTCGGCCAGCGCGTCGATGTCGCCCTTCGTCGTGTACACGCCGAACGAGGCGCGGGCCGTCGCCGCCAGGTCCAACCGCTCGTGGAGCGGCATCGTGCAGTGATGGCCCGCCCGCACGGCGATCCCGAACCGGTCCAGCACCTGTGCCACGTCGTGGGGGTGGACGCCGGGGACGTTGAACGGCACCACCCCGCCGCGCTGGTCGGCCGGAGGCCCGTAGAGCGCCAGGCCCGGGTGCTCGCGCGGCAGCCGCTCCAGCGCGTACTCGACCAGCGACCGCTCGTGCGCCGCCACCCGGTCCATGCCGACGGACATGAGGTACTCGGCGGCGACGCCGAGCCCGATCGTGCCCGAGATGTCCGGCGTGCCCGCCTCGAACTTCCAGGGGACGTCGTTCCACTCGGAGCGGCGCAGGTGGACCTCGCGGATCATCTCGCCGCCGGCGAGGAACGGGGGCATGGCCTCCAGCAGCTCGCGTCGCGCCCACAGGGCGCCGGAGCCGGTGGGGGCGAGCATCTTGTGGCCGCTGAACGCGAAGAAGTCGCAGCCGATGGCGGACACGTCCACGGGCAGGTGGGGCACCGCCTGGGCGCCG
>MGOE01000140.1:13962-16224 GCA_001797035.1 Chloroflexi bacterium RBG_16_72_14
AGCACCAGCGCGCCCGCCTCGTGGGCGCGCCGGGTCATGTCCTCGACCGGGTTGATCGTGCCCAGCGTGTTGCTGACCTGGGTGAACGCGACCAGCCTGGGCTTGAGGCGCAGCAGCACGTCGTACACGTCCTGGCGCAGGATCCCGTCGTCGGTGATCGGGATGAACTCGAGGTCCGCGTCCTTCTCCTGGGCCAGGAGCTGCCACGGGACGAGGTTCGCGTGGTGCTCCATCTCGGTCAGGACGATGACGTCGCCCCGGCCGATGTTCCGGCGGCCCCACGAGTACGCGACGAGGTTGATCGCCTCGGTTGCGTTGCGGGTGAACACGATCTCGCGCCGGTCGGGAGCGCCGATGAACCGGGCGACCGTCGTGCGCACGGCCTCGTACGCCGCGGTGGCCTTCTCGCCGATCGTGTAGATCCCGCGGTGGACGTTCGCGTTGTAGCCGCGGTAGTAGGCGTCCATCGCCTCGATCACCGGCAGCGGCTTCTGGGACGTCGCGGCGGAGTCCAGGTAGACCAGGCGATGGCCATGGATCTCCTGGTCCAGGATCGGGAAGTCGGCGCGCAGGGCCACGGGGTCCAGGGGCTCGACAGCGACCCGGCCGGCGGTCGTCGCGGTGCCCACGGCCGGCTTCGCCTCGATCGTCATCGTCGTCCTCAGCGACCCGCGGCGGCGGCTTCGGGCTCCAGCGGCACCGCGAGCGCCTCGTCCGCGACGTCGACCTCGAGGCCGCCCTCGCGCAGGATCGGGCCGTAGCCCTCCTCCTCGAGGCGCAGCGCCAGGTCCTTGCCGCCGGACTTGACGATGCGGCCCGCGGCCAGCACGTGCACGGTGTCGGGCGTGATGTAGTTGAGCAGCCGCTGGTAGTGGGTGATCAGCAGCACGCCCATGTTGGGGTTGAGCATCGCGTTGACGCCCTCGGCCACGATCCGCAGGGCGTCGATGTCGAGCCCCGAGTCGGTCTCGTCGAGGATCGCGAACTCCGGCTCAAGCATCGCCATCTGGAGCATCTCGAGCCGCTTCTTCTCGCCGCCCGAGAACCCGTCGTTCACGTACCGGGCGGCAAACCCGTCGTCCATCCGGAGGAGCGCCATCTTGTCGCGCATCCGGCGCCGGAACTCGAGCATCGGGACGCCGCCCTTGATGGCGTCCGTGGGGTCCACGTCGGGGTTCTTGTCGATGCCCTGGAGCTTCGCGTTGAGCGCGCTGCGGATGAAGCTCGCCACGCTGAGGCCCGGGATCGCCGTGGGGTACTGGAAGGCGAGGAACAGGCCCAGTCTCGAGCGCTTGTCGGCCGACAGCTTCAGGAGGTTGCGGCCCTTCCACAGCACCTCGCCCGACGTCACCACGTACGCCGGGTGGCCCATCAGCGCGTAGGCGAGGGTCGTCTTTCCCGAGCCATTGGGGCCCATGATCGCGTGGGTCTCGCCCTTGCGGATCGTGAGGTTGATCCCCTGGAGGATCTCGTTGTCGGGCTTGGCGGCGGGGGCGACCCGGAGGTCGCGGATCACGAGCTCGCGGTCGGTGGCGTCGGTCACGAAGTGGCTCCTGCGGGTTGGGGTGCGGGTTCGGATACGGGGTGGGGCACGGGCCGGGTGCGGGTGGAGCGTGAGGGTCCGCCCGACCTCACGCGACGCCGGCCGGGGACGCGGTCGGGTCGCGCGGGTCGAGCGTGATGTTGCGGGCCGGGACGAGGTCCGCCAGGGTCATCGAGTCGAGCGTGCCCGAGATCGCGTCCCGGACGCGGACCCAGAGCACGTTGACCGTGCACCGGGCGGACCGGTCGCAGCCGAGCAGGTGCGCGGGATCGTCCGTGGCGCAGATCATCGGGGCGATCGGGCCCTCGAGGGCGCGCAGCACGTCGCTCATCCGGATCTCGGACGGCGGCGCGCCGAGCTCGTAGCCCCCGTGGGCACCGCGCGTGGAGACGACCAGCCCCGCGTCCCGGAGGCTCGTCACGAGCTGCTCCAGGTAGGCGCGCGGCAGGTCCTCGTCCAGCGCGATCTCGGCGAGGCTGGACGGCCCCGTGCCGTACCGGCGCCCGAGCTGGACCATGAGCCGCACGCCGTACTCGCCCTTCGTGCTGAAGGCGACGGCGCCGGAACCGTGGAAGCTCGTGCGGGTGGTCAGGGCGGGATCCTCGAGTGCGATCTCGGACGAGTCGTCGGAGTTCCCCGGGAGGTCGCCCGCGGAGGCTACCTCCGCACCGGGGAATTCCGACCGAATTCGTCGGGATTGAGTCTAGACCGGACGCGCA
>MGOE01000141.1:0-1572 GCA_001797035.1 Chloroflexi bacterium RBG_16_72_14
TTATCGACGTTCAGCTCGAGGACGCGGCCGAGTGCCGCTGTGACGGCGGCCAGCCCAAGAACTTCGCGCGCCCCTGCCTGCTGCTGCTCCTGACGGAGGCGCCGGCACACGGCTACGAGCTGATCGAGCGGCTGCGGCCCTTCGGCTTCGACATCGCCGACCCTGCGACCGTCTACAAGTCGCTCCGGCAGATGGAGCGCGAGGGACTCGTGACGTCCGACTGGGAGCTGTCGGAGCGTGGCCCTGCCAGGCGCGTCTACTCGCTCACCCAGGGCGGGCGCGACCTGCTCGACGCGTGGGCACGCACGCTGGAACACAACCGGACGATCCTGGACCTGTTCCGGGCTCGCTACCTCGCCATGGGCCCCGGCCGCCGTGGCGCCCCCGGCAACCCTCGGGTCGCTCACACGACCCGTGCCACGGCGACACTCGCAGGAGGGACGCGATGAGGCTGGCGGTCACCGGCAAGGGTGGTTCCGGCAAGACGACGGTCTCGGCAACGCTCGCGCGGGTCTTCGCGCACCGCGGCCACGAGGTCAACGCGCTTGACAACGACCCCAACCCGAACCTGGCCGCCGCCCTCGGCGTGTCGATCGAGGATGCGGCGCGGCTCCGGCGCGTGCCCCGGGAGGACCTGCTCGAGGAGCGGGTCGACGAGTCGGGCGCCGCGATTCTCCGCCTGACGCGCCCGTTCGACGAGGTCGTTGACCAGTACGGTGTCCGGGGCCCGGACGACATCGCGGTCCTGACGCTCACGGGGCTCCTGGGCGCCGGACAGGGCTGCATCTGCGGCCAGCACGTGGGGGTCCGCGAGCTGCTCCGGGAGCTGGGCCAGGGCCAGCCGGGCAGGACGCACATCCTGGACATGGAGGCCTCGCTCGAGCACCTCAGCCGGGGCACGGTGCGCAACGTGGACGCGCTGCTCGTCGTCGTCGAGCCGTACTACCGCTCGCTCGTCGCCGCGGGGCGCATCGTGCCGCTGGCCGGTGAGCTGGGCATCGATCACGTGTGGCTGGTCGCCAACAAGGTCCGGACCGGCGACGACGTCGCCGAGATCGACGACTTCGCGGCGCGGCACGGGTCCGAGGTCATCGGACGCGTGCCGTTCGATGACACCGTCGTCGAGGCAGACCGGCGCGGCATGTCCCTCATCGATCACGCCCCGACGGGTCCGGCCGTCAAGGCCATCGAGGCCATCGCGGATCGCATCACGAGCGAGATCGGCGAAGCTGCCATGGTCGGCGGCTGACCCGGCCACCAGGGAGTCCACGGGAGGCAGAGCGGAGATGGCCGAGGCAGCGATCAAGCCGGCCCACTCGGTGGGCAACGTCGCCGGCGTCAGCCAGGAGCAATGGGCAGATATCGTCGCGGCCCGCGCCGGCCCGGCCACGAAGATGGGGCCGTTCGAGGCCGTGCACGTGTTCTGGCTCGCGGGCATGAGCTGTGACGGGTGCTCCATCGGCATCCTGGGGGCGACGTCCCCCTCGGTCGAGAGCCTGCTCACCGGCTCGCTCCCGGCGGTCCCGATCGTGTACCTGCACCACACCGCGGTGCAGCTCGAGGCGGGCGACG
>MGOE01000141.1:1579-6593 GCA_001797035.1 Chloroflexi bacterium RBG_16_72_14
GGAGCCGATGCGCCGGGCCGCTGAGGGCACGCTCGGGACGCCGTACGTCGTGGCCTACGAGGGCAGCGTCGCCGACGAGTCGATCGCCGGCGGCACGGGTGGCTACTGGTCGGCGGTGGGCGAGGAGACCACGGCGGACGGCGCGCTCCGCCAGGTGCCGTCGGCCGAGTGGCTGCGACGCCTCGCACCGGGCGCGGCCGCCGTGGTCGCCATCGGCACGTGCGCGACCTGGGGCGGCATCCCCGCCGCGTTCGGCAACGTCACGAACTCGATGGGGGTGATGGACTTCCTCGGGGCCGACTACCGCAGCGCGCTCGGCGTCCCGGTGGTCAACATCCCGGGTTGCGCGCCGGTCGGCGACAACCTCACCGAGACACTGGCCGCCGTGCTGCTGTTCCTCCAGGGCGTCGCGCCGCTCCCCGAGTTCGACGAGCTGGGGCGTCCGGCCTGGCTGTTCGGCGAGACGGTGCACCGCAACTGCCCGCGCGCGGGCTTCTACGAGGAGGGGACGTTCGCGGAGCACTACGGCGACCGGCAGTGCCTGGTCGACATCGGCTGCTGGGGCCCGGTCGTGAACTGCAACATCGCCAGCCGCGGCGCCCTCAATCACGTCGGCGGGTGCATGAATGCCGGCGGCATCTGCATCGGCTGCACGATGCCGGGGTTCCCGGACAAGTTCGCACCGTTCTACAAGCAGCCACCCGGCTCGACGTTCTCGGCCACCGGCGCCAAGCTCACGGGCCTGTTCATCCGGCCGCTGCGGCGGGTCAGCGAGCGCGATCGAAAGCGCAGCGCGCGCTGGGACAAGGCCGGGGAGACCCCGAGCCCGTGGGGCGCCGCGCACGAGAACACCTTCGTCGACCGCCTGGTGCACATCGGCTACGACTGGATCCGGCACAGCGGCACCGCCGCCAAGGACCGGTAGAGGAGGCATCGTGGACACCGGTTTGTGGGCGCTGATCCTCGGCCTCGCCGCGGTCGTCGTGGTGGTGGTCGCGGTGCTCCTGCTCGCCATCATCGTCACCGCCCGCCGCGTGGACCAGCATGCGGCGGCGATCTGGGGCGTGGGCAAGAACATCGCCGCGAACACCGTCCAGATCTGGCAGCTGGGTGTCACCAACCAGGTCGCGGGCCAGATCCTGGAGACGGCGCAGGGCATCGCGACCGTCGCCACCTCGATCGACGACCGCCTCGAGCGGCTGCCCGACCGGCTGGCCGGGAAGTCGTGACATGGTCGAGTTCCTGGCCGTCGTGACGGCGGTCTGGGCCGTCGTCCTCGTCGTCGTGGTCGCGATCTCGCTGACCCTGATCCTCGCCTCGCTGATGAGCATCGGGCGCACGCTGGGCAGGATCGGTGCCGGCCTGGGCGCCGTCGAGGGTCACACGAAGCATCTCGTCGCCGGCGTTCCTGCGCTCAACGAGGGGCTGACCGGGGTCGCGGCGGGACTCGCCACGACCGCCGGGCACCTCGCCGCCGCGGATGCCGGACTCGCGGGCGTGATGGGCGAGCCCGTCACGCGCCACGAGCAGGTCGCGTAGGAGGCCGCGGAGATGGATCCCCTCCTGATCATCATCTGGTGGGTGGCGCTGATCATGGCCCTGGTCCTCACGGTCGTCGCCATCCTCGAGGTCTCCCGGGTGGTCCACCACCTGCGCGAGATCGACCGGTTGGCCAAGGTGACGCTTACCGCTGCCGGCGGGATCGCCGGCAACACCGCCGTGCTCGAGGTCCTCCCGGACGTGCTCGCGACCGCGGGCCGGCTGGGCGCGGGCGTGACGGCGATCGCCGCCGTGTCCGCCAGCATCCGGGCCGGCGTCGGCCGTGTCGCCGTCGTGCTCGGCGGAGGAGGCCGCTGATGGAAGCCGTCCTGGCGCTCCTGTCCATGCTCCTGCTGTGGCTGTTCCTGCTCGCCCTTGCCGTCGCCCTCGACGAGATTCGCCAGAGCCTCGAGTCCGCCAGCAGGTCACTGGCCAAGATCGCGATGGGGGTGCGCGCGATCGAGAACGAGACCGGGGCGCTCCCGGTCGAGGTACCGATCACCGCCGCCGCGCTGACCCGGATCGCCGATGGCGGCGAGGCCATCGCGGGGGTCCTGGGCTCGGTCGACGGCAGGCTCGCCGCGATCGCGCCCGCGGAGGGCTGACACCATGTGCTTCAAGAACCTCCCGGTCGAGTTCGACGACCAGGGAAGGGCGACCCTCCGCGCGGGTGTCGCGGATCCGTACACGTACACCCGGAGCACCGACCCAGAGCAGCGCCAGAAGCGCGTCGAGGAGCTGCTCGCGCGCAACGGGCACATCAAGGAGATCAGCATCGACCCGGTCACCCGGGTCGCCGGCGCGCTGGCGTTCCACGCGGTCGTCGACGTCGAGAACCGGCGCGTCGAGGACGCCCACTCGATGGCCACGCTGTTCCGCGGCTACGAGATCATCCTCAAGGGCCGTGACCCGCGCGACGCGATCTTCATCTCCAGCCGCGCCTGCGGCGTGTGCGGCGGCGTGCACGCGAACTGCTCCGCCGAGGCGATCGAGATGGCGTTCGGCATCGCGCCGCCGCCGCTGGGCACGGTCGTCCGGAACCTCGGCCAGGCCGCCGAGTTCCTCTACGACCACCCGCTGCACCTGTTCCTGCTCGCCGGACCCGACTACTCCGAGGCCGTCATCCGGGCCACGAACCCCGAGATCTGGGACAAGGCCGTCACCGCGCCCGCGCCGGGCAAGGCGGTCCACGGGTTCGCCACGATCGGCGAGATCATGACGGCGCTCAACCCGCTGTCGGGGTCGCTGTATCTCGAGGCCTTCGAGATGACCCGCAAGGCACGCGAGATGTGCGTGCTGGTGTGGGGCAAGTACCCGCACCCGCAGACGATCGTGCCCGGTGGGATCAGCACGACGATCACGACCCAGGTGCTCAACGAGTACCAGATCCGGCTGTTCGCGCTGCTTGACTACTCGAAGCGGGTGCCGGTGATCTGGGATGACGTGTTCGACTTCATGCTGGCAGCCGAGCCGCGCATGGCCGAGGTCGGTGAACGGCCGAAGCACCTCATCGACCTCGGGATCTGGGAGCACCACGAGGCGTACGACGCGCGCTACGAGCACGCCGACGAGTGGGGCAACCGGCGCTGGAACACACCGGGCGTGATCAGGGACGGCGAGCTGGTCACGACGGACCTCGTCAAGATCAACCTCGGCATCGAGGAGTTCGTGGAGCACTCGTTCTACGAGGGGTGGACCGGGGGCAAGATGGCGACCGATCCGCTGGGCAATCCACTCAGTCCCCACCACCCGTGGAACAAGGAGACGAAGCCGCAGCCGGGCGGGCGCTCGTGGAAGGAGAAGTACTCCTGGGCAACCACCCCCCGGTGGGATCGCACCGCGGTGGAGGCCGGGGTGTATGGCCGCATCTGGACCACGGCGGCCGCGGGCAAGATCCCCGACAACCCGTTCATCCAGTCGACCGGGGCCAGCCTGCGGATGCTGCTGCCCAAGGGCACCGGCCCCGAGACCTCGCTCGAGTGGCGGATCCCCGAGCGCTGGAACGCGATCGAGCGGAACCGGGCCCGCGCCTACTGCGAGCCGTACACGGCGCTGGTCGCCCTGGCGAACCTGCTCATCGCGTACGACCTGCTCAAGCAGGGCGAGACCCGGGTGTCGGTGGACTTCAAGGTGCCGCGCGACGAGCGGATCGGCGTCGGGTTCTGGGGCGCGGGTCGCGGCGCCCTCTCGCACCACCTGACGATGGACGGCGGCGTGCTGACCAACTACCAGATCATCACGCCGTCAACGTACAATGCCGCACCTCGCGACCCGTTCGGCCAGCCCAGCCCGTACGAGGAGGCGGTCATCAACACGCCAATCCTCGAGAAGTTCGACAAGGCCGAGGACTTCAAGGCGATCGACGTGCTGCGGGCGCTCCGGAGCTTCGACCCGTGCATGCCGTGCACGACCCACGTCTACGCGGGGTCGCACACGATCACGCGCGATGTCACGACCTGCGCCTGCGAGCTCGAGGATTGAGATGTCCGTGAGCGTCCCGGCCGCGCGTTCCCCGGCCGGGACCGTTGACGACCCGGCGTCGGCGGCGATGAGGATCCTCGTCGCCGGCGTGGGCTACGACCACCTGCGCGACATGTCGGCGGGTCCGATCCTCGTCCAGGAGCTGCGCGGGGTCAGGTGGCCGCCCGGCGTGGACGTGGAGGACCTGTCGGCCGGCGCCGTCCATGTGACCCACGTGCTGCAGTCGCGCGAGCCGTACCAAGGCGCCGTGCTCATCGGGGCTGTGCAGCGGGGGGACCCGCCGGGTACCGTGCGGGTGTCGCGCTTCGTCCGCGGCGCGGCGACACCCGAGGAGGTCCAGGTGCGCGTGACGGAGGCGGTGACGGGCGTGGTGAGCCTCGACACGCTGCTCACCGTGCTCGACCACTTCGGGGCGCTTCCGGACGACGTGCGCGTGATCGAGGTGGAGCCGAGGGACACCGCCTGGGGCGACGAGCTGAGCCCGCTCGTCCGCCACGCGCTCGCCGACGCCACCGTCGCGGTGCGATCCGCCGTCGCGGAGCTGGGGCGATGAGCGCGGACCGGCCCCCGGAACGCCTGACGGCGCAGGCGATCGCGTCCGAGCGCCTGTTCTGGCGCTCGGAGATCCTCCAGGCGATGTACTGGATGGACGGCGAGGGGATCGCATCCGCGGTGAGCCCGCCGCGGCTCGCGGAGTTCCTGGACACCACGCCCGACGCGATGGTCACGCTCGTCGGCCAGCTGGTTCGGGACGGCTACCTGCGGCCGCTCGACGATGACCCGGGACGGTTCACGATGACCGAGCAGGGTCGCCGGGAGGGGGCGCGCAGCTTCGGTGACGAGTTCGCCGAGCTGACGCGGCCCGCCCATTCCGAGTGCGGTCCGGGATGCTGGTGTCGTGACCCGAAGTACGCGGGCGTGGCCTGCCCGTCGGACCAGGGCGCGGCCCATGGTCACTGAGCCGAGGCAGCTCGGGAACGAGCCGGACCTGCCG
>MGOE01000141.1:6662-15604 GCA_001797035.1 Chloroflexi bacterium RBG_16_72_14
GCCGCCGCCCGCCTCGTCGACCTGACCACGACCCTCGCGGAGCATCCCGACCCGGCGGTCGGCGGCCAGGTCGCCGAGGTCCTGCGCTCGGTGGACGTCCTGCACCGGGCCGGGCTCCGCCGGCTGGGCAAGCTGCTCCGGAAGGCCGGGCTCGAGCGGCGCGCGCTCGAGGATCCGGAGGTGGCGCTGCTGTTCGAGCTGTACGAGCTCACGGACGAAGGCGAGCGAGCACGGGCGGCGGCGGTGCTCGCGGACGTGATCCCCTACATCGAGTCGCACGGCGGCCGGCTGACGATCGTGGCCGCGGAATGGGGCGACGTCACGGTGCGGCTGTCCGGCGCCTGCGCCGGCTGCCAGGGCTCGACCGCCACGCTCCGTCACGTGGTGGAGGGCGCCCTGCGCGAGGGGCTGCCGGACTTCGATCGACTGATCGTCGAGCCCTCCCCTGCGGGACACGGCCATGACCATGGCCACGGTCGCGGCCAGGTCCCGGAGGCGGCGACGCCGGGGTTCGTGCCCCTTGCGTCGATCGGACCGCGGACGCCCCGGATCTCGTGGGTCCGCGCTGCATCCCCGGCTGAGGTCCCTCCGGGAACGCTTCTCGGCGTCGACCTGCACGGGGTCCCGGTGCTCCTCGCCAACGTCGAGGGGGAGCTCTACGCCTACGAGGACCGGTGCGCCGGGACGCCCTTCCCGCTCGCTGACGGCAGGCTGGACGGCGACGCGCTCGTCTGCCCCTGGCACGGGTGCCGGTACGACCTGCGAACCGGCCGCCGTCGTGACACCGAGGGTGCCCCGCTGGCGATCCTCCCGATCGCGATCGCCGGCGCCGACATCCGCATCGGGATGGTCGAGGGCCGGCCCGGGTGACGACGGCCGATCCGCGGCGGGTGGCAGGGGCGTACGGACGCGGGCGGCAGCGGTGGATTCGGCCCGGGTGACCGGTCCCGACAGCGCCCGTGTCCTGGTCGCGTGCGTCGGCAACCTGCTCCGCAGCGACGACGGGTTCGGCGTCGCGGTCGCCCGTGCGCTCGACACGCTCGACCTCCCCCCGGGCACGACGATGATCGAAACCGGCATCGGCGGCATGGGCATCGTCCACGAGCTGGCGAACGGGTACGACGGGCTCGTCATCGTCGACGTCGTGGACGTCGGGCGCCCGCCCGGCAGCCTGTTCGTGCTCGACCCGAAGGTCGAGGATCCCGCGGGGATGTCCGGCGACGCCTGGCAGGCGACGTTCTCGAACTTCCATCTCGCCGAGCCGTCCCGGGTCTTCCTGCTGGCTCGCGGGCTCGGCGTGCTGCCACCCTGGTTCGCGCTCATCGGTTGCCAGCCCGCGGACGTTGAGACGTTCGGCCAGGAGCTGACTCCCGCCGTGGCCTCGGCGGTTCCGGCGGCCGCGGCAGCGGTGGTGGCCCAGGTGCGCCGGTTCGCGCTCGCCGCGGCAGGCCTCGACGCCGCATCGGGATGACCGACCGGTTGTGCCGATAGGTGGGCGGTGCACTTACCGGGGGTCTCCCCACGGCGCTACCGTTGGTCGCGCCGCCCGATCGTCGTCGGCGCTGAGGGAGGTCGTCTAGCGTCCCGCTCCTGAAGAAGGGTTCGCCATGTCCGTGCCGCGGGGCAGGCAGGGAGGCCGCCCGTGATGTCCGCCGACGTGCCCACCGCGCCCCGCGGCGGACGTGCGCGCCCCCCGTGGCCGCGCGCGCTCGCCTGGCTGGGCGGCCGCTCGCTGGCGCGGGATCTCCGCACCCTGACGCTCTACGGCGTGACGATGTGGGCGGTGGTCACCCTCGTGTTCCTGCTCCCGCGGCTGATGCCCGGCGACCCGCTGAGCGCCCTGGATGACCCGGACAGTGGCACGTTCATCTACGACGACCATGCGCGCGCCAAGGTCGCGGCCTACTACGGCCTGGACCAGCCGCTGATCGCCCAGTACGCGGACTACCTCTCCGACCTCGCCCACGGCGACCTCGGCTGGTCGATCTCGCAGAGCGCGCCGGTGTCCAGGCTGATCGCGTCCCGCCTTCCGTGGACGTTGCTGCTGATGGGCAGCGCCGTGATCATCTCGTCGCTCATCAGCTTCGCCCTCGGCGTAACCGCCGGATGGCGGCGGGGTGGCCGCCTGGACCGGGCGTTGATCGTGGGCTCGTCGGCCGCCCGTGCCGTGCCTGAGTACGCGATGGCGAGCCTGTTGCTCGTCCTGTTCGCGGTGCTCGTGCCGATCTTCCCGCTGGCCGGAGCGATGACCCCGTTCGCCCGGTACGCATCGCCGTTCGCCGCGGCCGGGGACGTGCTCCGTCACCTCGCGCTGCCGCTCGCCGCCCTCTCGCTCGGTCTCCTCGGCAACAAGTTCCTCCTCGTGCGTAACTCGGTGATCGGGACGCTGGGCGAGGACTACATGCTCCTCGCGCGCGCCAAGGGGCTGCCGCCGCGGATGCTCAAGTTCCACCACTCGGGGCGGAACATCCTGCTGCCCTTCATCACGGTGCTCGGCGTCCAGCTCGGGTTCGCCGCCGGCGGCTCCCTGTTCGTCGAGGCGGTGTTCGCGTACCCGGGCATGGGGACGCTGGTCAACGGCGCGGTCGTGGCCCGCGACTACCCTCTCCTCCAGGGCACGTTCCTCGTCCTCGCGCTGGTGGTGCTACTGGCGAACCTCCTGGTGGAGCTCGCCTATGGTGCGGTCGACCCGCGGGTGTACCGGTGACCACGCCCGGCCTGGCCCTGGCGGCGCCGGCGACACGGGTGCCGGTGGTGACGGGCGCAGGGGTCGGGGCGGCGGCCGGTGTCGCGCTCGTCGGCGTGGCCATCCTGGCCGTCCTGTTCGGCGATCAGCTGGCGACGTTCCGCGCGACCGAGCTCGCAGGATCCTCGCTCGAAGCGCCCAGCCGCGAGCACCTCCTCGGCACCAACCTGCTCGGGCAGGACGTGGCGAGCCAGCTGATCCTGGGGACCCGGAGCTCGCTGCTGGTCGCGCTCGTGGCCGGGGCGGGCACCGTGCTCGTGGGCGGCATCGTCGGGATCCTCGCCGGCTGGTTCCGGGGCTGGTTCGACGCGACGCTGATGCGGGTCACCGACCTCATGCTGGTGATCCCCAAGCTGCCGCTGCTGCTGCTCGTCGGCGCGCTGGCGGGCGGGTCGGCCCTGACCCTGGCGTTCCTCATCGCCCTCCTGTTCTGGCCCGTGGCAGCCCGGGTCCTGCGAGCCCAGACGCTCTCACTCCGCGGGAGCACCCACGTCCGGGCCGCGACCGGATTCGGGGCTGGACCCGGGGACCAGCTGCGACGCCACATCGTGCCCGCGCTCGCGCTGCTCGTGGTCGCCGAGTTCATCCCGGCGGCCAGCCGCGCGGTGGCCATGCTGGCCGGCCTCGCCTTCCTGGGGGTCGGTGACCCGACCGAGCCCAGCTGGGGCGGCATCATGCGGGACGCCGTCGCGTACCGCGGCCTGTTCGTGACCCCGGCCTGGACGTGGTGGCTGCTGCCGCCGATCGTCGCGGTGGTCATGCTGGTCGTCGCGATCACGCTGATCGGCGTGGGCGCGGAGCGGCGCCTGAACCCGCGCCTGGGGCGGCACCGCCGATGAAGCGGCGGCAGGCCGTCCCCGCTGTCTACACCGGGCGCGGCCCAGCGCCCGCATCGAGGCGCCCGCGTGGCCCCATCGATCCGATGTCCGAGAAGGAGGCGTGACCTGATGCAACGGCGGCGACTCGCGGCCATCCTCTGCGTCGCGGTGCTCGGCACCGCGGCCTGCAGCCCCGACACGGGACAGTCCAGCGCCCCGTCCGAGCCGGCGGCCAGCAGCGCGGCGAGCGCGCCCGCCTCGAGCGAATCACCGGCCGCGACCACGGTCGACGTGCTCCGCCTCGCCGCCAGCACGCAGTCCGGCGGCTATCCGACGCCGTACGCCGCGATTCGCGGCCCCGGTCGGCTGATGACCACCTTCATGTTCGACCAGCTCGCGTTCCCGGACGTCACCGGCAAGCCCCGGCCGTGGCTGGCCAACTCCTGGGAGTCGTCGGCCGACGGCCTGGCCTGGACCTTCCACCTCAACGAGAACGCGAGATTCACCGACGGACAGCCACTCACGTCCGAGGACGTGGTGTTCACGTTCGACTACAACCTCAAGGGGCCCGGCGCGGAGACGGGCGTGTCACAGAACCTCAGCTACATCGACAGCGTGACGGCGCCCGACCCCGCCACGGTCGTCATCAAGCTCAAGCAGGAGCGCCCGAGCTTCCTGTCGGACGTCGGCGGCGCCTTCGGTGTCGGAATCGTGCCCAAGCACATCTGGGAGACCGTCACCGACCCCGGGCACTTCCAGGGCGAGCAGGCGTTCATCGGGTCCGGGCCGTACATCCTCATGGAGTTCGACCAGACCACGAACTCGTTCGACTTCGTCGCGAACAACGACTTCTACCTCGGCCGGCCCGTCGTCCAGGAGCTCCGCATCGCCCCTGTCGGCGACCCGCTCCTCGCCCTCGCACAGGGCGAGCTCGACTCGGCCAGCAGCGGCAACGCGCCCGTCCCGCAGTCCCAGTTCGAGGACCTCAGCAGCAGGTTCAAGGTCTTCACCGCGAAGGGCGAGTACAACGTCGCGATGTTCTTCAACCTGGCGGCCGGCTTCCCGTACGACGACGTGACCTTCCGCCAGGCCGTGGCCTACGCCCTCGATCGCCAGGACATGGTGGACCGGCTTGCCGGCGGGCGCGGCGTGCCCGGTCCGACCGGCGGCCTTGGCCCCGCCAACCCGTTCCTCGCCGAGGGCCTGCCCGACTACGCGTTCGACCTCGCCAAGGCGTCCACGATGCTCGACTCGATCAGCCTCAAGGACGCGAACGGCGACGGGACGCGCGACCTGCCCGACGGCTCCGCGTTCAGGATCGATCTCCTGACGAGCCAGTCGGACACGGAGGAGGCGGGCCTCGTGCAGGAGTACCTGCGCGCGGCGGGGCTCAGCAGCGACATCAAGGCGGTCGACCAGCCGACCTCGGACGCGGCCGACACCGCCGGTGACTACAAGATCGCGATCGTGCACTTCGGCGGCCTGTCCGGCGATCCGAGCGGCATGGTCAGCCGGTTCGCCTCGGATGCGAAGGGCCAGTTCTCGTTCACGCGCGTGTTCGGATACAGGAATCAGGAGTTCGACGCCCTGGCCGCCCAGCAGGCCGAGGAGACGGACCGGGCGAAGCGGACCGCGATGGTGGGCCAGATGCAGGCGATCATCGCGAACGACCTGCCGCAGCTCTCGCTGTACGTGCCCGACCAGCTCGCGTTCGCCGACACGAGCCGCTACAACGGCTGGGCGTACACGCCGCAGTGCCCGCCGTGTGGCATCGCGCTCAACAAGCGAATGCTGTTCTCAGGCAACGCGGAGCCCGTGCCGGGCGAGTAACCATCGGACCACGGCGGCCGGGTCCCCCGGCCGGCGTGACCTCCCCTTCGAGGAGCCTCCACAGCGTGTCGCAGACGGTCAACGGCAGCGCCGCCCTCGCCATCCGCGACCTCGTGGTGACCTACCCGGGTCCGCCACCGGTCCGCGCGCTGGACGGCGTCTCGCTCCATGTCGCCGCCGGCGAATGCCTCGGCATCCTGGGCGAGTCCGGGTCGGGCAAGTCCACCATGTGCCGGGCCCTGCTCGGCCTGGTGCCCGAGGCATCGGTCGCGGGCAGCATGCGCATCGGCGGTCGCGAGCTGTCCGGCCTCGACGAGGCCGGCTGGCGCGAGGTCCGTTGGAGCCGGATCGCGCTGGCCCTCCAGTCCACTGCGTCGCTCAATCCGGTGCTCAGCGTCGGGTCCCAGGTGGCCGAGCCGCTCCGGGTTCACATGGGCCTCGGCGAGCGCGAGGCCGACCGCCGCGTTGCCGGCCTGCTCGTCGACGTGGGACTCGGCGAGTGGGCGGCGCAGCGTTACCCCCACCAGCTCTCCGGCGGCCAGCGCCGGCTCGTGCTGCTGGCGATGGCGCTCGCCTGCGAGCCCGACGTCGTCGTCCTCGACGAGCCGACCGCCGGACTCGACGCGGCGACGCGCAACGGCGTGCTGGACCTGCTGGGACGAATCCGGGCCGAGCGTCGCGTGTCCCTGCTCGTGATGAGCCACGACGCGGATGCCCTCGAGGTGCTCGCGGACCGCGTCGCGGTCCTGTACCGCGGATGGCTGGCCGAGATGGGGCCGGCTCGCGACGTGCTCGACGATCCGCGCAGCCCCTACTCCTGGGCGTTGCTCAACGCCCGACCGACCCTCGCCTCGGTCAAGGACCTGCGGGGCATCCGGGGCAATCCCCCCGACCTCACCGTGGTCGCGACCGGCTGTCCGTTCCTGGAGAGGTGCCACCAGGCGCGCGAAGCGGTGTGCGCAGGCGGCCGACCCGCCCTGGCGCCGCCGCTCGGCGAGACCGGGACCCGCGTGGTGGCCTGCGCGCGGGGTGGCGTGGTCCCCCTGCTGTCGGCCCGCAGCCTGCGGAAGGTGTACACGTCGGGAGGGCCGTTCCACCGCCAGCGCACCACGGCGGTGGACGACGTGGACCTCGATGTGCGCGAGGGCGAGGTCGTGGGCCTGGTCGGGTCCACGGGGGCCGGCAAGTCCACCCTGGGCATGCTCCTGGTCCGGCTCGCGGATCCGGACGGGGGGACGGTCACCTTCGACGGTACCGATCTGATGGCCGCTCGCCGTGGCCAGCTCAAGGCGCTCCGCGCGCAGATCCAGATGCTGTTCCAGGATCCCTTCGAGGCGCTGTCCAATCGCCTGACGGTCCGCGAGGTGGTGCGCGAGCCGCTCGACATCCAGGAGATCGGCGACGCCTCGAGCCGCGAAGCCGCGGTCAGGCGTCTCCTCGTCGAGTGCCGCCTCCCCGCCGACGACGCGTTCGTGTCGCGGCACACCCATGAGCTCTCGGGCGGCCAGCTCCAGCGCGTGGCCCTGGCCCGGGCCCTGATCCTCGAGCCGAAGCTGCTGGTGGCGGACGAGGCCGTGTCGATGCTCGACCCGAGCGAGCAGGCCAAGATGCTGCAGCTGCTCAAGCACCTGCAGGTGCAGCGGGGCATGGCCATGCTGTTCATCTCCCACGACCTGTCGGTCGTGCTGCGGATCGCGGACCGGGTGCTCGTGCTCGACGGCGGCCGGGTGGTCGAGGAGGGCTCGGGCGGTGCCCTGCTGGTCGCGCCGCGCCATGCGGTCACCCGGTCGCTGCTCGCGGCGTCGGGGCGGGATGTCCTGTTCGGACGGGGTGGCAGGGAGGATCCCGGGCCCACGCCCAACGTCGTCGACCTCGAGGCCTACCGGAGCCTCGGCACCCACGAGGACAAGTCACACGAGGACGAGTCGCAAGGAGGCGGTTGGACATGATCGACGAGGCCACGCTCGAGCGGGTCGTGGGCTTCCACGGGCACATGTGTCCCGGGCTGGCGATGGGCATGCAGGCCGCCCAGATCTGCCTCGCGGAGATCGGCACGCACTCCAAGGACGAGGAGGTGGTGGCGGCCGTCGAGACCGACATGTGCGCGGTCGACGCGATCCAGGTCCTGACCGGCTGCACCTTCGGCAAGGGCAACTTCATCCACCGCGACTGGGGCAAGAACGCCTACACGTTCTACCGGCGCTCCGACGGCAAGGGCATCCGGCTGTCGGGCAGGCCCAACGCCTGGCAGCGTGACGAGGAGCACACGGCGCTGTTCGCCAGGATCCGGGCGGGCGAGGCGAGCGAGGCCGAGCGGGCCCGCTTTGGCGAACTCCACGAGGCGTCGGCCCGAAAGGTCCTCGCCCTCGACCCGTACGACCTGTTCGAGGTCAGGCAGATCCAGGGACCACTGCCACGCGCCGCGCGCATCCATACGACCATCAACTGCGAGAGTTGCGGAGAGGGCGTGATGGAGACACGGATCCACATCCTCGAGGGCCGCCAGCTCTGCACGCCGTGCTTCGACGCGGCGATGCCCCGGCCCTGACACTCACGCCCGGCCGGCTGCCGGGACGCAGGCAGGGGGCGCCCGCACTCAGGGCCCGTACCACCTGTGGGCTGACGCCCCGTGGAACTGCCGCGAGAGGATCCTGTCGGTCATGGGTGAGTCCTGACGCCGTACAGGGCCTTGACCTCGAGCCGATGGCCACTGACATGGAGCGACCGATCTCGGTCGTCGCGGCCTCCATGTTGCAGTACCCCATGGGCCGGCGGGCGGGCGATCACCGACGACCCGGTGGGCCTCGTCGTGCAACAGGCCGGATGGCGGTGCAATATCTGCCGATCCGCCAGCAGCGGCACCATCGCAATGACGGAAGATGCGACCAGCAACGCGACCACGCCCCGAGGTGCTACATGCAGGTCCCGATCGTCAGTCCCACCCCCGGCGCCATCCCCCTCGCCGCCGCGCGGCGGGCGACACGGCCTGACGAGGCGTAGGGCCATGTGCGTCGGCCTGCCCGGCCGGGTGGTCGAGGTCGATCCGGCGTGGCCGGAGTTGGCGATGGTGGACGTGTCCGGCAGGGTCCGCCGCGTGAGCGTGGCCCTGCTCGACGTTCCACCGGTGGTCGGCGACTGGGTCGTCGTGCAGCTGGGGTTCGCCCTCGAGAAGCTGACCGAGGCCGAGGCACAGGAGTCGATCATGCTGCTCCAGGCGTTGAGCGACGCCGCAGAGGGCGAGCTGTCACTCGATCTCGAGGCCCTCACGGAGGCCGCTCGTCCCGGCCCCGCGGTGGCATGAAGATGCCATGCGCGGCGCGCTGATCGACGGCGGCGGGACCGCGCATCGCGGCCTCCAGGCACCCGGACGGCCGCTGGCCGGGCTTGCCACGATCCCGCTCGAGGACCTCGCCGCCTGGGAGCTGGCGGCGTTCGACGTCATCGTGGTGCCACGCTCGTGCGACGCGGACCGGCTGTATGCGCGCCGCCACCAGGTCCGGCGCTACCTCGATCGGGGCGGCGTGCTCGTCTCGTTCGGGGAGTTGTGG
>MGOE01000141.1:15632-16467 GCA_001797035.1 Chloroflexi bacterium RBG_16_72_14
GGTCTCCCGAGGCGCCGATCGACGTGGACGCGCCGCCGACCGTCGCACCGCACCCGCTCCTCGACGGCCTCGGGCCGAACGACCTCTACTGGCACCGCGGACCGCGGCGCTGGTGCTGCCACGGTCACGTGGACGCGCCGTCGGGCGCCGAGGTGCTCGTGGCGAACGCTGCCGGCGGCGCCTGGCTCTACGTGGACCGCGTGTCCACGGCCGGCACGATCGTGTCGGGCAGCAACCTCGACCTGGACACGCACGCCTTCCACGGCAACGCCACCGCGGAGGCGCTCCTGGGTCGCCTGGTGGACTGGGTGGCCGGCGAGGCGGAGCGGACGGCCTCGATGCGTGAGGCGGCCTCGTCGCGCGTCCTCTACGCCTTCTCCGGCGTGCACTTCCAGCGCGCCTTTCTCGACGGGCCCCTGGCCGACGGGTTCGCGACGCTGCCGGTGGAGGAGCTGGGCGGCGTCGACCTCGGCGGGTACGGCGGGCTGTGGGTGCCCCGCGAGAGCGACCAGCGCGCCATCGCGGCGAACGCCGGCCGGATCACGGCCTGGCTCGGCCGAGGCGGCCGGGCGGTCGTGCTCGAGGAGCTGGACCGCGGCTGGCTGCCGGGCGTGTCCTGGCGCGGGGCGACCGTCGCCCTCACCGCCGTGCGGCGGGCCGACCACCCGCTGGTGGACGCGCTCGGTGCGATGGAGCGGCCATGGCACGGTCACGGCGTGGTGCACCTGCCGCCGGACGCCGAGGTGCTGGTCGGGACCGAGGACGGCGGGGCGCTCCTGGGCATCGTCCGGGTGGGGGACGGCGAGGTGCTCGTGGGCACGATCGATGCCGACGT
>MGOE01000141.1:16598-22786 GCA_001797035.1 Chloroflexi bacterium RBG_16_72_14
GGGACCCCGCTCGCCGCGGGAGCTCGGGCCGAACCGCCCGGGTCGAACGACATCTTGACGATGTTCGACTGCAGTCGTATGTTCGACTGCGATGGCACAAACGACGATCGGTGACGCCCGCCCCATCGAGCGGTTCGCGGCGCTCGGACATCCGCTCCGCTACCGGATCCTCGCGGCGCTCCTGGAGCAGCCGGGGGGCGGCGCGGAGCTGGCGCGACGCATCGGGCGAGCGCCGGGCACGGTCGGCTACCACCTGGGCGTGCTGGAGCAGGCGGGCCTCGTCCAGGTCATCTCCACGCGTCGCGTGCGGGCGCTGACCGAGCGGATCTACGGCCCGACGATCCTCGCCGAGGAGGTGATGGCCGCCGTCCGGGCACCCGCCGCCGCGCTCGAGGCAGCCGCACCGCCATCCCGGGCCGCCGCGCCGGCGAGCGAGCCTGAGGCCCCGCGCGTCGCCGCCGCAACGGCCGCACCGTTCGTATCGCCCGCTTCGACGCTGATCACGCCACGCTCGGTGCCCGGCGACGCCTCCCGTATCGAGGTCCCGACCGTCCGCAGACCCGCCATCGAGCTTGCCCCCAGCACCCAGGCAGGCGTGCTGCGGTTCATCCACTACGCCTACATGCCCAACCGGCTCGGCTACTGCGGGCCCGACGAGAACCGCCGCCTGTTCGACCACGGCGTCGCGGGCGAGGCGGACCGGACCCTGCTCCCGTCGCTCGCCCGGTTCCTGGGTCCGCTGCCGTACCTGCGCGCCATCGCGGCCGGCGCGGGGACGCAGGATCTGTTCGACGAGCGGGTGGTCGAGGCCTACTGGATCGGCAACGACCTGCTCGGCCAGTTCGCCTCCCACGAGCTGTACGCGGCGCTGCGCGAGCGGTTCCGCAGGGAGCTGCCGCCCAAGATCATGGACCTCATCTCCGACAAGGTGCCGGCCGGCGCCCTGCCGCACCACAGCTTCCACGTGTTCGACGTATGGCTGCGGGTCGGCAAGCTGGACGGGAACGTGATCTCGACCCTCGATCACTGCCGGATCAGCTGGGGCAAAGTCACCTCGGTCGACGGTCCGACTGTGGGCGTGGAGCGGAGCGCGCTGATCCTGCACGGGGGCAAGCTGCGGCTCGCCCCGCCCGAGCTCGTGTACACGACGCGGCTGACGGACGGCCGCGGGTTCGTCACCGAGCTCGTCCCGGGCGACACGGTGTCGCTCCACTGGGGCTGGGTCTGCGAGCGGCTCTCCGAGCGCCAGGCCAAGGACCTCGAGCGTTACACCGGCCATCACGTCCGGCTGGCCAACCAGACGATCTGACCAGGGTCCGGAGGAGGCGGTGGCAAGCACCCAGTTGATTGCCCGCGGGCCCGGCAAGGCGACGCGCCGCCACGCGTCGCTGGTGGCGACGCTCCTGCTCGTCGCCGCGTGCGGCAGCTCGACCCCCTCCGACGCACCCGCCTCCGGGGGGACCGCGAGCGAAGGCGCGGCCGGCAGCCCGACAGCGACGGATCCCGCCGCGACCCGCGGCCCGGTCACCGCCGCCTCGCTGACGATCGCGATCCCGGACGACCCGGGCTCGGCGCTCAACATCTACACGGCCAACCAGCAGTTCGACCCCCTCATCGACCTCGTGTACGACAAGCTCATGGGCCCCTCGCCGTACGTGGACGAGCCGCAGCCCCTCCTCGCGGAGTCGGTGACGCAGGTCGACCCGTCCACCTGGGACGTGACGGTGCGGAAGGGTGTCTCCTGGCAGGACGGCCGGCCGTTCACGGCGGACGACGTGAAGTTCACGTACGAGTACTTCCGCGACGGCATCCCGAACCGGTACACCCACCACACGAACGACGCCCCGGACATCGCCTCGATCGAGGCCACGGGCGACCGGACGCTGCGGTTCCACTGCTCGTACCCGTGCCCCGAGCTCGGGTCGGTGACCTTCGCCGACCTGCCGATCCTGCCCCGCCACGTCTGGGAGTCGGTCACCGAGCCCGCCAAGTTCACCGGGCTGCCGATCGGGACCGGGCCCTACCGGCTGACCGAGCACGCCGGCGGCCAGTACCTGCGCTTCGATGCCAACGACGCCTACTTCCTCGGCAAGCCCACCGTGGATCAGCTGGTGGTGACGATCACCAAGGACCAGGACGCCACGTTCGCCGCCCTGTCGAGCGGGGAGATCGGGATCGCCGCCCGCAACGTGCCCCCGGAGCTGATCGCCGGCCTCGCCGCGCGTCCGGGGATCCGCGTCGTCTCCACCACCCCGCTGACCTCGGTGATGCTGCGGCTCAACTACGAGCGCCCGCCGTTCACGGAGCCGCGGTTCCGCGAGGCACTGTCGCTCGCCATCGACCGGCAGGCCCTCGTGGACACCATCCTCCTCGGCCAGGGACGGCCGGGCACGCAGGGCTACCCGCACCCGGACTCGCCCTGGACGAACCCCGACCTCTCGACCCCGTTCGATCCCGGGCGGGCGGCAGCGCTGCTGGACGCGCTCGGCTACACCGACACCGACGGTGACGGGATCCGCGAGAACGCCACCGGTGGCCCGATCTCGCTCGACCTGCAGGTGACCGCCAGCGAGCCCGCCCGCATCCGCGCCGCGGAGCTCCTCGTGGGTCAGTTGAACGCCGTCGGCATTGGCCTGGGGGTGAGGACCGCGGACGCCGGGACGATCCGCTCCCTGTTCGGCTCCCGCGACTTCGACATGTACATCGACCAGGGCTTCGCGCACGAGCTGGCCGATCCCGACCAGTTCATCGAGTCCAACCGCAGCGGGCTCGCCTGGAGGGCGGGGCTCGCCTACCCGGAGTGGGACCGCCTCGTGGCGGCGTGGGAGCAGACGACCGACGTCGAGGCCCGCCGGGCGGCGACCTTCGACCTCGAGGCGTTGTTCAACCGCCAGCCCACGATCATCCCGCTCTGGTACCCGAACGAATCGTGGGCGTTCCGCCCCGACGCCTACGACGGCTGGTCGGAGACGCGTGGCTACGGCATCGTCAACAAGTGGTCGTTCCTGCCGGCGGACGCCCGTGCCGGCCGGATCGCCCGGACCTTCGACTGAGGCTTGACGTGGTCCGTCGCGTCGCCGTGCGACTCGGGCCGTACGTCCTGGTGCTCTGGGCAGCCCTGACGATCTCGTTCGCGCTGCCGCGGATCGCGCCCGGGGAGCCCCTCGACTACCTGCTGGGCTACGACGCGGGCGTCCTGTCGGCCGAGGAGCGGTCAGCCGTGCTCGCCCAGTATGGGCTCGACCGCCCCGTCCCGGAGCAGTACGTGGCGTATCTCGCGGGGATCGTCCGGGGCGAGCTCGGGACGTCCGTGCGCACGGGACGCCCGGTGCGGGAGATGGTCGCCGGACGGCTTGGCTGGACGCTCGCCCTCGCCATCCCGACCCTGGTGCTTGCCCTGCTCATCGGCGTGCCCCTCGGAGCGCTGGCCGCGTGGCGGCGGCGCCGGCGGACGGGCGTCGCGCTCACGGCGACTGCGCTGCTGCTGACGTCGGTGCCGGCGTTCTGGCTGGGGCTGATCGGGATCGCGGTGTTCGCGGCCGGCCTCGGCTGGTTCCCGGTCATCGCAGCGCTGCCGCTGACGACGAGCGGGCCGGTCGTGGTGCTGGAGCTCGCCCGGCGGCTGGCGCTGCCGGTGCTCACGCTCACGGTGGGGATCGCCGGCTGGATGCTGCTCACGTCGCGGGCCGCCGTGGAGGCCACGCTGGGCGAGCCGTACCTGCAGCTCGCCCGGGCCAACGGCATCCCCGAGCGGGACATCCTCCGCCGCCACGCGCTGCGGAACGCGCTGCTCCCCGTCACGACGAATGCGGGCCTGACGCTGGGCGCGCTCGTCGGCGGCGTCGTGGTCATCGAGACCGTGTTCTCCGTGCCGGGCATCGGCAGCCTGATGTACGCGAGCGTGCTGGCCCGCGACTACCCCACGCTGCAGGGCGCGTTCCTGGTCACGGTGGCGGCGGTGATCGGGGCGAACCTGCTGGCCGATCTCGCGTACCCGCGCCTCGACCCCCGGGTCCGCAGGTCCGGGCGATGACGGGCCAGCCGGACGTGGTCGCCATGGTGCTGGCGCCGGCGCCCACCCTCGGTCGGCGGACGCGCGGCGGCGGGCGGCTCGCGGCCGCCGGGGCGGCGACGGTGATCGCGATGTGCCTGCTGGCGCTGGCGGGTCCGGTGCTGGTCGGCGGCGTGCTGACCGACGGGGCGCCGTTCGGGTCGCCGAGCCTCGCCCACCCGCTGGGCACGGACGACCTCGGGCGGGACATGGTAGGCCTGCTGCTGGTGGGGGGGCGGACGTCGCTCGCGATCGCGCTGGTCGCCGCGACGATCGCGACGGTGGCGGGTGGCGCCCTGGGGCTCACGGCCGGGCTGCTGGCGGGTCGCGCCGACATGGTGATCGCTCGCGGCCTCGACATCGTCCTCGCCCTGCCGTTCCTGCCGCTGGTCCTCGTGGTCGGGGCGTTCCTCGGGCCCGGACCGGTGGGCGAGGCGCTGGTGATCGGCCTCGCGTGGTCGGCGCACACGGGGCGCGTGATCCGCTCGCAGACCCTCGAGGCCCGGAGCCGGCCACACGTCCAGGCGGCGCGGGCGATGGGGGCGCCGATGGCCTGGCTCGCGCGCCGCCACCTGCTGCCGATCGTGACGCCGCTGCTCGTGCCGCAGTTCGTCCGGGCCGCCGGCGCGGCGCTGATCGCCGAGGCGTCGCTCACGTTCCTGGGCCTCGGCGACCCGACGATCCCCAGCTGGGGCGGGACGATCGCGTTCGGGCAGGCGCGCGGCGCGCTGCTGAGCGGGGCGTGGACGTGGTGGATCGTGCCGCCCGGCCTGTGCATCGCCCTCGTCGTGACCGCGCTCGCGGTGACGGGGTTCGGCCTCGAGGAGCGCGTCCAGCCGAGGATCGCGCACTGGACCGATGACGGCCAGGGCCGCTCGCCGACGCCAGCCACCGCATCGATGTCGGAATCGGCGGCGTCACCGGCATCGGCGGCCACGCCCCTCCTTGCGGTCACCGGCCTGGCCATCGAGTACGCCACGGATCGGGGTCCCGTCCGCGCCGTCAGGCGGGCGGACTTCTCCGTCGGCGAGGGCGAGGTCGTCGGCATCGTCGGCGACAGCGGCTCGGGCAAGTCGACCCTCGCCATGGCGCTCGTCCGCCTGACGTCGTCGGCGGCCCGGACCACCGCAGGCTCGATCCGGTTCGCCGACCGGGACCTGCGCACGCTCGGCGCCGACGAGCTCCGCCGCCTGCGCGGCGACCGCATCGGCCTCGTGCCCCAGAACGCGATGCAGGGCCTCGACCCCGTGATCGACGTCCAGGCCCAGGTCGTCGAGGTGATCCGGGCCCACCGCACGATCGACGCGAGGGCGGCCGGCGAGCGCGCGAGCGCGATGCTGCGGCGGGTGGGCATCGACGACGCCCGGCACCACGCGTACCCGCACGAGCTCTCCGGCGGCATGCGCCAGCGCGTCGTGATCGCGATGGCGCTCGTCAACGACCCGGCCCTGCTCATCGCCGACGAGCCGACGACCGGGCTCGACGTCATCGTCCAGCACGAGATCGCGGACCTGCTCGCGGAATTGCGCGAGGGCACGAGGATGTCGATGGTGATCGTGTCCCACGACCTGCCGACGGTGGTGCGGCTCGCGGACCGCATCCTCGTGATGTCCGACGGCGCGATCGTCGAGGCGGGGAGCGTCAACCGCGTCATCGGGGCGCCGGAGCACCCAGCGACCGCGCGCCTCGTCCGAGCGCTGCCGCGGCTCGCGCCCACAGGGGCCGGCTGATGACCGCCCAGCGGATCGTCGCGCTCGAGCGCGTGTCGCGCACCTACCCGGCGCGCGATGGCCGGGCAGGCGCGGTCCGCGCGGTCGACGCGGTGAACCTCTCGATCCGGTCCGGCGAGTCCGTCGCATTGGTCGGCCGAAGCGGCGCGGGCAAGAGCACGCTCGCGCGGCTGATCGTCGGCCTGGAGCGCCCGGACGCGGGGACGGTCCGCGTGCTGGACCACGACCTCGAGACACTGCGCGGCCGGGAGCGGCGCGCCGTCCTGACGCGGATCGGGGTGGTCTCGGAGGACCCCTACGCGGCGCTCTCGCCCGCCATGACGGTGCTCGAGATCGTCACCGAGCCGATGACCATCGCAGGTGTCGCGCCCGCGGACGCCCGGGCGCGCGCGGCCGAGGCGCTCGCC
>MGOE01000141.1:22820-23113 GCA_001797035.1 Chloroflexi bacterium RBG_16_72_14
ACCACTGACGAGCTGTCCGGTGGCGAGCGCCAGCGGGTCGGGCTCGCGCGCGCCATCGCCCCGCGGCCTGTGCTGCTCCTCGCCGACGAGCCCACGTCCATGCTCGATGCACCGCGCCAGCTGGAGTTCCTGGCCCTGCTCGCCGAGGTCCGCGCGGGCCGGCCCATGGCGCTGCTGTTCATCACCCACGACCTCGCGCTGGCGGCCGCGGCGGGCGGCCGCCTGGCGGTGATGGAAGGCGGACGCCTCGTGGAGGACGGGCCCGCGGCGGACGTCCTCCGCCGCCCCGCCGC
>MGOE01000141.1:23177-30369 GCA_001797035.1 Chloroflexi bacterium RBG_16_72_14
GGACCGCGCGATGGCGGGGTCTGGCGGAGCGTAGGTCCGGCAAGGAGCGACCCGATCCTCGTTCCGCGCGGCCGGTGCCGCGGTGACGGCCCGGTAGCTCGCGGCCGACGGGCTTCCCGACCCGCGACGGCGGGGCGATCCGGCCCTGTTCCGGGCGGGCCACCTCGCGTCCACGACCACCTACGACCTGCTCGCCTGGACCGTGATCCTGTGGCTCGCGGTCCGCCTGCTCGACGGCGCCGACCCGCGGCTGTGGCCGGTGCTGGGGCTGGTCGCCGGGATCGGGCTCGAGAACAAGCATCTCGTCGCCTTCCTGGGTGCCGGGCTGGCGGTCGGCCTCGTGCTCGCGCGCCGCTGGGACGTCGTGCGCTCGCCGTGGGCCTGGTCGGCGCTCGCGATCGCTGCCCTCCTGTGGCTGCCCAACCTCGCCTGGCAGGCCGCCAACGACTGGCCGCAGCTCGAGATGGCGCAGCGGCTGGCCGCCCGGATTGCCGCCGAGCGCGACTCGTTCGCGGTCGAGGTGCTGCTCCTCGGCGGCTCGCTGCTGGCGTTCGTGCCCGTGCTGGGGGCAGGCCGGCTGCTGCTGGCCGCCGACGCTTGGCCGTGGCGCGCCATCGGCTGGGCGGCCGTCGTGGTGGTCGCGATCGTGCTGGTGACCAACGGCAAGAGCTACTACATGTTCGGCGCGCTGGCGCCGCTGGCCGCCTCGGGCGCCGTGCTGCTGGACCGCTGGATCTCTCGCGGCCGCACGCCCGTGCGGGGCGCGCTGGTCGGCGTGGTCGCTGCGATCTCGCTCGCCATCATGGCCGTCCTCACGCTGCCGATCGTGCCGGCGGGGTCGCTGGCGTCGACGCCCGTCGCCGAGGTGTACGGCGAGGCCGGCGAGCAGATCGGCTGGCCGGAGCTGGTCGCCGAGGTGACGCGGGTGGTGGACGAGCTGACGCCCGCGGAGCGTGCGGGCGCAGTCATCGTAACGGCCAATTACGGCGAGGCGGGCGCCCTGGAGCTGCTGGGCGACGGGCTGCCGCCGGTGTACTCCGGACACAACGGGTACTGGGCGTGGGGCCCGCCGGCAGATGGCCGGACGGTCGCCATCCTCGTGGCCGGGATGGGCTGGCAGGCCGCGGCGCTGGGTGACTGCACGACCGAGGGCCACGTCGACAACGGCCTGGGCGTGGACAACGACGAGCAGGGGACGCTGGTCCGGGTCTGCCGGCGCGTGCCGGCGTCGTGGGCGGACGCCTGGCGGCTGTACCGGCACCTTGACTGACGGCATTCCGGCGCTGCCCGCGCAGCTCAGCGGGGATGGCCGATCGGGACCAGGTACAGGGGCTCCTCGCCGTCCGCGAGGGCGAGCAGCCGTCGCACCGCCTCGTCGTCGAACGCGCCAACGACGACGGCGCCGAGCCCCAGGCTCACGGACTCCAGCAGCGCGTTCTGGGCGGCGTGACCGGCCTCCATCGCGACGTAGCGCTCCGCCCGCTCACCGTACCGCGCCGCGGTCCGCTCCGGCACGCCGCTGATGACGATGACCAGCGGCGCCTCGAGGATCGCGGCCTGCCCCTGGGCCACCTCGGACAGCGACGCGCGCAGGTCCGCGTCACCCCGCCAGGCCAGCCGGTGCCCGTCCGGCACGTAGCGCGCGAACCCGTCCGCCGTCACGACATCGAGCTCGAGCGGGTACATGGCGCCCGCGGACGGCGCGGTCCGGTGGCCGGCGTCGTCGGTCACGCCCTGGGCCGCCCACAGGAGCTGGCCGATCTCCTCGACCGTGAGCGGGACGTCGGAGAAGGAGCGCACCGAGCGGCGCCCGAGCAGGGCGGCCTCCAGCGACACCGGCCCGTCCAGCCGCGGCGAGGGCAGCGCCTCGACCTCCCGCCACGCGCCAGGGACCCTCTCCGGCGCCACGGGCCCATCGGCCATCACGCCCACCAGCAGCACTCCCATCAGCACGGCGAGCGCGGCCGGGACGGTCGTCGACCTCGGCATGGCGCCACCTCCGGTGCCATGGTCGGTCCGGAGCGGCTCAACTGACAGGGCCTCCTTGCGCGTCTGCGACGGGTCGCCCGGCCCGAGCCGGCGGGCCCGGGATCGCGGACAATGCCCACCATGGCTGGCGTGCCGGCATCGGCGCTCTCCACCGCCGCCGTCCCCGCCGCGATCGTCGCGGTCGACGGCCTCGTCAAGGACTACGGGGCGGTCCACGCGGTCCGGGGGATCTCGTTCGCCGTCCGGCGCAACGAGATCCTCGGGTTCCTGGGTCCCAACGGCGCCGGCAAGACGACGACGATCCGGTGCCTGCTGGACCTGCTCCGCCCCACGGCCGGGCGGGTGGAGGTGTTCGGCCTCGACACGGGACGGGACGGCGTCGCGATCCGCGCCCGGCTCACGTACCTGCCGGGCGAGCTCCGCCTGCCCGAGCGCCAGACCGCCGCCGAGCTGGTGGCCGGCCTGGGGCGCCTGCGCGGCGGCTTCGACCCCGTCCGTCGGGAGGAGCTGGCGGCCCGGCTGGAGCTGGACCTCGCGCGGCCGATGCGCAACCTGTCGTCGGGGAACCGGCGCAAGGTGGCGCTCCTGCTGGCGTTCCTGTGGCCGGTGGAGCTGCTCGTCCTCGACGAGCCGACCGGCGGGCTGGACCCGCTGATGCAGCGCGAGTTCCTGCGCCTCGTCCGCGAGGCCCGCGCGCGGGGAGCGACGATCCTGCTGTCTTCCCACGTGTTGAGCGAGGTCCAGCGCGTGGCGGACCGCGTCGTCGTGCTGCGGGCCGGGCTGGTCGTCGCCGACGGGACGGTCGACGAGCTGCGCCGGCGGGTCAGCCAGCGCGTGGAGGTCTGGTTCTCCGGAACCGCGCCCGCCGCGGCCCTCGACACGGTGCCGGGCCTGGCCGATCGCGAGTCGGAGGGCCGGCGCTTCACCGCCACGCTGACCGGCCCGATCGGGCCGCTCCTCCGCGTGCTCGCGGCCCACGACGTCGAGTCGATGCTCATCGAGGAGCCCGATCTCGAGGAGGCGGTCCTCGGCCTGTACGAGGAGGCGGCGCCGTGAGCGGCCGGGCCCTCGCCCTCGTGCTCGACCCCATGCGGGCGACCCGCCGGGGTGCGCTGGCCTGGGCGCTGTCCATCGGCGCGCTGGTCGTCGTGACCGTCGCCTTCTGGCCCGCGTTCGAGGGGACGACCAACCTCGGCGACCTGATCGACCAGCTGCCGCCCGGGATCATCGAGGCGTTCGGGCTGCAGGGGTTCGGCACGCCCGCCGGCTACCTCCGGGGGAACCTCTACGACGTCCTCGTGCCGCTGCTCCTCGGCTGGGCGTCGATCGCGTTCGCCAACGGCCTCACGGCGGCCGAGGAGGATGCCGGGCGGCTCGAGGTCGTCCTCGCCCAGCCCGTGTCGCGCGGCGCGGCCTTCGCCGGTCGGGCGCTGGCGGTGCTCGCCTGGACCGCGCTCCTCACCGTCTCGGTGGCGGCCTTCCAGCTGCTGTCCGACGTGCCGTTCGGCCTCGAGATCGCCGCCGACCGCCTGCTCGTGACGGTGGTCCTGTGCGGCCTGCTCGGGGCCCTCCACGGCGGCCTCGCCCTCGCGGTCGCCGGGCTCATGCCCCGGCCGCCGGTCGTGCTGGGCATCGGCCTCGGCGTGCTGATCGGCGGGTTCGTCGTCGCCGCCCTGTTTCCCCTGAGCGACCAGCTCCGGCCGTGGGCCGGGCTGTCGCCCTGGGACTGGGCGCTGGGCAGCGATCCGCTGCTCAACGGCGCCGAGCCGTGGCGCTTCGCTGCGCTGGGCATCCCGGCCGCCGCGCTCGCGATCGTCGGGCTCGTAGCGTTCACCCGCCGCGACGTCCGCGCGGCCTGACGGACGATGGCCGGCGGGACGCGGTTCGGCGTGATCGCGGGCGTGGTGCTCGGGTACGCCGTCGCGATGGCCTATCTCGAGGCGGCGGTCGTGGCCTACCTCCAGGCGGCGCTGGGGTCCGAGGGGGGCGCGATCTTCCCGCTCCGGCCGGCGGGCGAGATGGGCGAACTGCTCCCGATCGAGGTCGGCCGCGAAGCGGCGACGCTGGTGATGATTGCCGCGGTGGGGCTGCTCGTCGGCCGCACCCGGCTGGAGGCCGTGGCCTGGGGCGCGGTGGTGTTCGGGGCCTGGGACATCGGCTACTACGCCTGGCTCCGGGTGCTCAGCGGCTGGCCACCGTCGCTCGGCACGCCCGACCTGCTGTTCCTCATCCCGGTCCCGTGGGTCGGCCCCGTCTGGTCGCCCGTCGCCGTGAGCGCGGCGCTGGTCGCGGTCGGCCTGGTCGTGGCCAGGCGGGTCCGTTCCGGCGGGCGGGTGGTCCTGACGGCGCGGCACTGGGCCGCCGGGATCGCCGGCGGGCTCCTGGTGATCCTGTCCTACACGCTCGACGCGGGACGGGTGCTCGCGGGCGGCGACCCCGGGCCGTACCCGGTGCCGGTGTTCGTCCTGGGGATGCTGCTGGCCCTGGGCGCAGCGGCGAGCGTGCTGGTCCGCGCGAGCCCGGATCCGCCTGCCCCGCGAGGCACGTCCCGCGGCGAGTAGCGGTAACAGCGCATACAGCCCGACAACCCGGCGTTCACGGGGCCCGCCCACGATCGGACCGCAGGTCATGAGGAGACCTCCGGGATCATCGAGGCCACGGAGCTCCTCGGTCCGGGCTGGTTCCTCGCCAACGTCCAGTCCCACGACTCGCTGGCTCCCTGTGGTCTGCGCCCGCTGCCGTCGGCTTCGGGAGCGTCGCCGCCCGCTCGCCACGCGCCCCGCCGTCCGCGACGTCGAGCTCGCGACCTGGTTCGGCTGATCGCCGATCGACCACATTCGCCGGCGCGTCCGCCGGAGCACCGCGAACTGGTGCATCATCGGCGCGTGGACGCCCAGCCGCTGCGGGTCATCATCGCCGAGGATTCCGCGCTCATCCGCGAGGGGCTCGCGCGGCTGATCACGGACTCCGGCGGCGTCGTCGTGGCCAAGGTGGGTGACGGGCCCTCGTTCGTGGCGGCCGTCGAGGCGTACCGCCCGGACGTGTCGGTGGTGGACGTGCGGATGCCGCCGACCCAGCGCGACGAGGGGCTGCGGGCGGCGATCGAGGCCCGCCGGCGGGTGCCCGGGACGCCGGTCCTCGTGCTCAGCCAGTACGTCGAGCGCGAGTACGCCACCGAGCTGCTGGCGGACCGTGCCGGCGGTGTCGGCTACCTGCTCAAGGACCGCGTGGCGGACATCCGCGAGTTCATGGACGCGTTGCGGCGGGTCGCCAAGGGCGGCACGGCCCTGGACCCCGAGGTCGTCGCCCAGCTGATGGTGCCGCGCCGCCACGACGACCGGCTCGGCGCGCTCACGCCGCGCGAGCGCGACGTCCTCGCGGCGATGGCCGAGGGACGGACGAACATGGGCATCGCCGAGCTCCTGAACATCAGCGAGGGCGCCACGGAGAAGCACATCAGCAACATCTTCGGCAAGCTGCAGCTGCCCGACTCGCAGAGCGACCACCGCCGCGTGCTGGCGGTGCTCGCCTACCTGGACTCCTGATCCGGCAGCGTCCAGTACGTCTGCGCGGGGGGCGGTGCGGCGACCGGCTGGCCCGCGACGACCGGGATCTCCGCCCGGACCGTGGTCGGACCGCCGGCCGGGCTCTCGACCGCGAGCGCGCCGTCGAGCGCCTCCACGCGGCCGGCCAGCCCGGCCAGGCCGCCGCCGGGCACGAGCGTCGCCCCGCCGCCGCCGTCGTCCCAGACCTCCACCACGAGCCGGCCCCACTCGCCCCGGCAGCGGATCTCGCACCGGGTGGCCGCCGCGTGCTTGGCGACGTTGGCGAGGGCTTCGGCGACCACGAAGTAGGCGGCACGCTCGACGGCATCGGGCAGGCGCTCGCCCTCCGGGAGGCTGCTGTTGACCGCGGTCGGGATGGGGCTGCGGCCGGCGAGGGAGCTCAGGGCGGGCACCAGGCCGCGGTCGAGCAGGATCGCGGGCGCGATCCCGCGGACGAGGTCGCGCAGCTCCGCCAGCGCATGGCGCGCCTGGCCCTGGGCGTCGAGGACCAGCGAACGCGCGAGCGTCGGATCGGACTCGATCTTCTCGGCCGCCATCCCGAGATCCATGGTGAGCATGACCAGCCGCTGCTGGGCCCCGTCGTGGAGATCGCGCTCGATCCGCCGGAGCTCGCTCGCCTCGACATCGATGACGGCGCGGCGGCTGCCCTCGAGGGTCTGCACGCGCTGCTGGAGGAGCGCCGCCTCGGAGGTGCACAGGAGGCCGGCCACGACCGCCCGGTGGAGCGCCATCAGCCCCTGCGAGACCGAGGCGGCGATCAGCAGCAGGAGGATGCCCGCGGTCAGCGCCACGGCCGCAACCGCCTCCGGCGCGACGCTGGGGCCGCCTGCGGCGGCCCCGGGACCGGACAGCGCGCCGCTGAGGGGCACGGTCAGCAACGCGAACGCGCCGACCCACAGCCCGACGACGATGATGAACTCGAGCATCGCCAGCGGCAGCGCGATGAACACGTACAGGACGTCCCGCCAGCGCGCCAGGTCGAGGAACAGCGCGGACAGCAGGTCGACCGGGCCGGAGCCGTAGGGGCGGTAGGCGTGTGCCAGGAGGGGCCGGGGGTCCGCGGCCATCGCCCGACGCCGCTCGAGGCGGGCGAACACCCGGCTGGCCTCGATCCCGAGCGCGATCAGCACCACGCCGACCGCGACGACGAGCAACGAGACACCGGCCGAGAACAGGCTGCTGACGAGGGCGAAGAACAGCAGCTCCACCCAGAACCCGGTGACGATCGCGAAGGTCGCCTGCCAGGTTGCCGGGTGGAGCGGGGAGAGGAGGAAGCCCACGATCGGGCCGCGATCCCGCCCCCGGACCCTGGCGCCCGCGATGGCGCTCAGGACCAGGAGGAGCCCCAGGGCCAGGAACGGGATCCCGATCACCGGTCGGCGGTGTTGGGGCGCGTCGCGCCCACGAGGAGCGCGACGCCAAGGGCAACCAGGAACCCGGCGCCCAGGAGGCCGCCGGCCACGAGGCCCGGGATGAGCACGTTCGCCATGGCGATCGCGCCGAACACGACGAGCATCACCCCGACGTACAGGCCCATGCGCCCGGGCCGGTGCTCGTGCGGCGGGTTGTGCCAGGCGGTCGGAGGGGTGCCCCAGCCCGCGGTCGGCGCGGCGACCGGGGCGGCGTCCGACCGCGGG
>MGOE01000141.1:30395-35095 GCA_001797035.1 Chloroflexi bacterium RBG_16_72_14
GCCCCAGCCGGTCCCACCGGTGGCCCCGGGCGCACCCGGCGCCCCGGCCTCACCGGCCGGCTCGAGCGGCATGATGAACGCGAGGATGATGTACAGCAGGATCGTGAGGCCGCCGAACAGCGTGGACAGGAGCCACAGGATCCGGACGACGGTCGGGTCGAGCCCGAGGTACTCCGCCATGCCCGAGGCGACCCCGGCGAGGATCCGGTCGTGGCGGCAGCGGTAGAGACGGCGCGGGTTCACTTGCACCCTCCTTCAGGGTTGACGTCCACGCTACCAACGTTGGCCGTGACCGACACGTCCGCTCGGTAGCTGGCGGTTGCATAGCCGGGGGTCTCCCAGGCGCCGTTGGCGCGCACGAGCCCCGAGGCGGAGAAGTCGGCCAGCGTGCTGCGCTCGCGGACGCGCAGGCCCAGGCCGTCTGGCGCGCAGAAGCTCAGCGCACCGGCGTTGACCGAGAGGTCGGCCGTGAGGTCGGAGGCGGCCGGCAGCGTGAGCTGGACCCGGGCCGCGTTGATGTCCAGGGACACGCGCTCGGCAGTGGCCTGCGAGAGGTCGAACCGCACGTCGCCGGCGTTGACGACCAGCCGCGCGCTGCCGAGCTGCGCCCCCGCGAGGTCGAAGGTGCCACGGCCCGCGCTGACGTCGGCCACCAGGTCGAGGGTGGTTCCCGTGGGCAGCGCCACGCGCCACTCGTCGGAGCCGCCGCGGAACCAGTCGTGGCGCCCCGTCGCCGAGGCGACGGTCAGCCGGTCGAAGCTCGCGGTGACGTCCGGCTCGCGACCCGCGCCGTTGCCGGTGTCGGTCCGCCAGCCGGTGCCGGGGATGGTCACGACCGTCACCTCGCCGCAGGCGAGCCGCAGGTCCACGGTGGCCGGGCCCGCGAACGTGCCATCGCGCGTGACCAGGCTCGCCGGCCGCAGCTCGCCGCCGCAGCCGTCGGGGAGCTCCGGCGCCGCCACGATCAGCCCGCCGAACAGCAACGCCGGCATCGCCGCCGCGAGCATGCCGCCCGCCACGTCGAACCGGGTGCGCCGCAGGAGCAGGCCGACGCCCAGCCCGATGACCAGGACCGGCCAGAAGCGCAGGGCCTCGGCGACGTCGGCGTCGCTCACCAGCGCGGCCTGCCCGACGAGCACGATCGTGCCCGCCGTGATGAAGAACGTCCCCCAGTTGAGGAACCGCCTGTTGACTGCCATGGTGGTGTTGCCTCCGGGTGTCGGATCGGGCCGCGCGGGGCCCGTCCGCTTGATTCGATGCTCCGAATGCTCGGCTCGCCGGGTCGCCGCAGCCAGCCGGGCACCCGGCGTCTTCGGGATGGGGCTAGCCCCCCTCCGGATGGCCCGTCCTGGCGCCAAGGCGGCCCGGTCCCCGGACGGCAATGCGCACCCGCCGGGGTGACAAAGGGCCGGTGTCCCGCAGCTGGCCCGCGGCTACTGTCGCGCCATGGACTGCATCGTCCTGGTCAAGCAGGTGCCCGACGTCTCGAACATCCCCGAGGACGCCTGGGACCGCGACAAGGGCACGCTCCGGCGGGCCATGCTGGACAGCGTCCTCAACCCGCTCGACCTCCACGCGCTCACGTTCGCCAGCCGCCTGACCGCCGGCGACCCGAACGCCCGGACCGTGTTCCTGACGATGGGCCCGCCGATGGCGCGCGAGGTCCTGGTGGAGTGCCTGGCACGCGTCCCGGGCGAGGCGGTCCTGCTGACCGACAACGCGTTCGCGGGCGCGGACACGGGTGCCACGGCGTACTCCCTCGCGTGCGCGATCCGCCGCATCGAGCGCGAGCTGTTCGACGGCAGGCGCGACTACCTGATCGTGACCGGGATGCAGTCGGTGGACGGGGACACCGCCCAGGTGCCGCCCCAGATCGCCGAGGAGCTGGGCATCGACCACATTGCCTACGCCAAGGGGTTCCAGCCCGGTCCGCCGCTGACGATCCGCCGGATCGCGTCCGAGGGTATCGAGGACGTGCACCCGCTGAGGCGGCCGGTGCTGGTGACCGTTACCGCGTGCACCGAGCCGCTGTACCGCTCGTTCGCGCGCGAGCGCGACGCCTTCGCGGCCACGATCCACGAGTGGAACGCCAGGTCGGTGGACGCGGACCCGGCACGGATCGGGCTCAAGGGCTCGTGGACCCAGGTGTACCGGCTGTTCTCGCCGTCCGAGGACCGGCCCAAGACCTGCGAGCACCTCCACGACCCGGCCGAGCTGGTGACCCGGATCGCCGAGCGCTACCACGCGGCCGCCCCCGGCGCCGCGCCCGACGCCGAGGCGGCCTACCGGCTCGACGGCCGGGAGCCGACCTACCGGGGCGAGCTGTGGGTGTTCGCCGAGCGGGAGGGCGACGGCGTCCGCTCCGTGTCGCTGGAGCTGCTGGGCAAGGCACGCCGTCTCGCCGAAGGCCTCGGCGAGCGGGTGGGCGCGGTCCTGCCGTGCGACGCCGCGGGCGACCGGCCGGCGCAGCTGATCGCCGCAGGCGCCGATGTCGTCTATGTCCTCGAGCACCCGCTGCTCCGGACGTTCGACCCCATCGCCCACAAGCACGCGATCTCGGACCTCGTCTGCGAGCGGCGGCCGCAGGTCATGCTGTTCGGGGCGAGCCCGCTCGGCCGCGAGCTCGCGCCGCGCGTCGCCTATGCCTGCCGCTGCGGGCTGACGGCCGACTGCACGCGGCTCGAGATCGGCGACTTCGCCAAGGGCAACGTCAACCGGGTCGGCATCCTCAAGCAGACGCGCCCCGCCCTGGGCGGCAACGTGATGGCCACCATCATGACCACCGACTCCCCGGGCCAGATGGCCACCGTGCGGCCGGGTGTGTTCAAGGTCCCGACCCTCGACCCCGACCGCAGGGGCGAGATCGTCAGGGTCCCGGTCACCCTGGGCCCCGATGACGTCGGGCTCGAGGCGGTGCCCGTCGAGTCGTTCGCCAGCAAAGTCTCGATCCGAGACGCCGAGGTCATCGTCGCCGGCGGGCACGGGTTCCGGTCGCGCAGCGACTTTGAGACCTATCTCCGGCCGCTGGCCGAGGGCTTCGGGCGGCTGCTGGGCGCGAGCACCAGGGTGGCTGCCTCACGGATGGCCGTCGAGGACGGGTTCACGACCCACGACTACCAGGTGGGCCAAACCGGGCAGACGGTGCAGCCGCGGCTGTACGTCGCGATCGGGATCTCCGGCGCCGTCCAGCACATCACGGGCATGCAGGGGTCCGAGATCGTGGTCGCCATCAACAAGGATCCCAAGGCGCGGATCTTCAACTATGCCGACTTCGGGATCGTGGGCGACATCGAGACGGTCGTCCCGGAGCTCGTCCGTGCGACCGGGGCAGCCGCGGCGGTGGCGTCATGACGGAGCCGATCGACGTCCTCGTCGTGGGCGGCGGGCCGGCCGGGCTGGCGACCGCGATCCGGCTCCGCAAGCAGCTGGCGCAGGCCGGCTCGGACGCGTCGGTGGTCGTGGTCGACAAGGCGCACCGGCCCGGCTACCACAGCCTGTCGGGGGCATCGTTCGAGCAGGCCTGCCTGGACGAGCTGGTGCCCGGCTGGCGCGACGACCGGCGGTTCATGGCCAACGTCGTGCCGGTCGAGCAGGACGACCTGTACTTCCTGCTCGGCAGCCGTGCCGTCAAGGTTCCCTCGCGGGTCGTGCCCGGGCGGATGCACCACGAGGGCGATGTCACGATCTCGCTGGCGCGCCTGACGGGCTTCCTGGCCGATCGGGCGGTCCAGGCGGGTGTCGAGATCCACTCCGGCTTTGCCGCGCGCGAGCTGCTGGTCGACGACGGTCGGGTGGTGGGGGTTCGCCTGGGGGACGTGGGTCGCAACAACCGCGGCGAGCCGAAGGCCAACTTCCGTCCTGCCGAGGACATCCACGCCCGGGTCACCGTGCTTGCCGACGGCTCGCACGGCGTCCTGTCGACCCAGCTCCGCGAGCAGTTCGGCGGCGGTCGCAACCCGCAGGTCTACTCGATCGGCATCAAGGCGGTCGCGCAATTCCCGGGCGACAACCCGTTCGGGACCAACCGCGTGCTGCACACGCTCGGCTACCCGAACCCGGCCGGCGTGTTCGGCGGTGGGTTCATGTACAGCATGGGCGACAAGAGCGTCGCCGTGGGCCTGATCCTGGGGCTCGACTGGAGGGCGGGCGACCTGGCGCCGCAGCGCGAGTTCGAGCGATTCCGGAGCCACCCGTTCATCGCCTCGCTGCTGCGCGGCTCGGTCACGATCGCCACCGGCGCCAAGACCATCCCCGAGGGCGGGTGGTACGCGCTCGGGCGGGTCGCGGTGCCCGGGGCCCTCGTGGTCGGCGACGGCGCGGGGTTCGTCAACATGGCCAGGATCAAGGGCATCCACTACGCGATCCTGTCGGGCATGGCCGCCGCCGACACGATCGCCGAAGGCCTCGCGGCGGCTGGCGCGGCGCCCGACGACCCCGTCCGGCTTGCCGGCTACGTGCAGCGCCTCGAGACGCGGGGCGTCCTGCCCGACCTCCGGCATGCCCGCAACTACCGCGCCGCCTTCCGCTGGGGCATCTACCCCGGCGCCCCGCTGTCCCTGGTCGCCGACCGACTGCCGTGGCGGATCCCGATGGCTCCCGATGCCGACGGCACGCGGCCCGGCGCGCGACTGGACCGGCCGGACCCGGGCGGCATGGACGGCGCGACCTTCGTGAGCCTCAGCGGCGCGCTCCACCGCGAG
>MGOE01000141.1:35164-35968 GCA_001797035.1 Chloroflexi bacterium RBG_16_72_14
GACTACGCGAGCCCCTGCACCCACTTCTGCCCGGGCCAGGTCTACCGGCGCGACGGCGACCGGGTCGCGCTCAGCCCGTCGAACTGCCTCCACTGCATGACCTGCGCGATCAAGTGCCCGCAGCGGAACATCCTGTGGCAGCCGCCCGAAGGCGGAGAGGGTCCCCGGTTCAAGATCATGTAACGGCCCCGCGGCGCACCGTCCCCGCTGCGGCCGACCTACGCGTGCTCTCCCCGGTCGAACCGCACCACGCGCCGGTCGGTCACGATCGCCGTGACCAGGGCGGCCGGCGTGACGTCGAAGGCGGGGTTGAGGGCCCGGGTCCCTGCCGCCGCCGTCCGCAGGCCGTGGAACGCGGTCACCTCGTCGGCGGGGCGCTCCTCGATCTCGATCCCGGCGCCGGTCGCCGTGTCCAGGTCGATCGTCGACTCCGGGGCCACCACCACGAACGGGACGCCCGCGTGGCGCGCCGCCAGGGCAAGCGACAGGCTGCCGACCTTGTTCGCGGTGTCGCCGTTGCGGGTCACCCGGTCCGCCCCGATCAGCACGACGTCGGCCAGCCCACGCGCCAGCACCGACGCCGCCGCCGAATCCACGATCAACCGGTACGGGGCGCCCATCTGGGCCAGCTCCCAGGTCGTGAGCCGGGCGCCCTGGAGCAGGGGACGGGTCTCGAGCACGATCGCCTCTTCGAGCGCCCCGCGCCGGTGCAGCTCGGCCACGACGGCGAGCGCGGTCCCGCCCTCGACCGCCGCCAGCGCGCCGGTGTTGCAGATCGTCATCGCCCGGACGCGTGGCCGCGGC
>MGOE01000142.1:0-5602 GCA_001797035.1 Chloroflexi bacterium RBG_16_72_14
CAACCGCGACGCCTTCGCCGAGGCGCAGGACTTCCTCCCCCTCGACGGCATCGATCACATCGAGTTCTGGGTCGGCAATGCCCGCCAGGCCAGCGCCTACTTCCGCGCCCTGTGGGGCTTCAC
This sequence comes from Chloroflexi bacterium RBG_16_72_14, assembly GCA_001797035.1. GTDB lineage: Bacteria > Chloroflexota > Limnocylindria > Limnocylindrales > CSP1-4 > CAIXZV01. The sequence continues at coordinate 124 of MGOE01000142.1, forward strand.
GCCGGTGGCCTACGCGGGCCTCGAGACCGGCATCCGCGACCGCGCCAGCTATGTCATGCAGCAGCACGACATCCGGATCGTGCTCACGGCGCCCATGACCCCCGACGGGGAGATCGCCGAGCATGTCCGCGAGCATGGCGACGGCGTCCGCGACATCGCCTTCGCGGTCCGCGACGTCGACGCCGCGTGGCGCGAGACCACCGCCCGAGGCGCCCGGTCGGCGCTGGAGCCCGTCGAGCTGGACGGTGGCGATGACGGGACCCTCCGACGCGCCGCCGTCTGGACCTACGGCGACGTCCGCCACAGCTTCATCGACCGCAGCGGCTACCACGGCGCCTTCGCCCCCGGCTATCGGAAGGTGAAGCGGCCGGCCCGCGCGGCCCAGGGCCTCAGCCTGCTCGAGGTCGACCACTGCGTGGGCAACGTCGCGCTCGGCGATATGAACCGGTTCGTCGACTACTACCGCGACGTGTTCGGCTTCGCCCAGCTCGTGCACTACGACGACAACGTCATCCACACCGACTACAGCGCGCTGATGTCAAAGGTCATGACCAACGGCAACGGCCGCGTCAAGTTCCCGATCAACGAGCCCGCCACCGGCAGGAAGAAGAGCCAGATCCAGGAGTTCCTCGACTGGTACCGCGCGCCCGGCGTGCAGCACGTGGCGCTGCGCACCGAGGACATCGTGGGCACCGTCCGCCGCCTGCGCGAGAGCGGCGTCGAGTTCCTGGGCATGCCCCACGCCTACTACGAGACGCTCGCGGATCGGGTGGGCGACGTCGGGGTGCCCATGGACGTGCTCGAGGAGCTCGGGATCGAAGCCGACCGCGACGAGGAGGGCTACCTGCTCCAGATCTTCACCCGGCCGATCCAGGACCGCCCGACGTTCTTCTTCGAGATCATCGAGCGGCACGGCTCGCGCGGCTTCGGCGTGGGCAACTTCAAGGCGCTGTTCGAGGCGATCGAGATCGAACAGGCCCGGCGCGGGAACCTTTGACACGCTGATCGCGTGTCAAGAACCTGCGCTTGTGCGCGCCCTGGACGCACCTTGGGGCATCAGGCAAACGTCAGGCGCTGACCCGGAACCTCAGGTTGACCTTGGCTGCAGGCCACCCTCAACTGGCGGGAGCCTCTTGAGTCCAAGGCGCGGTCACCGCATCAACGCCGAGTCCGAGCGTGAACGCGGGATTGCCCCGGAACGCCGAAGGTGCCGCCTCAACCTGCTTGTAGATCGCCGCGGACCCGGCGGCCGCCCCGATGGCGAACGTGGCCGTCATGTCGGCTCCCTGCTGGTTCTGTTGGGACCGTGGACCATCGCTTCACATCGAGCGACCGCACCTATCCTCCCTTGCTTCAACGAGCGGGTGTCTGGGCGCCCGAAGCCGAACCGGCGATTGCAGCCTCCCGCACAAGCGTGAGCGGCTCGGCGGTCAGCGACGGCGCGAGATCTGGCGTGAGGTCGAGATCGACGCTGATGTCGCCCCGGACCACGACTGAAGCAGACGAGACCGCCGGAGGCGCGTCGGAACGAACGACCTCGACGCCCTTCGCCGTGAATGCGGCGACCAGATCCGGGTGAGGGATAGAGTGCCAATTGCTGGCCTCGACGCGGGCGACCGAGATCGCTGCTCGAGCGGTCCGCGGCAGGTAGTCGGCGACGAACGTGCGCGGCGTCGCGTTGTAGCTCCCGTGGTGACCGACCTTGTAGAACGACGTCCGCTTGAGCAGGTCGACGTGGGCGGGGTTGGCCAGCATCGCCTTCCACGTCCCCCACTGCGCGTCGCCCGGAAACAGGAGCACGCGGTCGGCGACCTCGAACGCGAGTGCGAGGCTCGTCCCGTTCTCGCAGCCCTGGAGCATGGCGGCCGCCTCGACGAGGTCGTCCGCGGTCGCGCCGTTGATCGTCCGCAAGAGCGCTTCATCGAGCCAGAGCGGCTCGAGCTCCGATGCACTGGAGAACTCGCCCCAGTCGATCGACCAGTCCTTGGGGAAAGGCTCCAGCCGGGTCCTGCCCTCCGCGCTCGAGGCCGCGAGCCAGCGCTCCGAGGCGGGCGGCTCGAGGTCCGCGATGACCTTCGGGTCCCGGGACGGGCCGAGGACGTGGACCTTCACTTCCGGAGCCCTTACGATCACGGGCGCGTCGGAATCGAGCGAAAGGTAGCGGCGCTGAGCCTTCCCCGCGAACCCGTTGCGCAGCGTCTTCATTGCCGTCTCGTTGGTGAGCGAGTTGAGCATGATTCCGGCGGCTGCCTCTGCTCGGGCGGCTGCCTCCGCTCGGGCGGCTGGGTCCGCTCGGGGGTCGGCCGCAGGCAGGCGCTCGATGAGGCTGAGCAGGGCCTCGGCGGCCGCCGTCTGGCGCCGTCGGATACCGATCGCCTCCGGGTCCTCCTGCATCTCGGTCCACGGCATCCACACCTCGCCCACCTCGACCCCGGCCCACAGGTCGGCAAGCCTGAAGCCCGAGACGTGGTCCTCGTGGCGATGGGTCGCGATCACGACGTCCAGGCGCAGCATTGCGCCCAGGTCGTCGACAATCTGACGGGCAGCGTCGTCGGCTCGGCGCGTCCCCTTGCTCGCGCGGAGCGTGCCGCAGTCGATGAGCACGCGCGCGACCTGGCCGTCGGTGTCGAACGTAATCAGGAAGCAATCGCCGCAGCCCGTGTTGTACATCCGTACCCTGACGCTCGTCGTCATGGCTTCGTCACCCCACTCTTCGAGGACGACTTGTGCCGCTGCGGAATGCCTCGGTGCACCGCCCTGAAGCTCGAGCGCGCGACCATTCGTCGACGGAACGCGTCCTCGGATAACCAGGCGCAGGACGGGTCCCGCGCATCCGTCTCGTCCACGAATGCCCGTAGCCTGTCCAGCGGCCGCACCGCGTCGGGGGCCTCGCCGGGGACGGGCTTCGCGGTGATGTAGCGGATCGAGCCGTCCTCTGAGATCACGACTGTCGTGCCGCCACGCAGCGCGAGACCGCCAAGCTGCCTGCGCTCATGCGCCGTCTGCGGCCTCGTCTGCACGAACTGGGCGACGATGTCCACGCGCACCCGGCCGCCGGATCCAACGCGGAACAGCGGATGGAACCCCTGCACCTTGACCGGGAGGTCTGGCTCGAGCTGCAGGGAAGCGACCTGCTCCTCCGCCGTACCGTAGTCGCGGAGCGCGTCGGCAACGTGCTTGTACGACATCGCGGAGCCGCCGAACAGGCCGTTTGTCGTGATGGTGGTGATGATCTCCCGCGGGACGGTGAGCTGCGACGCGGTGGAGTCGCCGGAGAGCATGACGGACTCTTCGGCGAGCGAGGTGACCCGGCTCGGGTAGATGCCCCGCGCCCGGAACGCCTCGATCAGCGCGGCTCGCTGGCCGATCGCGTCCTCGGGGAAGAGGTCGTAGTCGGCCGTGACGAGTGCCCGCAGGTAATCACCGAACGTGATGTCCACCGGCGGCACGTACTCCATCGCACGGATGCACATCCGCAGCACGCTCTCGGCGGCCCTCGACGCCGTCTGGGCGAGCAGCGGGACCAGGTCTGAACGGAGCTCGCCCTCGGGCAACCGCCCCGTCCCGCCCGTGGCCAGCCGAATGAGCTTCGAGCTCCGCGCCTGGTACGCGGCGAAGAACGCGTCGAACACGGCCGCCACCAGAATCGAGCCTCGGTCGTGTGGCTCGAGCACGGTTCGGTACTCGGTCGGGTCCGGCGCGTGACCCTCGCGCGCGCTCCGCAGCGCCGCGCCCTGCCCGGTTGCGTAGCCGAATTGGCGCGCCAGCTCGAACAGCGGTCCGGGCTGCTGCAGGTCACCCCGGCACTTCCTGATCTGGTCCTCGAGGACCTTGGGGAACGTGAAGTGCTGGAAGATCGCGACGATGTCGGCGAAGCCCTCGTGGAAGGCGAGGACGTCGGTGTTGGTCGCCTCGTTGAAGTACGGCCGCAGCCGGTGGACGATGGCGTGGCTCGTCTCGTGTGCGATGACGTCGTGGGACAGGCACGTGAACACCGTCTGGCCGGGCAGGTTCGGCCCCGGGTCCACCTCGTCGGCCCTGAAGTAGCCGAACAGGATCGCCTCGGAGTTGGGGTCAAAGAAGGCGTTCGGACCCTGGAACGCGTGCGGTACGATCGTCAGGACCCTGCGCCGGTGACGGGCGTCGAGGAAGTGCAACTGCCTGCCGAGCGCCTGCTCGAAGTTTTCGAGCACCCGCATCGCGACGGCGTAGGTCATCTGCTGATGGAAGCGCGGATCGGACTCCGAGGGGTCCAGCCCGCCGCCCATGAGGATCGGGTCCTCGTCGAGGTCGACGGGTGCGTAGAAGCGACGGTTTGCCGCGTCCCAGTCGACGACGCGGATGCGCGCGCCGCACGGTCCGGGGCTGAGCTCCTCGTTGGGCACGTCGATCGCGACCCGGTTGTTGGCCAATCCCGCAGACGGGTCGAGCGAGAGGATCTTGAGCGGCCGGCGGGGAGGCGGCCGCTTCATGTATGCCGTCTTGAGACGCTTGAACTTGTCGAGTGCCGGCTTGCGCTCCACCACCGGCTGCCGTGGCGATTGCATGAGCGTCCCCTTCCTATGGCGTCGCATGGCCGACACCGCCGGGGTGGTCCTGCGTCGGCCAGTTTCGCGGCCATCGCAGCGCCCCTCTGTCACGCCCGTACAGCGGCCGGCATGTATCTCGCGTCGTGCTCAAGCCACCCAGATTCGCCTCTGTGCCGATCACGAGCGGCGCATGGCGGGCTGACTCGCAGCCGCTCCGATTCGTTCGGGGTCATTGCCGCCCGGAAGCTGGACGGTCCGACAGCGAACGTGATCAGTACGAGGGTGACGACAGGGACAACCCGGGCGCGGCCAACGGGGCCCACCGAAAAATCCAGCCGCGCGGTCCGGGCCACCACGTTGCCACTCACGAGCGCGCTGGTGATCGCCTTGAGGCGATCTCGATGGCGAGCATCACTCCCCATCCCTTCGCCCGCCGGACCCCGAACGGGCAGAAGAGCCGGCGCAGGCGCGCCGCCGGGGATGAGTCTGCGCCGAGTCGCGGGGCTTCACAAGTGGGGAACGCCGTACTGCGGAGACTGACAATGTCGCTGAGCAGTAGGCACTGAGCGATTCGCTGAGCGACGGCCAAGCGCACTCCCGGGACTTGACACCGTCGGCATGCTCGTCGTTCAGACCGGCTGACGCTCTTCGGGAGGCCCCTGCTCGATGTACCTCTGGCTCGTCGCCCTCCATCTCGTCGGCCTCGTGGTGTTCCTGCTCGCACACGGGGTCTCGATCTGGGTCTCGTTCCGCGTCCGGGGCGAGCGCAACCGTGACGTGATCGCCGCGCTGCTCGGGCTGTCGCTGCGGGCCTCGCAGGTCCTGTACCTGGGCCTGCTGCTGCTCGGAATCGGCGGCCTCGGCGCCGCGTTCACGGCCGGCTGGCTGGCGACACCCTGGAACCTCGCCTCGTACGTCGTCGTGGTCGCGGTTCTGGCGGCGATGTACTC
>MGOE01000142.1:5705-6538 GCA_001797035.1 Chloroflexi bacterium RBG_16_72_14
CGCCCGGAGGCCCTCGCCCTGGTCGGCGGTTCCGGGCTCGTCATCCTCGTCCTGCTGATGGTCCTGAAGCCCGGCTGATCGCCCGCACTCGCGTCGCGTCCGGCGACCGGCCCGGAACACGGCCCGTGGAAACCGTGCCCGGCTCACCGTCGTAGACGTCGCTGTCCAGCGTCCCCGATCGGCCAGGAGTACCTGCCAATGCGCGTCCTTCGCCTCACCGCCCCGTTCATCGCCGTCGCCATCGCGCTTGCCGCGTGCACGTCCGTCGGCGGTGCGACGACCGCCCCGACCACTGCCCCGACCGCGGCACCGGCCAGCGCCGAGCCGACCGCCGCCACCGGCGGCGTGACGGTGGAGCTTGCCGAGACCGATCTCGGCAGCATCCTCGCGGACGGCACGGGCCGGATCCTGTACGTGTTCACCGACGACACGGACGGCGTGTCCAACTGCAGTGGCGGCTGCCTGGCGAACTGGCCGGCCCTGCTCTCGGATGCGGTGCCAGCCCTCGGCCAGGGGCTCGACGCCGAGGACTTCGGCACCATCACCCGTGATGACGGCGGCAGCCAGGTCACGTTCTTCGGCCTGCCGCTCTACTACTTTGCCGGCGACACGGCACCCGGCCAGACCAACGGCCAGGGCGTGGGCGGCAAGTGGTACGTGGTCGACGCCGCGGGCAAGATGATCCAGTAGGCGTCCCGGCGACGGGCCCGGCTGACCCGGCACGCGGCCGGTCGGGCCCGCCCCGCCGTCACGTAGACTGCGAGGCGATGCGTCTCGCCCATGTCCGCGAACGGCACGCCCCGGCCGGCGCCCCGTGGCGCCTCGCGGCCGCC
>MGOE01000142.1:6587-6852 GCA_001797035.1 Chloroflexi bacterium RBG_16_72_14
CGCGCCGCCGCCGCCGACCCCAACCTCGCCCACGACCGTGTGCTCCACCGCCAGCCGGTCACGACCCTCGACGACCACCTGGCGCGTGGCCTGCGGGTAGAGGCGCTCGCGGAGCTCGTCGAGGACTTCGTCCCGCGCGGCGGCCCGGCCGAGGACGACGCCGTCCTGGAGGCCGACGACCTCGTCTTCGGGCAGCCGGTCCTCCGGCCGCCCTCGGTCCGCGACTTCTACGCCTTCGAACGCCACGTGGGCACGATGTGGGAGC
>MGOE01000142.1:6903-12868 GCA_001797035.1 Chloroflexi bacterium RBG_16_72_14
CACGTCCGAGATGCGGGGCCCCGGCGACCCGGTCTGGGCGCCGCGCGGCTCCGCGGAGCTGGACTACGAGCTGGAGGTGGGGGCCCTGATCGACACCCCCGCCCGCGACCTGCCGGAGGAGCGCGGCGAGGAGGCCATCGGCGGGTTCTTCGTCCTGAACGACTGGTCCGCGCGGGACCTCCAGCGCGATGAGACGACGGTCCGCCTCGGCCCCGCCAAGGGCAAGGACTTCGCGACGTCCATCGGGCCGTGGCTGGTCACGCCCGACGAGCTGGTCGACCTGCGGGCGCCCGGCTCCACCGGCCCGGATCTCTTGATGACGGCCACCGTCCGCGTGCCCGACGCGAGCGGGGCACGCGTCGTCGAGACGTCGCGGGGCTCGTGGTCCACGGCCCAGCACTCGTTCGGGGCGATGGTCGCCCGTGCCTCGGGGGACGTGCGGCTGCGCCCGGGCGATCTCCTGGGCAGCGGGACCGTCGGCGGCGGCTGCCTGCTCGAGATCCGGGACGGGACGCTCGGCCGGTACCTGCTGCCCGGTGACGAGGTCACGCTGGAGATCGAGCGGCTGGGGCGACTGGTGACGCCGATCGTCGCCCGGCCGGCATGAGCGACGGCGGCCCCCGCGGGTCGGCGACGATCCCGTTCGTCGTTCGGGCGGTCAGTCGAGGGATGGGGTTCGCAGCCCTGTCCATGGAACGGTCCGGGCGTCCCGGCCACCGGCGGACCCGTTGCCCTCGCCGCTCGCGCCAGGAGCGGTGCGCCGTCCCCGCATCCCTGTTTGGCAAGCCGGGATTCCGGTCGTCGGACCGCTGGGCTCTGCTCCCGAAGCCGGGAATGTGCGCCCGGAGCGCGCGGAACCTGGCTCCCAGTGCCGAAGGAGGTTGGATTCCGGCTTGGGAAGCAAGGGACAGCGGTTCGAGGCCCAAGGCTACTGCGTGGGAGGCAAGCCGATGCGATGGCGGGTGACGACCCGTGCGGAGCAGCGGCGCCCGGGCCGGGCCTCCGGCAGCCGCAATCCGCGTCGTGAACGAATCGGCAGCCGCCGGCTCCATACTCGGTGACGTGGCCGGAAGGCTGCGCGACACCCGAGGCGTCCCATGCAGGTCCGGCTGGTGGAGCAGGCGATGCGCGGCGACCAGGAGGCGTTCGCCTCGCTGGCTGCCGACAGCGTCGACCGGTGCTACGCCCTGGCCTACCGGATCCTGCGTGACCCGCACCGGGCCCAGGACGCCACCCAGCAGGCGCTGCTGGGTGCATGGCGCGACCTGCCGACCCTGCGCGACCCCGAGCGGTTCGACGCGTGGCTCCACCGCCTCGTCGTCAACGCCTGCTACCTGGAGGCCCGCGGCGAGCGCCGCTGGACCGCCCGGGTGCGCATCATCCCTAACGACACATCCCTCGAACCCGACGTGGCGCACTCCGTCGCCGCCCGGGACGAGCTCGCGGGCGCCTTCCGGCGGCTGACTCCGGAGCAGCGGTCGGTCGTCGTCCTCCACCACCACCTGGGGTATCCGCTCACGGAGATCGCGGCCACCCTGGGCATCCCCGAAGGGACCGCGCGGTCCCGGCTTCACTACGCGGTCCGTCAGCTGCGGGCCGCGCTGGACCATGACGGGCGCCTCTTCGCGACGTCCGAGGAGCGACCGGCATGAGCCGAATCCCCGCCAGCCATGACTTCGACCAGCGGATTGCCGACTGGCTCGAGGACGATTCCGACCACTCCCCCCCGGAGGTGCTCGGCACCATCCTGGCGGCCTTTCCCTCGATTCCACAGCGGCGGGTCGTGCGCCTGCCGTGGAGGTTGCCACCCGTGAACCGTTTCGTCCTCATCGCGGCGGCGGTCGGGCTCCTGGCGCTGGCCGGTGTCGGCCTGCTGACCGTGGGAGCGCGGCCCTCGACGCCACCGCCCACCATCGCCCCGCCGGCCGTGTCGCCGTCCCCGGGGGCGAGCCCCGCCCCGACCATCCAGCTCGACTACTCGACCCTGGGCGGGCGGATCCTCGTGGAGCACCTCGGCAACGCGCCCGACGGCTCCGAGCTGCCGACCACCGACTATCACCCGGAGCGCCGCCGCCTCTACTTCATGGACCCGGCGACGATGACCGGCGCCACCGCCGAGGAGTTTCTCCCCGGGCAGCCGGCGACCGGCAAGCTCGACGCCGACGTGTCCGCCGACGGCCTGCAGGTCACCTTCATGGACACGGGCAATCCGGCGCGTGCCTGGATCGCGAACAGCGACGGCACCGGCCTGCGCCAGCTGTCGGGCGACTGCACCTGCAGCGAGCTCGACCCGGCCTTCGATCCATCGGGCACGAAGATCGCCTTCGTGCACCTCGAGGGTGCGTTCCGCAACTCGCAGAACGGGGCAAACCTCGGCGTCCAGTGGGACGGGACGTCGAGGGTCACCTCCTGGATCGGCATCCGCGACATCGCAACGGGCGAGGTCACGATCCTGGAGTCGACCTCCGCGGACGGCGCCGACGGACTCCCCTACCAGCCCGCCTGGTCCCCGGACGGCGCGTCGATCGTCTTCAACCGGATCCTGTGGGATACGGATGGCCTGCCGACCGGCACCCTCCACGTGGTCGACGTCCCTGCCGACTCGGTCCGGGACATCGACGTGCCCGATCGCGTGCCGGGTGACGCCGACTGGGCGCCCGACGGGACACGGATCCTGTACACGGGCTATCCGTGGTCGGCGATGGGCAGCATCGGCGACCTGCCGCAGCCCGTGATCGCCACGGTCGGCGTCGACGGATCCGATCGTCAGCAGCTCGCCGACGGAGCCGGGGCCTCGTACACGCCCGACGGCCGGATCGTCTACATGGCCAACGTCTTCTTCGTCATGAACGCCGACGGAACCGCGAAGAAGCCGGTGAACCGCGACGGCGACGACCTCTCCGAGCTCGCCGTGGGGTTCGCCTACATCCCACACTGGGTCGGCGAACCCTGACCTGACCCGAGCCGATCGCCCTAGACTGGCCTCCTCACGCGAGGAGGCCAGTCGTCCCGTGTTCTACGTCGCGCGCGGCAACGTCCCGCACACCCGCCACGTCCAGCACCGCTCGGCCGACGGCAGCCTGTACGCCGAGGAGCTGTTCGGCGTCGAGGGCTTCACCGGCCGCAGCTCGCTCCTCTACCATGTCGTGCCACCCACGCGCGTGACGCGCATCGAGCCGCAGGGCCCGGTGGTCATCGAGACCGCGGACGACGGCTCGCACCACCATCAGCTGATCGACACGGCCGGGCTGGCGCCGGCGGGCGATGCCGTGACCGGACGGATCCCCCTGTTCCACAACGCGGACGTCGTGCTTGGCGTGGTCCTGCCGGCTACGGCGATGCCGCCCGACACCTTCTACCGCAACGGCGAGGGCGATGAGCTGCTGTACATCCACGAGGGCACGGGCGTGCTGCGGACGAACTTCGGCGACCTTGCCTACCACCCGGGTGACTACCTCGTCCTTCCGATCGGCACGACCTGGCGCCTGGACCCCGATGCCGGCGTCTCCCAGCGGATGCTGTACCTGGAGTGCCCGTCGGAGGTCGAGCCGCCCAAGCGATACCGCAACGACTACGGCCAGTTGCTGGAGCACGCGCCGTACTCGCAGCGCGACATCCGCATCCCCGAGTTCCGTGAGCCGCGCACCGACGCCGGCGACTGGACGGTCATCGTCCGGGCGCGCGGGCGGCACACCGCCTACCACCTCGCCACCCATCCGTTCGACGTCGTGGGCTGGGACGGCTACCTGTGGCCGTTCGCCTTCGACATCGCGGACTTCCAGCCGATCACCGGGCGGGTCCACCAGCCGCCGCCGGTCCACCAGACGTTCGCGGCGCGGAACTTCGTGGTCTGCTCGTTCGTACCCCGCAAGTTCGACTACCACCCGCTCGCGATCCCGGCGCCCTACAACCACAGCAACATCAACAGCGACGAGGTCATCTACTACGTCGCTGGCAACTTCATGAGCCGGCGGGGCGTGGGGATCGCGTCGTTCACGCTCCACCCGGCCGGTATCCCGCACGGGCCGCACCCGGGCACGGTCGAGGCGTCGATCGGCAAGGAGGCGACCGAGGAGCTGGCGGTGATGGTCGACACGTTCCGCCCGCTGTGGCTCACCCGCCAGGCAGCCGCGCTCGAGAACCCCGACTACCCGTACACCTGGCTGCCCTCGGCCAAGGCCGCCGAGGAGACCCGCCAGCTCACCGAGCGCGGCCCGGAGGCGTTCCCGGACTGAGGCGATCCCGCGGCCGGCCGCCGCGGACCACTGCGTCTCAAGCCGCGATTCCGGCCGCCGAGGGCTCGCCAGCTGCTCCCGAAGCCGCACCGGGACCGGATCAGACCGTGTTCGGGGCCCATAGCGGTCGTGTTGCGGCTCCGGGAGCAGCGGAGGCGGCTCCGGGCCTCGACATCGCGGCTCTCCAAACAGCGGCCAGCGACGCGGACTCCATGGGTTGGGGTTCGGGAATACCTCCATCGTCGACGGGAAGGCCCCGAGCAGCCGCTGCGAGCAGCCGTCTGGATCCGACTCCGGCTTGGCGATCCCCGGGTAGCCGCGGGTACCGGCCGGTCGCTCAGCCCCGGGCGCGCTGGTTGCGGGCGGCGGCCTCCGCGATCTCCTCGATTCGGCGGGCCCGCGTGTCCGGCCGACGCGCCTGGACGAGCCAGCCGAGCAGCATCTTGCGCGCGGACGGCGGGAAGGCAGCGAAGTTGGCTGTCGCCGGCGGGTGGGCATCGAGGGCGGCGGCGAGGTCGTCGGGGACCTCCATGCGCTCGACCGAGTCCAGGATCTCCCACGACCCGTTCGCCTTCGCGCGCTCGATGGCGGCGAGGCCGGCGGGCGCCATCCGCCCCTCGGCGATGAGCCGCTCGACACGCGCCTTGTTGGTGGCGGCCCACACGCTGCGCGGCTTCCGCGGCGCGAAGTACAGCTTGCCCCGCTCGTCATCGACCCGGCCGCCGGTGCTGTCCACCCAGCCGACGCACAGCGCCTCCTCGATGGCCGCCTCGTAGTCGAGACCCTGCCGCCCGGATCGCGGCCGCCAGGTCACGAGCCAGGCGCCGCTCGCGGTCGCGTGGTTGGCCTCCAGCCAGGCGCGCCAGGTGGCGCGGTCGTCGGCGTGGACGTGGGGGGCATCGTCGAGGGCGGACATGCCCTCGTAGGATAGCGGCGGATGTCTCAGGGCTGCGTCGTCACCGTGACGGCGTTCGCGGGCAGCGGCTGCGAGGAGGTGAGCCGCAGGAGGTGCCCGATCCCGATCGCGTCGCAGTCCCGGTTCGCAACGGTCGTCGTGATCGTGATCGCGAGGCGCGGGCCGGCGGACGCGATGCCGATGTCGGTCCGTTCGTCGCAGGCGCCACCGGTCCAGGTGACGACCAGCACGTTGGGCTGGCCGGGCGGGTTGGCGACGACGTCGGGAACCGGGTTCCCGGCCGGCGGGTCGATCTCCGCGTCGTCGATGCGGCCGCTGGTGTCACGCACGTTGACGACGATGCTGCCACCGTTGACGAGCTCGGCCGTCTGGGTCCAGTCGCGCGGGCCGACGATCCGGGAGCAGGCGCCGAGCGTCAGCGCGGCAACGAAGAGGAGGGCAAGGAGGCGGACGGGTCGGGGCGATCGGCGGGGCGGATTGGGCACGGTTCGATCGATCCTTTCGGGGCAGGCGGGGTGACGCGTGACGGGTGCGACGCGCCGACACCGGGACGCGCGTGGGCGCGGCAGGGTTCCGGCGGATGGTGCGCCTCGGGCCCGTCGGGCGGGGCCATCCGGCGGTTGACTGGGTATGGTCCCCGGACCATCCTCGGCCGGTGGGCATCGCGACGGAGCCTCGGGTCGAGGGCGCCTCCGCTCCGCGCGTGCCGCTGCGGCGCGAGGGCCCGGACAAGCTGACCGGTGCGGCGCGCTTCACCGATGACCTCGTCGTCCCGGGCGCGTGGTTCGGGGCGACCGTGCGCTCCACCGAGCCG
>MGOE01000142.1:13105-17088 GCA_001797035.1 Chloroflexi bacterium RBG_16_72_14
GCACGGAGCCGCTGCCGGCGGTCCTGGATCCGCTGCGCTCCCCCGCGGCCTGCAAGCAGTTCGAGATCGCGAAGGGCGACCTCGACGCCGGCTTCGCGGAGGCCGACCTGGTCGTCGAGGGCACGTATACGACCGGCCACCAGGAGCAGCTGTACCTGGAGCCGCAGGCGGCGGTCGCGATCCCCCGCGAGGACGGCGGGGTCACGATCCACGGCTCGATGCAGTGCCCGTACTACGTCCACGCCGCGGTGATACGGGCGCTGGCGCTCGGTCGCGACCGTGCCGTCATCGTCCAGGCGGAGACCGGCGGTGGCTTCGGCGGCAAGGAAGACTACCCCTCGATCCTCGCCATCCACGCCGCCCTGCTCGCACGCAAGGCCGGCCGTCCGGTGCGGATGACGTACGACCGGCACGAGGACATCGCCGCCACGACCAAGCGCCACCCGTCCGTGGTTCGGCACCGGACCGGTGTCACCCGCGACGGCCGGCTCGTGGCCCAGGACATCGACCTCGTCTACGACGCCGGGGCGTACACCACGCTGTCGCCGGTGGTCCTGTCGCGCGGCGGCATCCACGCGGGCGGCCCGTACGCGTGCCCCAACGTCCGGATCCGGGCGCGGGCGGCGCTCACCAACACCCCGCCCAACGGCGCCTTCCGGGGATTCGGGGCCCCCCAGTCCGAGTTCGCCGCCGAGCTGCACCTGGACCGGGTGGCCGAGGCCCTGGGGATGTCGCCCCTGGAGATCCGGCGCCGCAACGCGTATCGCGAGGGCGACCTGACCGCCACCGGCCAGGTCCTGCGCGAGAGCGTGGCGGCAGTGGACGTGCTGGAGGCGGCCGCCGATGCGTCCGGGTTCGAGCGCGTCCGGGCGGCCCACGAGGCGTCGCGGGAGGCGGCCGGGACCGGAGCCGTGGCGACCTGGGTCGGCCACCGGTCCGCGACGGGGATCGGCATCGCGCTCGGCTGGCACGGCGCGGCGTTCACGGGCGGTGGGGAGGCCCGGCTGGCGAGCGTCGCGTCCGTGGAGCTCTCGGCCGACGGGCGGATCCGCGCCCTGGCCGCCAACACCGAGATGGGCCAGGGCGCCCGCACGGTCCTCGCCCAGGTCACCGCGGCGGCGCTGGACGTGCCGCCCGAGGCCGTGGAGGTCATTCCACCGGACACCTCGATCGTGCCCGACAGCGGCCCGACCGTCGCCTCCCGGACGACGATGGTCGTGGGCGGCCTGCTGGCGACGGCGGCGGCCCACCTGCGGACCGACGTGGAGGCGGCGACTGGACAGCCGTTCGCAGCCTCGTACCCCGCCTACGTCCGCTACCATGGCGCGCTCCGCGCGACCGAGCAGTTCCACGGCTTCCCGGGGATCAGCTGGAGCGACGAGAACTATCGGGGCGATGCCTACCCGGCGTACGGCTGGGCGAGCGCGGTGGCGGCCGTGGACGTAGACCTCGACACCGGCGCGGTCCGGGTGCGGTCGGTCGTCCAGGCCGTGGATCCCGGCCGCGTCGTGAACCCGGTGCTCGCCGAGGGCCAGGTCGAAGGCGGCACGCTCCAGGCCGTGGGCTACGCGACCCTGGAGGAGATGCAGGTCGCCGCCGGGCGGTACCGCAACGACCGGTTGTCGACCTACCTGGTCCCGACCACGCTCGACGCACCGCGGATCGAATCGATTCTCGTCGAGCGGCCGTTCTCGGGCGTCCCGCATGGGGCAAAGGGACTCGGCGAGCTGCCGATGGACATCCCGGCGCCCGCGGTGGTGGCGGCAATCCACGACGCGACGGGGGCCTGGATCACCGACCTGCCGGCGACCCCGGAGAAAGTGCTGGCGGCGATCATCGAGGCCGAGGGACGAGGACGGGAGGCGGGACGATGACCGTGACGCTCCCCGTGATCACGGACACGATCCGGTTCCACGTCAACGGCCGTCCCGTGGAGGCGGACGCGCCCGGCGGGCGGCGGCTGCTCGACGTGCTGCGCGTCGACCTCGGCCTGACGGGCACGAAGGAGGGCTGCGGGGAGGGCGAGTGCGGCACCTGCTCGGTGCTGCTGGACGGCGTCCTCGTCAACGCCTGCCTGGTGCCCCTGGCACAGGTCGACGGCCGGGAGGTGCTCACGGTCGAGGGGCTGGCCGTGGACGGCCGTCTCGATCCGCTCCAGCAGGCGTTCCTGGAGCTGGGCGGCACGCAGTGCGGCTTCTGCGCACCGGCGATGCTGCTGGCCGCCCGGGCATTCCTTGCGTCCGGCCACGCCGCGACCGAGCCCGCCATCCGCGAGGCGATCGCCGGCAACCTCTGCCGGTGCACCGGCTACACGAAGATCATCGAGGCGATCGCAGCCGCCGGCGGGTCCGGGCCCTCGGCGTCGGCCGACTCGCGGCCGGCTCCCCAACTGCCCGACGCCATCATCACAGCCGCTGCCGATCGGGCGTCGCCGCGCGTCGTACGGCCCTCCTCCCTGTACGACGCGCTGGCCCGGCTCGCGGCTGACCCTGACCTCCGCCCGATCGCCGGCGGGACCGACGTCATGGTCGAGCTGGCGGCGGGCGTCGCCTCGCCCTCGCGGCCACTGCTCGACGTCTGGGACCTGGACGAGCTCCGGCTCGTCGAGATCGAGCACGACGAGCTGATCCTCGGGGCGCTCACGACGTACGCGGACCTGCGCAGCTCCGCCGTCGTCCACGGTGCGCTGCCGGTCCTGGCCGAGGTCGCGGCGTCCGTCGGCGCCGCGCAGGTCCAGAACCGGGGCACGATCGGGGGCAACTGCGTGACGGCATCACCCGCCGCGGACATGGCGCCGGTCCTGCTGGCCTCCGACGCGCGGTTCGAGATCGCCGGCCCGCACCTCACGCGGATCGTCCCGGCCGACGCCTTCTGGACCGGCTACCGCCGGACGGCCCTGGAGCCCGGCGAGCTGCTGGTCGCCGTGCGGATCCCGCTCGTGCCCGGGCGCCACATCCGGGCCCGCAAGGTGGGCACCCGGCGGGCGCAGTCGATCGCCAAGGCCTCGGTCGCCGTCGCCTGGCGGACCGCGCCGGAGCGGCATGGCCCGTGGCACGACGTCCGGGTGGCCCTGGGGTCCGTGGCGCCCACCCCGATCCGTGCCCGGCGGACCGAGGCGGTGCTCGAGGGCGCGACACCCGGGCCGGACATGGCCACCGGAGCCGCGGATGCCGTACGCCTCGACATTTCGCCCATTGACGACGTGCGCTCCACGGCGGCCTATCGCCGCGAGGTGACGGCGCGCGTGCTCCGGCGGATCGTGCAGGACGCCGCGGGGTAGGCCTCACAGGACGAGCAGCGCGTCGCCGGTCGGCTCCTGGCCGGCGGCCAGGAGGGCCATCGCAGCGGCCCCGGGCAACGGGAACCGGGCGCGGAGCGCGGCCTCGTGCGCCCTGACCAGGCGCCGGTTGTCGAGCGTGTCGGGCAGCACCAGGATCACGTGCTCCACGCCGCCGTCCCGCTGCTTGAGGGCCAGGCGCCGCTCGAGGGCCTGGAGGTCATTCGGTCGCATCTCGGCCTCCACGCCGAGCCGCCAGCCCGTCCGGATACGAAGGCATCCCAGGCCCGCCGATCGCCGGGGATGGGGAGCGGGACCTCGGTTGCCCAGCGAAGCGTCGGGTGCAGGCGCGCGCGGAACCGGGCGAGAAGCGCGGCGTGGCCGGCGTCGCGAACCGGATCCCCGCCCGGCACGGCGCGCACCACGAGGTCCAGGCCGACAGCGGCCAGCATCGCCGATGCGTCGGCGACGCTGAGCTGGGGCACGAGGCTCCGTTCCACGCGGCTCACCATCGAGCGCGAACAGCGCGCTGCGGCACCGACGTCCCGCTGGCTCAAGGCGTGCTGCCGGCGTCCGAGCCGAAGCTCGCGGCCGATCGTCGCCAGGGCATCGCGGGTGCGGGTCGCGGCGTGGCCGGCGTCGCGAACCGGATCCCCGCCCGGCACGGCGCGCACCACGAGGTCCAGGCCGACAGCGGCCAGCATCG
>MGOE01000142.1:17138-28472 GCA_001797035.1 Chloroflexi bacterium RBG_16_72_14
CGAGCGGTGCCCGCCCGTCCGCACCTTCGCCGCGCGTTCCCCCCACGCGCCGGCCGCGGCCCGACCGGCCTATGTGTGCAAACGGGGATACATTCGCGCCGCCTGAGCCCGCCTGCCGCGGTGCCGATGCGGGATCGGTGCATCCGAGCGTACATCTCACCCGCCCAGCCGCCGCAATCGGGCCGAGATGTGCAACGGGGGGTACACGACGGACCCGGCGGGCGCCGGAAGGGATGTCTGGATGCACACAGGGCCCCGCGGTGTGCATCCGATGCACACCGGCGACCGGGCGGGGGGACCGCGTGGGCGGCGACCGGGCGGGGGGACCGCGCGGGCGGCGACCGGGCTACGCGGGCAACACCGCCGCCATCGGGGACCACATGAGGGCGCCGGGCCGGCACCGGGTGATGCACAGCCCGCAGTTCTCGCACCGTTCCTCGTCCAGCTCGGCCTTGCCGCCGGTGACGTGGATCGCGTCGTAGACGCACGAGCCCTCGCACAGCGCGCAGCCGTTGCACAGGTCCACGTCCAGGACGGGCGGCCCGGCCACGTGGCCCGGGACGGGCGAGCCCAGGGCCATCCCCCGGACCTCGTCCAGGCGCGTATACCCGTGCGCGGCCAGCCACTCGCCGGCCTCACGCGCGATCTTTCCGAACACACCCTTGCCGCGGAGGATCGCCGCGGTGCACACCTGGACGGCGGAGGCGCCGACCATCGCCATCTCGATGACGTCGGTCCCGCGCGACACCCCGCCGCAGCCGACGACCGGCAGGTCGACCGTCCGCGCCACGTCGTAGACGCACCTCAACGCGAGTGGCTTGAGCGCGGGGCCGGACAGCCAGCCGTACCCCTCGCCGCCGCCCATGCGGGAACGCCCAGTCTCGAGATCGATCGCCATGCACGGCCCGAATGAGTTGATCGCGACCAGCCCGTCCGCGCCGGCCTCCGCGGCGTGCTCCGCGGCCCGCGCCATGTCGCGACCGAGCGGGCTGAGCTTGACGAGGACCGGGATGTCGACGGCGTCCTTGGCGGCCCGGATCGCGTCCTGCATCGGCCCCGGGTCCTCGCCGATGTAGTGGGTGGACAGCTCCAGCGCGTCCGCGAACGGCCGGACGCGGGGGGCCAGCCAGGCGATGTCCTCGGCCGTGTAGCCGAGGCTCACGATCAGCGGCACGCCCGCCGAGCGCGCCAGCGGCAGCTCCCGCTTCAGCCACTGCTCGGGCGGCAACTCGGACCACAGCTCGGTGTTGAGGAACCCGTGGGCGATCTCCGCCATGTTGGGCGTGGGGACGTCGGCCGCGACCCGCGAGATCGTCTTGGCCACGAGGCCACCCGCGCCCCCCGTCGCGCAGGCGAGGATCGCGGCGCCGTCGCGGACCGGCGGCCCGGCCGCGGTGAGGACCGGGTTTGCGAAGGTCAGGCCGCAGACCTCGACCGAGAGGTCCACGGGGACGTCCGGCAGGGCGGGACCGGCATCCGGCGACCGGCCGCGGCTCATCGGACGGCCGCCGTCCGCGGGTCGAACGGGTGCTCTGCGATCCCGTCCAGCCGCGCCCACAGGCGGCTCGCCTCCGCCCGGGCGTGGTCCGTCAGCCAGTCCTGGCCCACCAGCTCCAGCTGCCGGTCCCGCACGACCACGTCCCCGCCGACCACGACGTCGCGCACCGCCCGCGCCGACAACCCGAAGATCCAGTGACCCGGGAACGACGCCTCGTCCACGGGCGCCGGGGCCTCGTGGTCAAGGACGACCAGGTCCGCCGGCGCCCCCGCCTCGATCCGGCCCAGCAGCGGCTCCCCGAACGCCCGGCCGGCCAGCCGAGCACCCTCCGCCAACCGGGTCAGCGCCCACCGCGGATCGGCGGCCGCACCGTCCTCCCGGCCCCGGAAGTACGCGACGCGCGACTCCTCGAACATGTCCGCACCGATCCCGTCGGTGCCCAGCGCGACGCGCTCGCCGAACCGTCGCACTGGCGCCCGTCCGACCGCGTTGTTCATGTTCGAGCGCGCGTTGTGGGCGAACGACACACCCGCCCCGCGGGCGATCGCGATCTCCGCCTCGGAGAGGTGCACCCCGTGGGCCAGCAGCGTTCGCTCGTCGAGCGCGTCCGCCCCGGCGAGCCGCTCGACCACCGCGATCCCGAACCGGGCGCGGCAGTCCTCCTCGTCCGCCGCGTCCTCGGCGACGTGGACGTGGAGGCCGGTGCCGGTGGACCGCGCCACATCGGCGCAGGCGGCGAGCGTTGCCTCGGACAGCGTGAACGACGCGTGGGCGCCGACCATCGCGCGGGCGAGCGGCAGCGAGCCCGCCTCGACGCGCGCTGCGAAGCGGCGGTTCTCGGCGACCCCGCCGGCAGCGCGCTCCACGCCGTCACGGTCGCTCACCTCGTAGGCGAGGACGCTCCGAATCCCAAGCGTGGCAAGCGCCTCGGCGATCACGTCCAGCGAGCCGTCGATCGCGTTCGGCGAGGCATGGTGGTCGAACAGGGTCGTGGTCCCGGACAGCAGCGCCTCCATGCCGCCCACCAGCGCCGACGCCCGCACGGACGCCTCGTCGAGACCGCGGTCCAGCCGCCACCACACGCGACGCAGGATCTCGAGGAAAGCCCGCGGCGGCTCCAGGTGGTACGGCATCCCACGCGCCAGCGAGGAGTACAGGTGGGTGTGCGCACAGACGTTGCCGGGGATCACGAGGCAGTCGTGGCAGTCGATGCGGCCGTCGGCCGGCCCGAGGTCCGGCGCCGGCCCGACGCGCAGCACCCGGCCGTCGCGCACGACGACGTCGGCGGCCTCGATCCGGACCGGGTCGATGGAGGTGACGACGGTGCCACCGGCAAGGACGAGGGTCATCGCGGCGTCCCTCCTGCCCCCGACGGGGCGGCTTCGGCGGGTTCGACCGGCTGGGGGCCGCGCGCGGAGCCGGCGTCGCGCGCGAGGCGCGGCAGCAGCGCCCGGGCGGCCGCGGTGTCGCGCATCGGCAGGCGCGTCCGCCGGATGCCGTCGAACGCGTGCAGGGCGCCGGCGACCGCAGCAGCCGTCGGGACGAGCACGGCCTCGCCCATGCCCTTCGCGCCGTACGGCCCCTCGGGCTGAGGCACCTCCACGAGAATCGTCTCGACCGGCGGCATCGTGGCGGCAGGGATGATGCCCAGTGACTTGAGGGTGTCCGTGACGGGGATCCCACCCTCGACCCGGAACTCCTCGGTCAGCGCCATCCCGAGGCCCATGTGCACGCCGCCCTCGACCTGGCCCCGGAGCAGGACGCGGTTGAGCGCCTTGCCGACGTCGTGGGCGGCGATGACGCGCTCGATCCGGCCCTCGTCGTCGAGGATCACGACCTGGGACGCCCAGCCGAATGCGAAGTGGGTCACGGGCTCGTCGGTGTCCGCGCCCAGCGGTGTCGTGCGGTCCTCCACGACCTCGCCCGCGAACTCGCGGCCGGCGAACGCGGCGAGGTCCACGGGCTCGAAGCCCGCCGCGTGGCACAGCGCGTCGCAGGCCGCCAGGACCGCTCGCCCGCCGAGCATCGTCGCCCGCGATGCCGTGGTCTCGCCCGTGTCCAGCTCGTGCGTCGTATCGACCACCACCCGGATCCGCGCCGGGTCGATCGCGAGGGCACGGGCCGCCAGCTGGCGGAACACCGTGTGGCAGCCCTGGCCCATCTCGGTCCAGGAGTGGAACAGCGTGAGGGTGCCGTCGGCCTCGGGGCGCAGCACAGCCCGCCCGCGCTCAACGAGGCCGTTGCCGATGCCGGTGTTCTTCGCGCCGCAGGCGATGCCCGCGTAGGGCGCGGACCGGTAGGCGTCGCGGACCGCCAGCAGCGTGGCCTTGATCCCGACGCCCGGTCCCAGCCGCTGGCCGGTCGCGAACCGGTCGCCCTCGTCGAGCGCGTTGCGCCAGCGGATCTCCCAGCCGTCGATGCCGACCTGCCCGGCGAGCATGTCGAGCACGCCCTCGAGCGCGAACGCCGCCTGGTTGACGCCGAAGCCGCGCATCGCCCCGGACGGCGGGTTGTTGGTGTAGACAGCGTCCGCCACGACGTCCACGTTGGCGACGCGGTACGGTCCGCAGGCATGGCCGGCGGCGCGCTCGAGGACCTTGCCGCCGACGCTGGCGTAGGCGCCGTTGTCGCCGGTGATCCGTGCCCGGACCGCGACGAGGCGACCCTCCTCGTCGCAGCCGGCCGTGTAGTCCAGCCACATCGGGTGCCGCTTGGCGTGGAACCGGAGGCTCTCGCGGCGGCCGAGCCGGAGCATGACCGGGCGCCCGGTGCGCAGGGCGAGCAGCGCCGCCTGCCCCTGGACGTTGAGGTCCTCCTTGCCGCCGAACGCGCCCCCGGTCGCGACCTGGGTCACCACGACGTCCGCCTCGGGCAGCGCGAGGAACGAGGCGAGCTGGCGACGGTCCTCCCAGGCGCCCTGGCCCTCGGAGTAGACGTGGACCGCGGGGCCGAAGACCGTGCGGCCGTCCGGCCCGGCGGCGCCGCGTGGGACCGCCAGGCTCGCCTCGGGCTCGAGGAACGCGTGCTCGATCGACTGCGTCCGGAACGTCGCGCTCGCCACGTGGGCGGCGCCGGCGAAGGCCGCGTCCACGTCCCCACGCCGGACCACCGACCGCTGGACGAGGTTGCCGCCCTCGTGGACGAGCGGCGCGCCGTCGGTCATGGCCTCGAACGGGTCCGTCAGGGGCGGCAGCGGCTCGAGGTCCACGTCGACCAGCGCGGCGGCCTCGATCGCCGCTTCGCGCGTCCGGGCGGCGACCGCGGCGAGCACGTCGCCCAGGTAGCGGACCGTCTCGCCCTCGGCGACCAGCAGTGGCCAGTCGGCGACGATCAGCCCCTGCTCCCGGCGACCTGGCACGTCCGCTGCGGTCACGACCGCGACCACGCCCGGGTGCGCGGCGGCCCGCGAGACGTCGATCCGGCGCACCAGCGCCCGTGGCACGCCGGCGAACCGGAGCGCGCCCTGGAGCATCCCCGCCGCCACGAGGTCGCCAACGAACGCCTTGTCGCCGAGGGCCAGCGCGCGGCCCTCGTAACGGTCCTGCAGGCCCACGCCGCGACGCGCGGCCGGCTCGTCGCCGCGCCGGACGGCAGCCACGCGCTCGATCGCGTCGACGATCGACGCGTACCCGGTGCACCGGCACAGGTTGCCCGCCAGCGCCTTCGCGATGACCTCGCGCGACGGCGACGGGTCGCGGCGGAGCAGCGCCTCCGCCTTCATCACGATCCCCGGCGAGCAGTAGCCGCACTGCGAGGCGCCGGTGGCGACGATGGCACCGGCCCAGGCATCCCGGGCGTCGGACGGCAGGCCTTCGAGCGTCTCCACGCTCCGGCCCTCGACCCGGGTCGCCGGCTGGGCACAGGACACGACGGCGCGCCCGTCGACGATGACCGTGCACGCCCCGCACGATCCCTCCGGGGCGCAGCCGTCCTTCATCGACCGCAAGCCGCAGGCCCCACGCAGGACCCCGAGCAGCGACTCGCCGGGCGCCGGCCGGACGGCCACGGGCCGCCCGTTCAAGATGAAGTCCATCGGACCGTCCCACGGCCGGTCCCCGCTGGACCGTCTGGCCCTAGCCGGGAGCCTGCCGACGACGAATCGTAGGCAGCGGCCCGCCGGTCGGGCCCGTGCCAATCGTCCCGACCGTGCGGCCGTTCGGGCCCGACGCGTCGGTCCCGGGCCGGGCATGCGGTCGGCGGCCCGCCGGACACGCGCACCCGGGCACGTGCGTGCAGGAGGTCAGGATGCGGCGCATCGGGTTGGAGCGGGACATCGTGGACGAGGCCGTGCTCGCCCGGGCCGCCGGGCGGTGCCGGTCCATGGGGGTGATGCTGCCGACGTTCGCCGAGCTCGCGGACCCGGACCGCATCGCGCCCGATACGCGTGCCCGGCTCGCGGCCGTGGATCCCGACGCCGCCGACCCGCTCAACCTGTTCCGGGCCCACTGGTTCAACGACGCCACGCGCGCTGACCGTGCCGCGGTCCCCGAGCACCTCGTGCTGCCCCGCGAGCTGACGGGCGTCGACACGCCGATCGTGATCGCCCTCGGCGACCGATTCCCGATGATCCGGTCGCACAAGGTCATCGCCGCGTACGGCTGTCTGGCACCGCGGATCGTCACCGGCCAGTTCGACCCCACCGCCCAGCGGGCCGTCTGGCCCTCGACCGGCAACTACTGCCGGGGTGGCGTCGCGATCAGCCGGATCATGGGCTGCCGGGGTGTCGCGGTCCTGCCCGAGGGGATGAGCCGGGAGCGGTTCGACTGGCTGGAACGCTGGGTGGCGGACCCGGCCGACATCATCCGCACGCCCGGGACCGAGAGCAACGTCAAGGAGATCTACGACGCGTGCGCGGTGCTTGACCGGGACCCGGACACGGTGATCTTCAACCAGTTCAGCGAGTTCGGGAACCACGTCGCCCACTACCTGCTCACCGGCCTGGCGCTGGAGCGGGTGTTCGAGGCCGTGTCGGCGGCACGCCCGGGCCTGCGGGCGGCGGCGTTCGTGTCGGCCACCGGGTCGGCCGGGACCATCGGGGCCGGTGACTACCTCAAGGAGCGCCTGGGGTCGCGGACGGTCGCGGTCGAGGCGCTCGAGTGCCCCACGCTGCTCGCCAACGGCTTCGGCGAGCACAACATCCAGGGCATCGGCGACAAGCACGTGCCGCTGATCCACAACGTGATGGCCACGGACCTGGTGGTGGGCGTCTCGGACCGCGCCACGGACGACCTCCTCGTCCTGTTCAACACGCCCGAGGGCGGCGACTACCTCGTCCGGCGGCGCGGCGTGCCGGTGGAGACCGTGGCGGCCCTCGGGTCGCTCGGCGTGTCCTCGATCTGCAACGTGCTGGCCGCGATCAAGGTCGCCCGCCACCAGCGCCTGGGGCCGGACGACGCGATCCTCACGGTCGCGACCGACGGCGCCGAGATGTACCGGACCGAGGCCCAGCGGATCGCCGCCCGCGACTTCCCGGGCGGCTTCGACGTGGTCGCGGCCGGGGAGACGTACGGCACGCACCTCGCCGGCGCGGCCACGGACCACGTCCTCGAGACCACCCGCGCGGACCGCGACCGGATCTTCAACCTCGGGTACTTCACGTGGGTCGAGCAGCAGGGCGTCCCGATCGACGAGTTCGAGGAGCGCCGCGACCCCGCGTTCTGGGCCCGGACCCGCGACATCGTCGGGACTTGGGACGAGCTTATCGGCTCGTTCAACGAGCGCACCCGGAGGTGACGACATGTGCGCCATGACGCACCACCGCCGCACGGACCTGCCCCCGCCGCCGGCGGTCGAGACGGGGCTCGCATGCGCGGGATGCGGGGCCCTCGCGCCCGCCCATCACCCGTTCACACCGCGCTGCCCGAACCGGAGGCCGGGCGACGACATCGACCACGTGATGGCCCGGGGCATCGACCTCCTGCGCCTCGACCCACCGGCGGACCCGGACCCCAACCCGTTCGTGCGCTACCGGGCGCTGTTCCACGCCTACCACGTCGCGAGGGCGGCAGGCTGGGGGGACCAGCGCTACCTCGACCTCGTCCGCGAGCTCGACGACGCGGTCGCCGCCGTGGACGGGCACGGCTTCCGGATCACGCCCCTCGTGCGGTCCATGCGGCTCGCCGAGGAGGCGGAGCTGGGGCCCCGCGGGGTGGTGTGGGTCAAGGACGAGACCGGCAACGTGGCGGGCTCGCACAAGGCGCGCCACCTGTTCGGGATCCTGCTCGAGCTCCGGGTCGCGGAGGCGCAGGGCGCGGCCGACGCGGCCGCGACCCTGGCCATCGCGTCGTGCGGCAACGCGGCCCTCGCCGCGGCCGTCGTCGCCCGGGCGGCCGGCCGGAAGCTGCGCGTGTTCGTCCCCACGACCGCGGAGCCCGCGACCGTCGACCGGCTGCGGTCGCTGGGCGCGGTCGTCGAGGCATGTCCCCGCCGCGGCGAGGAGGCCGGCGACCCGTCGTACCTGCGCCTCCAGGAGGCGCTGGCGAAGGGTGCCGTCCCGTTCACCTGCCAGGGCCCGGACAACGGCCTCGCGATCGAGGGCGGCGCGACGCTCGCCTGGGAGATCGCCGACGCGCTGCGCGCCGGCGGCGCCACCATCGACCGGATCATCGTCCAGGTGGGCGGCGGGGCGCTGGCGTCCGGGATCGCACTTGGCTTCGACGACGCCGCGGCCATCGGCGCCATCGAGGCGCCGCCCTGCCTCGACACCGTCCAGACCCGCGGCGGCTGGCCGCTCCTGCGCGCCTGGGAGCGCGTGCTCGAGGACCTCGGGCTGGTCGCCGGGGTCGCCGCGGACCCGGACGTCCTCCACGAGGGGCTCCGGCGCGTCGCCAACCACCGCTCGCGCTACATGTGGCCGTGGGAGACGGAACCCCACAGCGTCGCCCACGGGATCCTGGACGACGAGACGTACGACTGGCTCGCGGTCGTCCGGGCGATGCTCGCCACCGGCGGGCGTGCCGTCGTCGTCGGCGAGGACGAGCTGCTCGCCGCCAACGCCCTCGCGCACGAGGCGACCGGCATCGACGCCGACGAGACGGGTACTGCCGGCGTCGCCGGGCTCCTCGCCCTCGCAACCGAGGGCGCCCTGCGGCCCGGCGAATCGGTCGCCGTCGTCATGTCGGGCGTCCGCCGCACTCCGCCCGCCCCACGGTCGGAACCAGCGTCCCAGCATTCCGAACCGGCGTCCCCGGTCAAGCCCAAGTCACCGCATCGGAGCACGCCATGAGAAGCTTCATCGGCCGGGACATCCTGTCGCTCAGGGACTTCAGCCGCGACGAGTTCTTCCGGATGTTCCAGGTCGCCGACGACCTGCGCCCGTTCGCCCGCGACCGCCGCAACACGGACCTGCTCAAGCACAAGACGCTGCTCACGGCGTTCTACCAGCCCAGCACCCGGACCCGGCTGTCGCACGAGGCCGCGATGCACCGCCTCGGCGGGCACGTGCTGGGCTTTTCGGACTCCAAGATGACCCGCGCCGGCGACTTCTACCAGGAGTCGATCAAGGACACGTTCCACATGCTGGAGTACTACGCGGACGTGATCGCGATCCGCCACTTCCAGCAGGGCGCGCCCCACGAGGCGGCGAAATGGGCCTCGGTCCCGGTCATCAACTGTGGCGACGGCTGGGGCGAGCATCCCACCCAGGTCCTCACCGACCTGTACACGATCCTGCACGAGAAGGGCACCCTCGATGGGCTGACGTACCTCCTCGTCGGCGACATGCGGATGCGGACGATGCACTCGATCCTGTACGCGCTGTCCCAGTTCGACGCCAAGGCGATCGTGGTCGGGCCCCCGGACATGAGCCTGCTGCCCGAGTTCAAGGCGGAGATCGACGCGCTCAACGTCGACTACGAGGAGGCCGGCGACGTCCGCGACGTCATCGACCAGGCGGACATCATCTACATGGAGCCGGTCGTCCAGGCCGACTACACGGCGTCGCGCGAAGAGCGTGGTTCGCAGGTCGGCCTCACCCCGCCCGAGTACTGCGTGACGCGGGAGCTGCTGCGCGACAAGGCGAGGCGCTCCTCGATCATCCTCCACTC
This sequence comes from Chloroflexi bacterium RBG_16_72_14, assembly GCA_001797035.1. GTDB lineage: Bacteria > Chloroflexota > Limnocylindria > Limnocylindrales > CSP1-4 > CAIXZV01. The sequence continues at coordinate 26,682 of MGOE01000142.1, forward strand.
GCTGCCGCGCATGGACGAGCTCCTGCCCGACGTGGACGGGACGCGCCACCAGCGCTACTGGGCCGAGGCGTTCAACGGCGTCGCGCTCAAGATGGGCATGCTGGCGCTCGTCCTCGGCGCCGCGGAATAGGGGCCGAGCGATGCAGACCGGGCTCCGGGGTCGTGACCTGATCAGCCTCCAGGAGTGGACGAAGGAGGAGATCGACACCGTCCTCGACGTGGCGCTGCAGCTCAAGCGGGAGCGGGCCCTCGGGATCCCGCACCCGCTGCTGCGAGACCGCGTCCTCGCGATGCTGTTCTTCTTCTCCTCCACCCGCACCCGCGCCTCGTTCGAGGCCGGCATGGCGCAGCTGGGCGGCCACGCCCAGTTCATCGAGAGCCGGACCACGCAGATCGCCCACGGCGACACGCCCCGTGAGATCGGCGAGATCCTCGGCCGGTACAACGACGGGATCGCGATCCGGAACGTGGACTGGGGCGTGGGCAACCGCTACCTCCGGGAGGTCGCCGAGGCCTCCCGCGTGCCGGTCCTCAACATGCAGTGCGACCTGTTCCACCCCCACCAGTCGCTGGCCGACCTGCTGACGATCATCGAGAAGAAGGGATCGCCCAGGGGGCTCACGATCGACATCAGCTGGGCGTACGCCGCGTCCTACCAGAAGCCGATCAGCGTGCCGGTGGACCTCTCGCTGCTCACCACCCGCTACGGGATGCACGTCCGGCTGGTCCACCCGCCGGAGTTCAGGCTCCCCGCCGAGTACGTGGACCAGGCGGCCGAGAACGCGCGGCGATCGGGTGGCTCGTTCGAGCTCATGGACGACTTCGACGCCGGCATGCAGGGCGCCGATGTCGTGTACGCGAAGTCCTGGGGTGCCCTGCTGACGGCGACGTCCGAGGAGGAGGGCGCCGCGACGGCCAAGCGATACACGGACTGGATCACCGACGAGCGGCGGATCGCGATGGCCGCCGAGGACGCGATCTACATGCACCCGCTGCCGGCCGACCGCAACATCGAGGTCGCGGACGCGGTGATCGACGGCCCGCACTCGGTCGTCTACGACGAGGCCGAGAACCGGCTCCATGCCCAGAAGGCGGTGATGGCCCTCACGATGCGCTGACCTTCCTGGGGCCTCGCACCGCGACGTCGGTTTCCTGGTGAGCGCGCCGACGCCGGTTGTGGACACATGGTCATGGTATTGTGTCCACATGGCCGATGTCGGGATCCGCGAACTGAAGCAGCGACTCTCCGAGTACCTGGACAGGGCGGAGCGCGGCGAGGTCCTGCGCGTCACCGACCGCGGGCGACCGAAGGCGGTGCTCGGCCCGGTACCGGGACGCGCGCGGATCGAGGACGGCATCCGCGCCGGTTGGATCACGCCGGGCACCGGCGCGCCACTCGGGAGGGTGCGCCGGTCGAAGGCATCTCGGCGGGTGCTCGACGTCCTGGCCGAGGATCGTGGTGAGTGAGCACCTACGTCGACTCGAGCGCCCTGCTCAAGCGGTACGTGGAGGAGCCTGATTCCCCTGCGGCTGATGCGTTGTTGCGAGCCGACGGCGCGCTCCTGACCGCCCGGCACACGATCGTCGAGGTTCGCCGCAACCTCGCCCGCCTCCTCGCGGGGCGCGACCTCGCCGCCGCGCGAGCCGCGTTCGCCGACGACCTGCGCTCGATCTCCGTCGTCGAGCTCGACGAGGCCACCTGCGAGTCGGCGGCCGCGATCGCAGAGGCGACCGGCGTGCGAACGCTCGACGCCCTCCACCTGGCGGCCGCGCAGCGGGTCTCAGCGCCCG
>MGOE01000142.1:28514-29952 GCA_001797035.1 Chloroflexi bacterium RBG_16_72_14
CCCGCGCACTCGGCCTCGCCGTCGTGACCCACTGATCAACGCCGCCCACCGGCAGCTCATCGGTCCAAGCTGGATCTAGCGCTGCGGTCGTGCCTTCGACTTGAGTCCCGTCCTCGTCGACGAGGACATACCTGCCGTCCGTCGAAGTGAACCGCAACGTGGCAATCGGGCGGCCCGGCCATCCCGCCGCCGTGGCGACGTCACGAACAGCGACCGTGCACGAAGTCGCCTCCATCGGTCCGCACTCCAGGCGCAGGGCCAGGAACGGAGGGGCCATCAGCCGGCCGATTGGATCGCCAATGGCGCACGTCGAGTCCAGGTAGTCGCCTTCTGCCAATACCGCAGCACCGGTTTGGTCCAGAACACGGAGGGCGGGGTCGAATCGCGCGGTGTACCCGGACGGCCAGACCAGGTCGATCCTTCTGCCGCCGCCCATCGGGACCAGCCACGCGACCCGTCGATCGCCGGGCGCGCCATGGATGGTTGCAGGTTCCAGCGTCTCGGAACAGCCCTGGATCTCACCCGATGGCAGCGTCCGTGGATGGGGGGTGGGCATGGCGATTCGACCCTGGCCCGCCGGGTCGGAAGGTCGATCCGTGGCGCAGCCCGCAGCGCTCGACGCAATCGAGGCAACCAATGCGATCGCGAGCCTCGCGCTGTGGACGCGAACCGCCCCGGCACGGTTCACAACCCGCCGCCAAGCTTGCGCAGGGCATACACCCGCGCGACATGCCGGTCCATGTCCTCGAGCTCGGTGGTCGTCCGGACCTCGTAGCAGGCGAGCTCCTCGAGCGCATCCGCGGGGAGGTAGCGGCGGCCTGGGTCGCCGATCAGGACCTCGATCCTGCGTGCCTGCGCCCGCTGCAGCCAGGGGAGGACTCGCTCCGCAAGGCGCGCCTCGTACCAGCAGTCGCCGGCAAGGATCACGTCGGCGTCGGGCGGCTCCTCCTCGAGCATGTCGCGCCCGACAACCGCGATGCGGCAGGTGTTCGCGCGCGCGTTGAGCGCGATCGCCGCCGTCGCGAAGGGATCGATGTCGGAGGCCGTCACCGCGGAGGCGCCAGCGCGGAGTGCGGCGATCGCGCACAGCCCGGACCCGGACGCGAGATCGAACACGCGCCGGCCGGCCACGACCCCGGGGTGCTCGCGCAGGTAGCGCCCCAGCGCGAGCCCCCCACCCCACGCGAACGCCCAGTACGGCAGGGCGGTGTCCGGGTCGCCCGTCTGGACCTGGACGGCGTGCCACAGCGGGTAGACGTCGTCGGCCAGGTGGAGCCGGACCTCCGTGATGCCGGGCACGGGGCGCAGGCGGGTGTGACGGAGCACGAACGCACGGGCCGACGGGGGCATCCGCGGGATGCTACGACATCGAAGAGGTGGCACGCGGTAGGCTGCCGCTGCGATGACGCGCGACGCGCACGGGCGGGAGCGACTCCTC
>MGOE01000143.1:0-3797 GCA_001797035.1 Chloroflexi bacterium RBG_16_72_14
AGAACTTCGCGCCCGAGCGCACGCTCACGAGGAGCGGGTCGGCCGGATCGCCGAAGCCCTTGCCGGTCTCGCGCTCGACTTCCCGCACCGCCTCCAGGACGTCCTCCCAGAGCCCGTCGGGAAGCTGCTCGCCGGCGTCGAAGTAGTCGTTGCAGGCCTCGGTGGTGATGGTGAAGCCGGGCGGCACCGGCAGGCCGGCGCTGGTCATCTCGGCCAGGCCGGCGCCCTTGCCGCCGAGCAGGTCGCGCATCGTCGCGTCGCCCTCGGCCTGGCCGGCGCCCCAGGCGTAGATGTAGCGCTTCGCGGCCTGGTGGGCGCGGCTGTCCGGGCTCGCGGTCTCGGTCATCGGGGCAGGCTCCTCGGAACGTGTCGGGCCGGGCTGCGCCGGCCGCGAGGTCGATGTGTCGCAGCGATTGTACCGGGCTCCCCGGAGGGGACCCTGCCAGCTGCCGCCCCGAGCGCGTGACGGCCTCCAGCACGGGGTACTCGACCGCCGAGCTCTCGTGCGACCCGGTGATCCTGCCCTCCACGTGGCCTGCCCGGCACCTTGACCGGCGCCCGAGTATCGATAGGAACGGCTGCTTGCAAATCGAAGATCGCTGTGCCGCGGCGAAGGATTCCCATCGCGGCGGCGACTAACCTTGTGAGCCCCCGGTTCGGCCGGGGGAGTTACCGAGGCGGATATCCGAGGTGAACGATCCCGCCGCCACGGGCCGGATGGACGCGGCCAACCGAGACTGGGGTTCTGAGCTCGCGTCCACGTTCGCATCCGAGGCGGCCTTCCGGGCCTTCTACGATCGAGCCCTGCCTCGTGTCTACGGTTATGTCTATGGGCGCTGTGGGGATCCCGCCGTGGCCGAGGAGCTCACCCAACTGGCCTTCACGTCCGCCGTTCACGAACGCGCGCGGTTCGACGGCCGCTCTGATCCAATCACGTGGCTCATCGGCATCGCCCGTCACAAGCTGGCGGACCACTACCGCCGTGTCGACCGGGATGAACGTCGCAGGCTTTGCCTGATCGTGCGCGAGATCACGTCGGAGGCCGACGCGCTGGCCTGGCAGCGACTCGACGAGCGCGAGGCCATCCTTCGGGCGCTGCACGGGCTGCCGGCCCTGCAGCGCGCCGTGCTCGTCTTCCACTACGCCGACGGTCTGCCGGTGCGCGAGATCGCCCGCCGCCTGGGCAAGTCCGAGTCCGCGACCGAATCGCTCATGACGCGCGCACGCGAGGCCTTCCGCCGCGCCTACGGAGAGCCGACCGATGTCTGACGACCGCCTCCGCAGCGCCTTCCGGCTCCTCGACACTCCGCTCGACCCGCATCCCGCCTTCGCCGAGCGGCTCTACGAATCGCTCGCGATCGAAGCGGGGTTCCGCGGCGCCACAGCGCGGCGTCGCCCATGGCGCTGGGGCACCCTGGTGCCGGACTGGCGGACGATGACACCCGCCATGCGCCTCGTCTACCTGGCGGCGGTCGTGACGTTGCTACTGGCCGCCCTGATCGGCGCCGGGCTCGCGGCGCGGCTGCTCCTCGCCGAGCCGAGCGCTGCCGATATCGTGGCCGCCTCGCAGGGGGTGCAGCAGGATCCGCCGGCGTATCGGATGACCATCCAGGCGATCGATCCGGTGCGACGGTATGTCATCAGCTTCGACGGTCACGGGGCATGGCGCTGGGATCGCCTCGTCGAACCCGAACTCGCGGCGTCGGCGCAGGGCGCCTACGAGATCCATGCTGACGGAAGAGTCGGGCGCTTCGATCCCACGTTCCGGACGTGGTCCGTCACCGGTGACGAGCTGCGCCTCGTGGAGAACGGCACGTGGTTGAGCTGGATCGAGGCGGTCCCCTATCAGCCGGGGTCCCCCATCCCGTGGATCTCCTGCGACAGCTGGGAACGCCTCGATGACGAGGTCGTGGCCAGCCGTCCGGCCTACCACCTGCGCTGCGCTGCTCGCGAGTTCTGGGTCGATACGACCAGCCTGCTGCTCGTGGGCATGTCGACACCGCAGGGTTCGGAAGGCGCCGGCGTATCGGGCATGGCGACGGCATTGGAGATCGATCCTCCGTTCTCGTCGGACACCTTCGCCCTGACCGCGCCGGTCGGAGCTCAGGTCATCGACCAGAACAACCCACCCGCGAGCTTGGTCCTGCGGGTCGGTGAACCGCCCCCTTCGTGGACCGCGACCTACCTCGACGGGCGCGTCCTGGACTCGTCCAAGCTCGGCCTGCCCGCCGCCGTCTATGCCTGGGCACCGTGGTGCCCGCCATGCTTGGGATCGACGTTGCAGGATCTGCAGGCCGTGGCCAGCGGCCATCCGGAGATCACGACCGTGGCTGTCGCACTGGACCAGCAGAGAACGGTCAGGGGCTACCTGACCCAGCATCCGCTCACCGTGCCGGTCGCCTACGACGACGCCGACTCCTTGATGGGCGCCTGGGCGCTGAACGGCATCCCGACATTGGTCCTTCTGGACCGCGACGGGAACGTCGCGGCGGTGCACCCCGGGCCTTTGACGGGAGCCGATCTCCAGGCGATGTACGCGGCGCTCGCTGCCGGGGACCCGATCCCGAGCCCGGTCCCGACACCGGTGCGATCTCCCGAGCCGCCGCCTCCCAGCCTGGCGCCCGGCGCGACCGAGGTCGTCAGCGGACTCTCCACCGGCGAGGCCATGCCCGAGTGGAGCGGCCCACTCGCTACGGGCGGGACGTTCCAGAGCTCGAGCCTCGTCGGGCGACCGGCTGCGATCTGGTTCTTCACGGGCGGCACCTGCGATGGCTGCCCGCTGTCCGACCTCGAGTCGTTCGCCGCGACGGCGGCGTCACTGGGCGGCTCCGCGTCGTTCGTCGTCATCAGCAACGGCGAACCGACGCCGGGCTGGACGCGGGACCTGCTCGCGAAGCTCGGCATCAAGGATCTACAGGTGATCCTCGCAGTCGACGACGCTATCCCCCAGCGTCTCAAGATGAGCATCTTCGGAACCATCCTCATCGATGCCGACGGGCGCGTCGTCGAAGTCGTGCCCGGCCTCATAGACCACGAGACCCTGACACGCCGCCTCCTGGAGCTGGCCAAGGACGCGGCGACGTCGCCGTAGCACCCGCGGGGCTGCCCCCCGTCGGAGCCTGACCGCCTCCGCGGCCTGTGCCTGCCGCGCGACAGGATCCGCCCCGATCCGGGCTGACCGATACCATGGACGGGCGTCCGCCGCCAGAGGATCCCGCGTCCATGACCCACCACCACGAGGACCCGCGCGTCATCTCGCTCGAGTCCGAGCACTACAACGCCCGGCTCATGCGGCGCGAGGATCAGACCTCGGACCTGGCCACCTTCTGGGTCCGCTACGAGGGCGAGCCGGTGCCCTTCGAGCCGGGGCAGTACATGACCATCGGCGTCTACGTCGACGGGAAGCTCGTCCAGCGGCCCTACTCGGTGGCGTCGGCGCCCGCCGTGGCCGGCGAGGAGGGCTACGAGTTCTACGTCCGCCTCGTGCCGGTGATGCGCTTCACGACGCTGATGTGGCGCCTGCCGGTCGGCCACGAGATGCGCATGATCGGTCCCAAGGGCAAGTTCCTCCTCGAGCCGGACGACGACCGCACGCATCTCTTCGTCTCGACCGGCACCGGTATCGCGCCGTTCATCTCGATGATCCGCCAGCTCCTGGCGGCCGGGAAGCCGCGGCGGACGGTCGTGCTCCACGGTGCGAGCTACGCGGACGAGCTGGGCTACCGCGACCTGCTCGAGGGCTGGCAGCGGGACCGCACGTACCCGGTGACCTACGTGCCCACCGTCTCGCGTCCCGC
>MGOE01000143.1:3917-5382 GCA_001797035.1 Chloroflexi bacterium RBG_16_72_14
ATGATCCTCAACGTCGAAGCCATCCTCATGGATCACGGCTTCCCCGAGTTCCACGTCAAGAAGGAGCTCTACTGGCCGAAGGGGAAGACGGTCCCCGCGCCCGACGGCGGCGCGCCCGCCCGACCCGCACTCGAGAGTCCCGCGGCGTCGTGACGTTCGGCCCCCGTTCGGGGTGCACTTCGACGGTGGAGCTACTCTGCGCCGTGCCGGACCATCGTGACGTCAAATCCACACTGAACTGGTTCGATATGCATCCGATCCTCGAGAAGACCGTCCTCTCCCCCACCGTCGCACGCTTCGTCGTCGCGGCGTCGCGCATCGCGGAGGTCCGCCAGCCGGGCCAGTTCGTGATCGTGCGCCGCGGCCCCGGCGCGGAGCGCATCCCCCTGACCATCGCCGACGCTGATCCGGGCGCCGGCACGATCACCCTGGTCATCCAGGCCGTCGGCAAGACGACCAGCGACCTGTGTGAACTGGAAGTCGGCGACGCCATCACCGACATCGCCGGCCCGCTGGGCAAGGCGACCGAACTGATCGAGGCGGGCCACGCCGTCTGCGTCGGCGGTGGCGTCGGGACGGCCGTCGTGCACCCGATCGCGCAAGGTCTGCACGAAGGCGGCGTGCGCGTCACCAGCGTCATCGGCGGGCGGTCCCGTGAATGGGTCATCTTCGAGGACGAGCTGCGCCGCTGGGGCGAGGTCGTCGCCTGCACCGACGACGGCAGCTACGGGCGAGCCGGGTTCGTCACCGAGGCGCTGCGCGACGTGCTCGACGCGGGGGGCATCGACGCGGTGTACGCGGTGGGGCCGGTGCCGATGATGAAGGCGGTCTCGGCGCTGACCCTCCCGTACGGTGTCCCGACCACCGTCTCGCTCAACGCGATCATGGTGGACGGCACCGGGATGTGCGGCGGCTGCCGCGTCACGGTGGGCGGAGAGACCGTCTACGCGTGCGTGGACGGCCCGGAGTTCGACGGGCACAGGGTGGACTTCGGGATGCTCGCCGACCGCCTGGCCACGTACCGCAGCTTCGAGCAGGAGGCCCTCGCCAAGCGCGGCCCCTGCATGCTGAACACCCTTGCGGCCGGCGCTCCGGCAGAGGCCTCCCGGTGAGCGAGCGACCGAAGCTCAAGCCGCGTGAGCGCATGGCCATCGACCGCTACGCCATGCCCGAACGGGTGCCGGATGTGCGCGCGACGGACTTCCAGGAGGTCAACCTCGGCTACACGCACCTGCTGGCCGCGGCGGAGGCGGAACGCTGCCTGCAGTGCAAGAACCCGGTGTGCATCGACGGGTGCCCGGTGCGGGTGAACATCCCGCGCTTCATCGACCTGGTCGCGGAAGGGGATCTCCGCGGCGCCGCGGAATCCCTGCTCGACGACAACGCGCTGCCCTGCGTCACCGGCCGTGTCTGCCCCCAGGAGACGCAGTGCGAGGGCAAGTGCCTGCGCGGCATCAAGGGCAAG
>MGOE01000144.1:0-1334 GCA_001797035.1 Chloroflexi bacterium RBG_16_72_14
GCTCGTCCGGCTCCAGCGACCGACGGCGCCGGCGGACGGCCGTGAGCGCGAGCGCGAGGAGGGTCGCGGCCGCGGCGATGGCGACCGAGGCGATGACGAGGTGGATAGGCTGCACGCGGCGCACGGCGACCTCCCGGCTACGGCTCGATGCTGGCGAGGCGAGCCGTCGGGCGCCAGTGCCGGAGGACAGGACGGGCGGACGTGGGACCGGTCGCGAACGCGGTACGCGAGGGCGAACGCCGCGATCTGCCGTTTTCCGCCCACGCCGGCTGCTACCAGAGGCGCAGCTGGCCCGTCAGCCGCAGCCAGGCCACGCTGACCACGTCGAGGACGACGCCCACGACGAAGAACAGCCCCTGGAGCCAGATGACCTCGGGCATGACCGCGACCTGGACGAGGATCCAGATCACGAGCCCGGTGCCCAGCACGCCGGTCAGCCACGGCGCCGTCCAGTGGCGCATCACGGACACGCCGGCCAGGACGAGCATCCCAATCCCGTTCATCGAGAACAGGTAGATCCCCGGGAGCACGTACGACCCGAACGGCGTCGCCTCGATCCAGCCGCGCGGCAGGCCCATGGACGCGCCCGTCGGGTCGGACAGGAACATCAGGCCCACCGGGATGGCAAGCGCGGCGGTGAAGATCTCGAGCGCGATCGCGAGCCACACGTAGCGCGGCCGCTCGACGCGCGGCGTGACGCGCAGGTGCTGAGCGTGCATCAGGGTCCCTCCAGCCCGGGCACCATGCCCGGCGAGCGCCGAGTCTGCGCCGGGGCAACCATCCCTCCATCCGCCATCGGTCACCGCGGGGCGGGACCTTGGCATACTCGCTGCATGACCACTGACCGACGCGCCGCGTGACCCACGGCCGCCCGACGCTGGGGCTCAACCTCCCCTACGTCGAGGGCTCGATGGACGGCGGCACGCCGCGCTGGACCGACATCCGCGCGATGGCGACGGCCGCCGAGGCGATGGGCCTCGACGCCGTCTGGATCAGCGATCACGTGGGCTTCGGCGACCCGGGCGGCGAGTGGAGCGGCGCCTGGGAGTCGTGGACGCTGCTGTCCGCGCTCGCGGCCGCGACCTCGCGCGTGCGCCTGGGCACGTACGTGACCGCCGTCCCGTTTCGCAACCCGGCGATGCTCGCGAGGATGGCCGAGACGCTCGACGAGGTCTCCGGCGGGCGCGTGATCCTGGGCCTCGGCGCGGGCTGGAACGAGCCGGAGTTCCGCGCCTACGGGTTTCCCTGGGAGCGGCGGTTCGACCGGTTCGAGGACGGGCTGCGGATCGTCACCTCGATGCTCCGGACGGGTCGGGCGGACCACGCGGGCCGGC
>MGOE01000144.1:1371-1724 GCA_001797035.1 Chloroflexi bacterium RBG_16_72_14
GCCGCGCCCGGGCGGGCTCCCGGTCATGGTGGGCGCGGCCGGCCCGCGGATGCTGCGCCTGGCCGCCGAGCTCGCCGACGAGTGGAACGCCGGCATGCGCTCGCCGGAGGACCTCGCTCCGATGGTGGCCGCCGTCGACGCCGCGTGCGAGGCCGCCGGCCGCGCCCCGCGGACGCTCACGCGATCGGCGGAGACGCTGGTGGAGACGGGCGCAGGGTTCTCGGTGGCGGAGGTGCTGGGGCGCCTGGATCGGTACGCGGCCCTTGGGATCTCGCACGTCCAGGTCCAGCTGCGCCCGAACTCGATCGACGGCGTCCTGGCGTTCGCGCCGGTGGCGGACGCGCTCCGCCGGC
>MGOE01000144.1:1743-4714 GCA_001797035.1 Chloroflexi bacterium RBG_16_72_14
CCACAGCGCGGCATACTCCACCGATGCCGCTCGAGGAGTACCGCCGCAAGCGCAACTTCGCGAAGACGCCGGAGCCGGCACCGTCGACGCCCGCGCCGACGCCGTCGGGGGCGCCCGCGCCCGGCGCGCGGCGCCGGTTCGTCGTCCAGCGGCACCGGGCCACCCGCCTGCACTACGACTTCAGGCTGGAGATCGACGGCGTCCTCGTGTCCTGGGCGGTGCCCAAGGGTCCCACCCTCGACCCGGCGACCCGCCGGATGGCCGTCCACGTCGAGGACCACCCGCTCGAGTACTTCGATTTCGAGGGCGTGATCCCGGCCCGCCAGTACGGCGCGGGCGACGTCATCGTGTGGGACTGGGGCACCTGGGAGCCCGAGGCCGAGACGCCGGACCCGGCCGCGGCCATCGCGAACGGCGAGCTCAAGTTCCGCGTGTCCGGAACGAAGCTTCGGGGCCGGTTCACGATCGTCCGCACGAGCCGCCGTCCCGGCACCGCGCCGCGCACCGCGTTCGAAGACGACGAGGGCGAGCAGTGGCTCCTGATCCACAAGCGGGACGCCGACGCCGTGGCCGGCTGGGACGCGGAGGACCACCTGCAGAGCGTCAAGTCCGGCCGTACCAACGACGAGGTCAAGGCGAACGCCCCGGCGATCTGGGTGTCCGAGATGCCCGCGGCGACCGCGGAGATCGACCTCGCCGGCGCCCGCGAGGCCACGATGCCCCGCTACCTCGAGCCGATGAAGGCGTCGCTCGCCACCCGGCCGTTCCGCGACGAGGACTGGCTGTTCGAGGTCAAGTGGGACGGCTACCGCGTCGAGGCCGTCGTGCGCGACGGGAAGGTGGAGCTGTTCACCCGCAACGGCAACGACGCGTCGGTGTACTTCCCGCGGCTGCTCACGCCGCCCACCTGGATCGAGGCCCGGGAGGCGATCGTGGACGGCGAGGTGGTCGCGCTCGACGAGAACGGGCGCCCGGACTTCTCGCTGCTCCAGCTGCGGATCAGCGAGGGGCGGGCCGGTCGCACGGTGCCGCCGCTCGTCTACCAGGCGTTCGATCTGCTCCACCTCGACGGACGCACCCTCGTCGACGTCCCGCTCGAGCAGCGCAAGCGGCTGCTGGAGCTGGTCCTCCGCCCGAACGCCCGCGTCCGCTTCGCGGCCCACGTGGATACGGAGGGCGTCGCGTTCTTCGAGGCCGCCGCCGCACAGGGCCTCGAGGGCATCGTGGCCAAGCAGCGGCGGTCCCGCTACGAGCCAGGCCGGCGGGTCACGTCGTGGCTCAAGCTCAAGGCCCGGCCGGAGCAGGAGCTGGTCGTCGGCGGCTGGACGCCTGGCGAGGGGAACGCGAAGGACCTGGGCGCGGTCGCGGTCGGCGTGTACGAGGGCGAGCGGCTGCGGTTCGCGGGCAAGGTGGGCTCGGGTTTCGACGGCCGGACGCGGCGGGAGCTGCGGACGCTGCTCGACGCGCTGGAGGTCGAGGCGCCGCCGTTCGACCCGGCACCCCCGCCCGACTACCGGGGCCGCTGGGGCGGCGACCTGGCAGGCGTGCGCTGGGTCCGCCCGGAGCTCGTGATCCGCGCCGAGATCGGCGGCTGGACGCGGGACGGGCACGTCCGCCAGACGTCGTTCAAGGGCCTGGATCGCGGACGGGACCCGCGGGAGGCGGTCCGAGAGCGGGCCGTTGACCCGGTGAAGGCAGATCGCGACGCAGCGGCGGCGTTCCCCGATCCTTCGGCGGCGTCTCCTGCGCTCTCGATGACCCCCCGCGAGTCGGACGGCGGGGGTCGGGCCCCATCGGATCCGAGCTGGGTCGTGACCGAAGGCGAGCTCGCGGCCCTCGAGGCCATGAAGGCCGAGGGCCCCTGGCAGGTCGCGGGCCAGGAGCTCAAGCTCACCAACCTCGACAAGATGCTGTTCCCGCCCCGCGAGCGCGTCGACGAGCCCGCGCTCACCAAGCGCGACCTGATCCGGTACTTCGCCCGGATCGCGCCGGCGATGCTGCCCCACCTCGCGGACCGCCCGCTCAACCTCCAGCGCTTCCCCAACGGCGCCGGCTCCCCGGGCTTCTGGCAGAAGGACATCCCCGCCCACGCGCCGCGGTGGCTCACGATCTGGCACGAGACGGGGTTCCGCGAGCGGGAGGACCGGGCGGCCAACGATCACCTGGTCGCGGACTGTGCCGCCACGCTGTGCTGGCTGGGCAACCAGGCGGCGTTCGAGATCCACGCCTGGACGTCCACTCGCGACGACCCCTGGACGCCGACCTTCGCCCTCATCGACATCGACCCGGGTACGAGCACGACCTGGGAGCAGGCGCTGCTGCTCGCCCGGCTGTACCGGACGGCGCTCGAGCACCTCGGCGTGCGCGCGTACCCCAAGCTTACCGGCTCCCGGGGCATCCAGGCCTGGATCCCGGTCGAGCGCGGCCGGTACACCTACGCCGACACCTCGGCCTGGGTCGAGAAGCTGTCGCGGGCTGTCGGGGCGGCCGCGCCGAACCTCGTGTCGTGGGAGTGGGCGAAGGCGGAGCGCGGCGGCCGGGCGCGCCTCGACTACACGCAGAACGCGGCGATCAAGACGCTGGTCGCCCCCTACGCCGTCCGGCCTCGGCCCGGCGCACCGGTCTCGGCCCCCATCCGCTGGTCCGAGCTGGACGACCCGGACCTGCGCCCGGACCGCTGGACGATCCGCACGATGCCCGACCGGGTGGCCGAGGTCGGCGACCTGTTCGCAGGCGCCCAGGCCGAAGCGCAGGTGCTGCCGGCGCTGTAGCGAGCGTGCTTGCGCGGCGCGGGCCGGCGGCGGAAGATCTCGACCGTGAACCCGATCGTCACCCCGGCCGGGATCGACCTGTCTCCTGCCACCGTGATCGGGGCCGTGCTCGTCGGCGTGGCCACCGGCCTCGTCGGCGTCGCGCTCCGGCGGGGCCTGCTGGCGGTGCTGGACGAGCTCGCCGCGGACGGGCGCGCGAT
>MGOE01000144.1:4721-5228 GCA_001797035.1 Chloroflexi bacterium RBG_16_72_14
GGGCGCGGGTCACCGCGTTCGTCCTCCGGCGGCGGCCGAACCTGCCGCAGAGCCCGTGGTTCTGCGCGGCGTGCCGCTCCCGGAACGTGGAGTCCTCCGGCCGCTGCTACTCGTGTGGGGCGGAGCGGGCCGTGGCCGAGGCCCCAGTTCCCGCGGCCGAGGCGCCCGCCGGGCCGAGCGCCGGCACGACGATGCGCCGGGGGTGATCGCCGAGTCGCCGCGCCGCGCCGATCGCCGGTTCCCGGTCTGCTGCCTGCTCGGCAGGCGTCCGAATGAAGATCGTGTCAACCCGGCCCAGCCAACGGGCAGGATCAACGGGTTGGCCCTGGATCCTCGCCGTCTTGCCTGCTGGGCAGGCGCCAGGACGGGCGTCTCCATTCGGACGCCTGTTGGGCAGGCGGGCGGGTCGCGGCGCCCGAACGGCCTGTTGGGCAGGCGGCGAACGGGCCGACGGTGAACGAACGGCCTGTTGGGCAGGCGGCGAACGGCCAGCCGGCAAGCGGCCAG
>MGOE01000144.1:5252-6896 GCA_001797035.1 Chloroflexi bacterium RBG_16_72_14
GCGGTTATCCGACCGCCTGCCGGAGCAGGGTCCTGACCTTGGCCGGGTCGCCGCGGCGGGGGTCGCCCAGGTAGATCTCGTGGTGCCGCCCGCGCGGGCGGAGACCAGCCTCGGCGATCGCGGCGTGGAGGCGCTCGATGGTGGGCCGCTCCTCGGCGTACGGGCCGAGGTGGAGCACCTGGGCCACCCGCCCTTCGGCGAACGGCTCGATTCGGAGGTTCTCTCGGTGGGGCGAGGCCAGCTTCCCCCGCCCGGCACCCAGGCCCGCCTCGAGCTCCTCGTCATGGGCCTCGTCCGGCAGCGCGATGAGCAGCGTCCAGCGCCACGTACCGCGCTCGCCCGGCCCGAAGATGACGTCGAGGTCGAGGATGCCGTCGCTGGTCCACCACAGGCCCTCGAGCGGTCCGACCTTCGTGACCACGCCCCGCCGCTTGAGCGCGAAGCGCAGCGTCCAGGCGGTCGCGTAGAGACCCGGCATGCGGGGCGCGAAGCCGGCCTCGCCGGCCGGCCCCTCGCCATCGATCATCACGAACCGGCGCTCTGGCAGCTCGAGGAACCGGACGACGCCGGGCTTGCCGGCCAACTCCGCGTCGCGGCTCGCGGGAACGTCGAACGTGAGGGGGTCCATCAGGTCGGCCTCCAGGCGCGGACGGAGCGGGGCGGGGGATAGGGCTGGCGGAAGAAGCCCAGCAGGGGTTCGCCGGTGGACTGCGCCAGGCGGATCCGGTCGCGCCGGGGCCGGTCGGCGTCGGCGGGGGTGTCGGCGGCGTCGGCGGCGTCGATCGACACCTGCAGCCCCACGTCGTCGCGGCCGGGGTGGTTGGGATCGTAGACCCGGATCGTGATCGATCCCTCGTCGGCCGCGTAGGCGAAGGCGAGGACCTGGTGGTTCCGGGTCAGCGCCCACGGGTCGTTGCCGGACCAGCGCACGAGGCCCACGACGGGCGGATGGCCGGCATCGATCTCGCGCCGGATGCGCGGCCACTCCTCGAGCACGGCGACGACCCGCGGCGGCTCGCGGCCCAGGAGCGCGGCCAGCTTTCGCGGCGGATCGGGTCGCAGCGCCTGCAGGTCGAGGTAGCGGAGCGGGACGCGGAACCAGTCGAGCGATTCGACCTGCCGCCGCACGAGGGCCCGGAAGCGGGGCGCGCCATTCGCCGGCGGGACGCTGTCGGGCGGGGCTTCGATACCCGCCTCGAACAGGTCCCGGGCCGTGAGCGCCATGCCGCCGCACAGGCCCGCGGCCGCGTCGCCGAAGCCGAGGATGCGGGTGTCGAGCGGCCCGAGCCTGACCGTGGGGCCGGGCGGAAACGCGTTGGGAAACCGGAGCCCGTGGACGCTGGGCAGGAACCCCGGCACGGCGTTGGCGGTCACCCGGCCACCGTACCCCTCTCGCGGGCCACCGTCACCGCCGGCCGCCCGCCGGTCCGTCGCCCGCCGGGCCACCGCCCGTGGATCCGTCGCCCGTCCCCGGCGCCTCTCCGACTACGCCCAGCCGGTGCGCGAGCGCGGCCGCCTCGACCCGGTTCTCCACGCCCAGCTTGCCGAGGATGTTCGATACGTGGACCGACGCCGTCTTGGCGCTGATCGCCAGGTGCTCCGCGATCCGCGCGTTGCCCCAGCCGGCCGCCACGAGGCGGAGCA
>MGOE01000145.1:0-328 GCA_001797035.1 Chloroflexi bacterium RBG_16_72_14
CCGCCCACTCCCGCGCGACCTTCTCCGCGAGCTTCCGCTCGCGGGTTGTCCGGCCGCGGTACCGGTCCGTCACCGCCGGCCGCCGCCGTCGCCGTCCCCTGCGCCCTCCTCGCGGCCGCCCAGGATCCGGCGCCAGCCCGTCTTCGTCCGTCGGATCCCGGCATCGTCGGCCGGCCCGCCGATCTCGCCCGGCTTCGGCGCGGCATCGCCCTCCTCGCCGGTCGCCGGGACCTGGAGCTCGAATGCGTTGAACCGGTTGGCGGCTTTCGACGTGCCCTCGCGCGCCCATGCCTCGACCGCATCCGCCGCGGCATCGAGCAGGATCGGC
>MGOE01000145.1:364-1414 GCA_001797035.1 Chloroflexi bacterium RBG_16_72_14
AGCACGTGGTCCACGGCGCCCCGCCCCGGCTCGCCGATCCCCACCCGCAACCGGCCGATCTTCTCGGTCCCCAGCTCCTCGATGATCGAACGGAGCCCGTTGTGCCCGCCGTGGGACCCGCCCTCGCGGAACCGCAGCTTCCCGAACGGCAGCGCGAAGTCGTCCGCGACCACGAGCAGGTCAAGGAGCGGTACCCGCTCGCGCGCGAGCAGCTTGCGGACGGCGATCCCGGAGTCGTTCATGTACGTCAGGGGCTTGGCGAGCACGAGATCCAGGCCCTTGTGGCGGATCTGGATGCTCTCGGCAGCGTCGCGCTGGCGGCCGCGGCCGGATCGCCCGGCCCGGTCCGCGAGCCGGTCCAGGACCATCCAGCCGATGTTGTGGCGCGTCTGCGCGTACTGGCCGCCCGGGTTCCCCAGGCCGATGACGAGCTTCACCGAGCACCTCGAACGGCCCCGGCAGGATCTGCAGGGGCCTGGCTTGATGGTACCTGCCGCGTCATGGCGGGGCCCGCCCGGTTCCCCCCGCCCCACGGCATGTCACGCTCCCGGCCCTGGCGCGTCATCACTGGCACGGGAGGCAGAGACGCGCGGTCCCGCAACGGTCGCCCCGACCGCGCTGAGCCACTGGCGAGACCGACCCGGATCGGATCGCGTCCCAGGAGGTTGCAGCCATGAGGCGTGCGATGCGTCTCGCCCTGTCGCTTGCCGTCGCGATGGCGATGGTCTTCCCGACCTCGGTCGCCGCGTTCAACCCCGACTCGCGCTGCTATGGCCTGATGGTCTCGCAGTGGACGGTCGAGGTCGAGCCGGGGACGTTCGAGGAAGGCCAGTACACGTTCTGGTGGAAGTTCACCGGGCCGGCGACCGGCGTCGCCAGCGGCGTCGACTACATCGGGCCCCTGACGTTCACCGTGTCGGACGCGGTCCCGGTCCTCAACGGCAACCTGTTCATCCACCATACCCGCACGATCAATCCGGACCAGGACGGGTACTTCTGGGCAGGCTTCGCCTTCGACATGACCGGGGAGATCTTCGGCATGCCCGCCTC
>MGOE01000145.1:1445-10619 GCA_001797035.1 Chloroflexi bacterium RBG_16_72_14
ACTTCAACGTCGCGCCCGGCACGAGCGAGGGGGTCCCGACCGAGTGGATCCTGGCCCGCGGAGGGCCGGCCGGGAGCGCGTGCGCGAACACCACGCCGGCGTCGTTTGACCATCGCACCTACCCCTCGAGCTAGGGATAGAGAGGAGCGAGTGATGTCCACCGAGGTGAGATCCAGCACACGGCGACCACGTACACCCTGATCGAGAACACCACCCCCGGCGACCAGGAGGCGGGGTTCATCGGCAAGGCGTCGGGCGTCGGCGTCCTTGGCGAGAGCACGACCGGGCAAGGGGTCATCGGGCGGCCTGGCTGCCAGCAGCGTGGTCCACGCCACGCTCCAGACCCATCGACCGGGTGTGTCGGTCGCGGCCGTGCGAACCAGGTACCCGTCGCCGGGCAAGGCACGGATGTACCTCACCAAGGTCGCCTCGACCACCTCCAGGACCTACGTCGGCTGGTTCGTCGCGGAGTACTGAGCTCCGGCGAGCCAGCACCTGCCGACGGCCGGCGCCACGCACCGCCGGCCGCCTGCCGCCGGCCGCCGGGTGTAACGCGCCACCTCCTCGGGGCGTCACACCCGCGGCCGATGGCCCAACCTCTGCCATGCGGCGGCTTGGAGCACGGACATGAGCGGCGTCACCCTTCGGCGTTCAGCATCGATCCCCCCGCGGAGCGATCGGAGGGTCGGCGCACTGCCGATCCTCCTCGTGATCGCGTCGCTGATCGCGACGTGCGCATCGCCGGCACCCACGGTGTCGCCTACCTCGCCGAGCGCGACCCACGTCCCGTCGCCGGCGGCCTCGGTCCAGGCAACCCCGGGCATCACGCCGCTGCCCACGAGCTCCCCCGGGACCGCCGGCTGGACCCGGCTTGACCTGCCGGTCCTGGCGCGGGTCGCGTCCCTCGAGGCCACGAAGGCGGGCCCGGCCAGCGTCGCGCCGTCGACGGCCTTCCGGCTGACGAGCCTCGCGGGGACCCCGGTGCGCCAGCTCGCGAGGCGGCTCGTCGCCACGCCCGCGCTCGAGCTCCGGGTGGCTGACGTGAGCGGCGACACGGCCCTCCTCCGGCCGGCCGCACCGCTCCGCCGCGGCCAGGTCTACCGGTTCGAGCTCGTCCGGGCGGACGGGACGACCGAGGCGGCGTGGGCCGTCCAGGCCGCCTGGCCGCTGCGGGTCGCGTCCACGCTCCCGCGCGACGCGACCTCGGACGTGCCGCGGGACACCGGCATCGAGATCACCTTCGACCAGCCCGGCGTCCGGCTCGCGGACCTGCGGTCCAACTTCTCGATCACGCCTGCCGTGGCCGGCCGCTTCGAGCAGCACGGCCTGACGTTCGTGTTCGTGCCCGCCGATCCGCTGGCCCGCAGCCGGCTCTACACGGTGATCGTCCGGCACGGCCTGCCGCTGCCCGGGACCGGCATGACCCTCGCCGATGACGCGGTGATCCGGTTCGAGACCACCGGCGCGAAGGTCTCCCGCGTCCACATGACCGCCGCCCGGGCGCTGTTCGACGCAGCGACCGACGAGCGGCCGGTCGTCAGCGTCCGCCTCGACGCCGACTACGACGACGAGAACGGCGCCCCGGCGGAGCAGGTCACGCAGCTCGCCGTCCGGGTGCATCGCCTGCCCGGCCTCACGGCCGCCATCGACGCCTATCGCCGCCTCCGCGCGGCCCCCGACTGGACGGTCCGCACTAGCACGACGCCGGTGGACACGGTGTCGCTCGGCCTGGTCGTCCGCGGCACGCTCCGCCTCCACCCGTTCGAGGATGAGTCGGTGGCCTGGCTGCGCGTGCCGAAGGTGCTCCGGGCCGGCTGGTACGTCGTCACGCTGACGCACGCGGGCATCTCGCGCCAGACGATCCTCCAGGTCACCGACCTCGCGGCCTTCTCGATGGTCAGCGGCACCCGCAGCCTCGTGTGGGTCAACAGCCTGCGCACGAACCAGCCCGTGGCTGGTGCGCGGGTGTCGATCGCCGGCCGGTCGTTCGGGCGCACGGACGCCGAGGGCCTGGTTGTCGGGCGGTCGCCCGCCTCGCTCGTCGCCGACGCCGAGGACGGCACGGACTCGTTCGCGATCGTCCGATCGGGCGGTCGCACCGTGTTCACGCCCCTGGCTCGGAACGGCTACTGCTACGGATGCGCCAGTGACAGCGACGACGATTGGTGGCACCTGCTGACGCTCGACCGCGAGCGCTACCGCGTATCCGACACGATCAACGTGTGGGGCGTGGTGCGCGATCGGGACACCCTTGACGTTCCCGGCTCGGTCGACGTGCGCCTGGTCGCCGACGACTACGGCGGCTCCGTGTCGCAGCCGGCGGTCGCATCGGCGAGCGCGACCCCGGACGGGAGTGGGGCGTTCCTCGCGCGGCTGACGTTCGCCGACATCCCGGCCGGCAGCTATACGGTGTCGGTGCGCGTCGGCGGGACTACGGTGGCCGCGGCATGGCTGGAGATCGGCCCGATCGCGAAGCCGGCCTGGCGGATCGCGCTGTCCACCCCGCACCGGGCCGTACTGTCCGGGACGAGCGTGCCGGTGGCGGCGGCTGCCACGTTCTACGAGGGCACGCCGGTCGTGGGCGCGGACCTGCGCTACGTGAGCTCGAGCGACGATGACGACGATGCCGGAAGCGTCCCGATCATCCGGCCGACCGGTACCGCGGGCACCGCAACTGCGTCGCTGATGCTGCGCCTGGGCGAGCCGGACGAGTACGACACCGAGCAGTGGTCGGAGGTGCTCGCGTACGTCCGGGCGAACGAGCCCGAGGAGGGCGACGTGTCGGCGGACCTGCCGATCATGGTCTTCCGGTCGACTGCCGTGCTCGATGCCGAGAGCACGCTGACCGGCCGGCGCCTCGTCGTCTGGGGCGGCGTCCACGACGTGGTGTTCGACCGCTACGACGTGCCGGGCGTGGACCTGTGGGCCGTCGACCCGCGGGGCGACCCGCGCGCAGGCGCGAGCGTGGCGCTGCGGGTGACCGAGGTCATCCCGATCGTCCGCAAGACAGGGACCCGCTACGACTTCATCGCGAAGCGGACGGTGCCCGTGTACGAGGTGAGCGAGCGCAAGGTCGAGCTCGGCACCAGGCGGGTGACCACCGGCGCCGACGGGACCTTCCGAATGTCGATGACGGTGACCGGCGGCGATCGCTGGTACGTGGTCCGGGCCAGGTACACCGACGAGGGCGGGCGGCGGATCATGAACCGGTCCAGCGCATGGGCCGAGCGCTCGTACGAGGACAACGAGCCGTACGTGGCCTCGACGGCAACGGGCGACGGCTACGGCGAGTACCACGTCGGCGACACGGTCAGCGTCCGGTTCCGGAACGGCATCGAGGACGCCCAGGTGAACCGGTACCTGTTCGCCGTCATGGCACGCGGGCTCCGGAGCGTCTCTGTCCAGGACGGCGGGCGGTTCGCGACCCGGTTCACCCGGGGGCTCGTGCCCAACGCCCGCATCGCCGGCGTGCGGTTCACCGGCACCGGCTATGAGGTGGACCTGAGCGGCTTCGACGCGACCCTGCGAACGGCGGACCGGTCGCTGGACGTCCGGCTGACCGCGGACCGCGCGCGCTACGTGCCCGGCGACCGGGCGACGATCACCATCCGGACGCTCGACGCCTCCGGGCGACCCGTGTCGGCCTCCGTGTTCGTGCGCGCGATCGACGAGAAGCTGTTCACGATCGGGGCGGCCCGGGTCGACGACCCGCTCGGCGCCCTGTACGCCTCGACCGGCAGTGGCCTCCTGGCGTCGGCCTGGTCGCACGCCAGCCCGGACCCCGGCTACGGCGACGGCAAGGGCGACACCACGGGTGGCGGCGAGGACCGGACCGACTTCCGCGACTGGCTCCTGGCGCGGATCGTGACCACCGGGGCCGACGGGCGAGCCAGCGTCTCGTTCGACCTGTCGGACGACCTCACCTCGTGGCGGGTCCTGGCATCCGCCGTGACGCCCGGTCTGCTCGCGGGCCGGGGCGGCGTGTCGATCCCCGTCGGCCTGCCGTTCTTCGCGGAGGCCATCGTCGCGCCCGAGTACCTGGCCGTGGACCGGCCGGTGATCCGGCTGCGCGCGTACGGAACCGCCCTGGGGGCCGGCGACCCGGTCACGTTCAGGGTCTCGTCCGATACCCTGCCGATGGCCGGCGCCACGGCCCGGGGCACGGCATTCGAACCCGTCGAGATCGCGCTGCCGAGGCTGGCCGTCGGCACGCACCGGCTGCGGATCGAGGCGTCCACCGGCACCGGGTCCACGATCCGGTCCGACGCGCTGGTCCGGACCTTCGAGGTCGTGGAGACCCGGACGACCCGGTCGCACACGGAGTCCGTCGAGCTCGTCGCCGCAACCACCGTCGACGGTGGCTCGGGCCTCACCCGCGTGACCCTGGTCGACGCCGGGCGCGGTCGCGTCGTTCCGCTCCTACGCGAGCTGGCCGTGGCCGAGCCGTACCGGGCCGACCGGGCGCTCGCCGCGGCCATCGCCCGCGACCTGCTGGCCGAGGGATTCGGGATCCCCGACAGCCCGGGCCTGCCCGAGCCGGACCTCCTGCTGTTCCAGGACGACCAGGGGGTGGGCCTGCTGCCGTATGCCTCGGCAGACCTGGAGCTGTCGGCGATGGCGGCGTTCTCGGGCGATCCCCGCGTCAACCGCGATCGCCTCCACTGGTACTTCGAGGATTCCGACGTGGACGACGACGGTGGCATGCCCGTCGATCGCGAGCTGTACGCGCTGCTCGGACGGGCGGCGCTCGGCGAGGCGTCGATCGCCGAGGTCACGGCCGCGGCGGCGCGGGCGGACCTCACGCCCTCGCAGCGCGTCATGGTCGCCCTTGCGGCCCTCGCGGTCGGCGACGACGCGCTCGCCCGCGAGACCTACCTCGACCTGCTCGGCCGGTACGGCGAGCGGCTGGGACCGTGGGTCCGGGTCAAGGTGGGCACGGCCGAGCAGACGGCGATTGTCACGGCACGGCTCGCCATCGTCGCGGCCGCCCTGGGCGACCCGACGGCGGCGGAGATGGACGCCGAGGTCGTGGCACACCCGCCGGCGGACACCCTGGTCGAGCTCGAGCGGGCCATCGCGGCCCGTTACTGGGCCGACCGGATGCCCAAGGCGACGGCCGTGGCCGCTGTCACCATCGACGGCACGCGCACCGAGCGCACCATCACCGGCGACGCGCCGGTCATGTTCGCGGTGACCCCCGCGCAGCGGGCGGGTCTGCGGATCGACCCGGTCAGCGGCTCGGTGCTCGTCGTCTCGGAGTGGGACGGCCCCGTCGAGGCCGACGACCTCACGCCGCCCGCGGGCCAGTCCTTGGACCGGACGGTGACGCCGTCCGGGACGATCGGCCCGGCGCAGACCGTGGTCGTCACGTTCCGGGTGGAGCTCGGCCCCGAGGCTGACCAGGGCTGCTGGCGGCTGACGGACCTCGCGCCGTCGGGCCTCGTGCCGATCGGCACGTCCGGGCGCTGGGAGGAAGCCGAGGAGGACGAAGGGGTGTCAAACCGGTACGTGGCCACGCCGTGGCGCGTGGTGGGCCAGCGCGTGGACTTCTGCGTGTACCGCGACCCGCGGCGGCCCGTCCAGACGCTGCGCTACCTGGCGCGTGTCGTGACGCCCGGCACGTACCGCTGGGAGCCGGCCGTGCTGCAGTCCTCGGTCGTCGCGTCGCAGGGCACCATCCTGCCGGCGTTCGAGGTGACGATCCGGGGGCTCGGGGGCTGAGCCACTGGTCGGTCAGGGCGCGAGCAGGTTCCGCTCCAGGGCGCGCATCGCGGCCTCCTCGTCGGGCTCGGCGTGGTCCCAGCCACAGACGTGCAGCGTGCCGTGGGTCACCAGGAGGCGCAGCTCGTCGTGCGCGTCCCAGCGCATGTTGCCGGTCTGACCGCCACGGCCGGCCGCGGCCTGGTCGATCGCCCGCTCGACCGAGACGACGATGTCGCCCAGGTGCCGGCGGGTGCCCGGCGGCAGCGCGAACGGCTTGACGGGCGCGCCCGCGGCGGGTGCGCCGGGGTGTGACGGGAACGCCTCCGGCGGCAGCAGGGGAAACGAGAGGACGTCGGTGGGCCCGACCTTGCCCATGTGCTGCTCGTTGAGAACCGCCAGCTCCCCGTCGTCGGCGAGGATCAAACCGAGCGAGGCGGGCCGGGGCGCGCCAGCGGCCTCGAGCGCGGCGACGATCACGCGGGCGAGGGCCGTCGCGGGAAGCAGCCGCGGGACACCGTCACGCCGCTCGACGTCGATCCGCCACGGGCCGAGGTAGAGGCTCTGCACGGCGACACGGTACGCCCGCCGGTCCCGGCCGGCTTCGCCGTGCGTCGCACGCACGGATTCCGGGTCAGCGGGTCGCGTCCGTGCGTGGTGCGCACGCGGAGGACGGATCCCGGCCGTTCGGGGGCACGAATCGTGCCGTGTCCGTGCGTGCGACGCACGATCCGCGCATGGCGGTGCGAAAAGCGTGCGTGAGACGCACGCCGGCCGCGGCGCCCCGAGCCCGGGCTCCTAGCGCTCGCCCGACGCGCGCCGCGACTCCAGCTCCACCACCTTGTTCTGCGGGTAGGCGATCCGCTGGTGGTACATGCCCAGCAGCTGGCCCACGAACGCCTCGCGGATCAGCTCGATGTCGCGCAGGGTGATGTCGCATTCGTCGAACTGGTCGTCAGAGATGCGCTCCTCGATGATCCGCGACACCATCGCCCGGATCGCCGGCTCGTCGCGGGACGAGAGCGAGCGGACGGACGCCTCGACCGAGTCGGCCAGCATGATGATCGCCGCCTCGCGCGACTGCGGCTTCGGCCCGCCGTGGCGGAACTTGGCAGCGGCCACCGCCTCGGCCGCCTTGCGGCCCTCGGCCGTCTCGAGGCCCCCGTACGGCGCCGCCGCCTGCTCCCGCGCCCGGGCGTGGAAGTAGGACATCACCGCGGTCCCGTGATGCTGCGGGATGAACGCGATCAGCGCCTTGGGCAGCCCCGACCGGTACGCGATGTCGATGCCCTCGCTGACGTGGCTCTTGAGCAGCTGGGCGGACGTCTCGGGGTCCAGCTCATCGTGGATGTTGTCGCCGCCGGCCTGGTTCTCGATGAACGCGGGCGGGTTCGAGAGCTTGCCCACGTCGTGGTAGTAGGCGGCGACGCGGGCGAGCAGGGTGTCGGCGCCGATCGCCTCGGCCGCCCGCTCGGCGAGGTTGCCCACCATCAGCGAGTGGTGGTAGGTGCCCGGCGTCTCGACCAGGAGCCGGCGCAGCAGGGGCTGGGAGGGGTTCGCCAGCTCGAGCAGCTGGAACACCGTCAGGATCCCGAACACCGATCCGATCACGGCGAAGCTGCCGACGGCCGCCACCGCCGCGCCGCCCGCCGACACCGCCGATGCGGCCAGCAGCTCCAGCAGGCCCCGGACGTCCTGGTCGCCCAGCAGCGCGAACGTTGCCACCACCAGCGCGTTGACGATGAACACGGCGAAGCCCGCCTGCACGAACACCGCGAGCCGCTCCCCCCGCCGGACGGTGACGATCCCCGCGATGCCGCCCATCAGCACGTACGCTGCGAGCTCCAGCCCGGCGCCGTTGACCGCGGCGGCGAGCACCGCGACCAGTGCGGTCAGCACCATCGCGGCCCCGGCGTCGAGAAGCACCGTGACCAGCATCCCGACCGCCGCCAGTGGCAGCGCGTACGGGAGCCAGGCGCGGTCCGCCGTGAGCTTGAGCGCGAACACGGCGACCAGCAGCAGCAGCGCGAGCAGGAGCAGCACGTTGTTGCGGTGCCAGAACTCGCGCCGGAAGCGCCAGGTCCAGGTCAGCAGCAGGCCGACGACCAGGATCGACAGCACGATGAACCCGATCAGCCGGGCCACGTCCAGGCCGCCGGCGTTGAGGCCGAAGTAGTCGATCGCCTCGATGGCCTCCTCGCTCACGCGATCGTTGGCGCGGACGATGACCTCGTTGTCCTCCCACTCCCGCATCACCGGCTCGACCGCGGACGCCGCCTGGTCGCGGCGGGTCTCGGTGAGCACGGGGTCGTAGGACGAGTTGGCAACCAGCAGATCGTCGATCAGGGCCGCGGCGAGCTGCCGTTCATCCACCGTGAGGTCGGTGGACATCCGACCGGCCAGGCCGCCGCGGACGGCCGGGACCTGGGGTTCCTTGAGCTCCGTGCGCAGCAGCGTGTCAAGGACCCGGGCGGCCTCCGTCCGGACCACGGTCCAGCGCTCCGGCGCGAGCCCGACGAGCGTCGCCCGCTGCTCGGCGGACAGCCCGGGGATGGCCCGCTCCAGGAGCGTGACACGGTCCTCCGGCGTCACCTCGTCGCCGAAGGCGGCATCGACGGGCTTGACCAGCCCCTCGAATTCGCGCGCCTGCTGGCCGGCGATCGCCTCCGCCTGCGCGGCCGTGAAGTCGTACTGGTCCGGGACGTCGTCACGTGCCGCCTGGCGTGCGGCCTCCGTGAGGACGTTGCTCTCGTACTGCCCGGCCCGGGGCGTCAGCACGAGCGCTGGTGCCGGCTTGCCCACCTCGAGCTGGGTCTGGGCGGGCAGGAAGTCGACGCCCAGGATCGCTGACATCGCGGCGACCAGCAGCAGCGATGCGCCCAGCAGGCGCCAGGCGTCGCGGCGGGTGAAGCGGCCGGCGGGCTCGGATCGGGCGAGCATGGTGGCTCCCGGGCCTCAGTGCGCCCCGTCGTGCGCGACGAGGTCCGCGCGCGCCAGCGCCTGGGCCACGAGGCCGGACGCGGCCTTGCCGTCCGCCCGGCCACGGATCTGCGGGGACAGCCAGCCCATGACCTTGCCCAGGTCGCGTGCGCCCGCCGCCCCGGTGGCCGCGATGCCCTCGTCCACGAGGGCCCGCAGCTCGTCCTCGGTCAACGGCTGGGGCAGGTAACCCTGGAGGATCGCGATCTCCGCCTCCTCCTTGGTCGCAAGGTCCTCGCGGTCGCCGTTGCGGAACGCCGCCACGCTCTCGCGACGGGTCTTCACCTCGCGCGACACGATGCCCAGGACCTCGTCCTCGGACAGGGTCGTGCGCTTCGCCTTCTCCACGTTGTAGATCGCGCTCTGCGCCATGCGCAGCACGTCGCGGCGCAGCACGTCACCCGACCGCATCGCTGCGATCGTGTCGTCGTGGAGTCGTTCGCGAAGGGTCACCGGATGGCTCCTCGGGTGTCACGGCTCCGTCGCTGTGCCCGA
>MGOE01000145.1:10675-12459 GCA_001797035.1 Chloroflexi bacterium RBG_16_72_14
GGTCGACGCGTCGGGCGTCGCAATCCCGGTCCGCGGCCCTGCCCTGTGGTGGGTCCGCGGTCCGGAGCTAGCCCTGGCTCGCGCGTGCGTTCTTCTTGCGCTTCGCTTCCTTGCGCTTCCGCTTCACCGACGGCTTCTCGTAGTGCTCGCGCCGGCGAGCCTCCGCGAGGATGCCGCTCTGCTGGATCTTCTTGTTGAAGCGGCGGAGGGCGCTCTCGAACGTCTCGTTCTCACCCACTCGGACTTCGGCCAATCCCGGTTCACCTCCTCGGGCAGGAGTCTCGCACCCGCTCCCGCGCGCGATGCCCGACGGCGCAGGGGCGTCCCGGCGAGCACGCGTGCACGAGGCACGCCCAGCCTGCCGGCAGGCCGCCGGAGTGTACGCGCGCACCGGATCGTGGTCAAACGCCGTTCGGCCTCGTGTCCCGGGGCCCTCCGGTCGGTCGCGTGGCGATCGAACGGGCGCACGGTGCGATGATCCGACCGCCGGGCACCGGGTCTGACGCATGCCGGGCATGTCCGGCGCAACGAACGCGGCGCCGGGCGACGAATCCGTCTCGCCACGCGCTCGTTGGGTCGCTGAGCGACTGGACGGATCTGACGAACCGGACGGCCGGGCCTCCCGCTGTCGCGCCGGCCGACCTTCCCGTCCGCGCCCCGGGCGTCACCAGCCGCTCGCCACGCGCGTCACGACAGCACGCGCCCGGAGATGATGGAGGCGTGATGCCACCGACAGCGCGTCGGCAGCGGACAATGCTCGTGGCAGCCGCGATCGTGGTCGCCGTCTTCGCCGCGTGCAGCCCCGCGGCCCCGGCCTCGCTGCCGGTCGCGACCGAGGCCGCCCCCGAACCCGCCTCGGCCGAGATCGCGTACGCGATGCACCAGCGCGAGGTCTTCGGGCTTCGGGCAGACCGGGAGTGGGTCGAGCAGGTCGCTGCCGACCCGCGGGCGACCACGTTCACGCTCGACTTCCCGATGCTCCCCGAAGAGGAGGCCGAGTTCACCAGGCGTCAGGTCGACTTCGACACCGTGGCCGCCGCCGTCAAGGCCTACGCCCAGACCGTTCCCGAGGCGTTCGGCGGCGTGTACATCGACCAGCCGCGACACGTCGTGGTCGCCCTGTGGACGGCCACGCCCGAGATGCACCGGGTCCGGGTCATCGAGCGCCTCGGTGGCTGGGCGCCGCTCGAGGTCCGCCAGGTCCGCCACACCGAGCAGGAGCTCGACGATCTCGTCGCCCGGATCGGCTCCGACTGGGACTGGATGAAGGGCGCGGGCGCGTTGCCCCTCAGCGCGGGCACCGAGATCATCGACAACCTCGTCTCGCTCCAGGTCTCGAGCGCCAACCCGGCGATCGGTGCCCAGATCCTGCTCCACTACGGAGTCGGCCCGGACATTCTGCGGGTCGACTCGGACGGCTCCGGCGTATTCCTCCTCCCCCGTGGGACAGTCAAGGGGACCGTGGTCATGGCGGGCGGCAAGCCCGTGCCGGGGCGCAACGAGCTCATGCTCCAGTGGGAGGGCGATGGGCCCGGCGAGTGCGGGGTCGGCGACATGGGGTACGGGGTGGGCACCGGCCGGTTCGAGCTCCCCTGCTCGCCCGGCGGCTGGACGATCCTCGTCATGACGCCGGTCCCCGACGACGGCTGGGAGGAGGTCGGGCGCGGGCACGTCGTGGTGCCGCCCGGCGCCACGGTCGAGCTGCGGATCACGTTGGAGCCCGGAGCACGGGTCCGGACCTGAAGGCCGTGCAACGGTCTCGCCGCCGGTGCGTCATCGACGCA
>MGOE01000145.1:12526-13512 GCA_001797035.1 Chloroflexi bacterium RBG_16_72_14
CAGCCGCCATGGAGACCCTGCTCGACCTGCTCGAAGAGAGCGTTCGGCGGTTCCGCGAACGCCCGGCGCTCGGGCTGCGCCGCGACGACGGCTCGACGATCCACTGGACGTACGACGAGGTCGGCCGACGCGCCCGCATCGCCGCCTGGCGGCTCCACGCCCTGGGCCTCCGGCCGGGTGAGCGCGTGCTCACCTGGTCCCCGTCGACGCCCGCCCTGCCAGCCGCGTACTTCGGGGCGATGTACAACCGGCTGGTCTACGTGCCGCTCGACCAGCGCATGTCGGCCGAGGCGATCGACCGGATCCGCGCCAAGTCCGGGGCCGTGCGACTGCTGCTGGGCACCGGCCGCGATGCGCCCGATCCGCGCGAGTTCGGGCTGGAATCGTTCCCCACCACCACGATCGAAGACCTGTGCGCGGACCCCGACGACAGCTTCCCCGCCGATTGGGAGGCGCAGCTGGCGGCCTGGCCGCGGCCTGCCCCAGACGAGGTGTTCCAGCTGGTGTTCACGTCTGGCACCACCGGCATGCCCAAGGGAGTGATGCTGGCGCACGACAACATGCTGGCGGCCGTCGGCACGTTCCACCAGATCGTGCCGCCGATGCAGCACCGGCTCGTGTCGGTACTGCCGCTGTCGCACTCGCTCGAGCAGAACGTGTCCCTGTACTACGCGATGGACGTGGGCTCGGACATCCTCTACGTGCGCAGCCGCAACCCACGGGTCATCTTCGACGGCCTGCGCGACCACCGCGTGACCACGATGCTCGTCGTGCCCGCGATGCTCGACCTGCTGTGGTCCGCGATCACGCGCGAGGTGGCGAAGCGCGGCGCGGAGGCGACGTTCGAGCGGTTCCGCCGGATCGCCCGTCGCTTGCCGATGGCCCTCCGGCGGGTGATCTTCCGGTCCGTCCACGCACAGCTGGGCGGCGGCCTGCGACTCCTCGTGTCGGCGGCCGCTTACCTGCCGCCCGAGCTCCAGCAGGGG
>MGOE01000145.1:13544-21386 GCA_001797035.1 Chloroflexi bacterium RBG_16_72_14
AGGGCTATGGTGCGACCGAGACCGCGGCCGGCGCCTGCACCACGTTCAAGGACCACACGCCGGGCACGGTGGGCACCCCGCCGCCACCGATCCAGATGCGGATTACCGGGGAGGGCGAGATCCAGTTCCGCGGCCCGACGATGTTCAAGGGCTACTGGGAGGACCCGGACGCGACGAAGGCGGCGTTCACCGAGGACGGCTGGTACCGGACGGGTGACCTCGGCAGGCTCGACGAGAAGGGCCGCCTCGTCCTCCACGGCCGGATGCGGGACATGATCGTCCTGCCCAACGGGTTCAACGTGTTCCCGGAGGACATCGAGATCGCTTTGCGCGACGCCGGCATCCGGGAGTCGGTGGTCATCGAGACGGAGCCCGGCCGGATCGAGGCCGTCTGCCTCGCGCCCGCAGGGCCGCTCGGTGGGACGGCCCCGTCGCCGGACGAGATCCGCGCGTCGATCGCGGCCGCGGTCAAGGCGGCCAACGCCGTCCTCGGGCCGAACCAGCGGATCGCGGGCTGGCGCCTGTGGCCGGATTCGGACTTTCCGCGGACCCACACCCTCAAGGTGAAACGCGACCCGGTCCGCGCCTGGGCGAAGGCGGGACTGCCGTCCGGCGGCTGACCTCGGTCGAGACTCGGGCCGCCAGTCAGGAGGCGGCGATCGGCTCCCCGATCGTGCCCAGCGTGGCCGCGAGGCGAGCCACCTCCGGGTCCGGTGAGACCGACGGCGACCACGGGAAGTACACGAGCGTCCGCCCGAGTCGTCGGAGCACGAACTGCGCGTCACGTGGGTACTGGATGGCGCCCGTGCCCGACGCGAGATAGGCGGCGAACTCGCGCCCGACCGCGTCCGCCTCGGCATTGGTCGGCAGCTCGTAGATCAAGACGTAGCCGGCGGCGGGATCGGCCGGCAGGACGGCCTGGAGCACCACGCGCGGCACGGTCAACAGGGCGGGGCTCTCACCGGGGCGATACGCGGTCTGCGGGTCCCGGACCTGGAACGCGGCGCCCTCGAGCGCTGCCAGCACGACGTCGCGCGTCTTCGCCGCCGCCTCGCCGGCGGGAGCCAGGGTCGCGGGCGCAGCAGCGCCGCCGGTGCCGAGGCCCAGCACCTGGGCCGCGATCAGCAGCACGCCCGCGACGAGCCCCCCGAAGCCGAACAGCGCGAACCAGATCGGGGGTCCGCCGCGGCGGCGCCCATCGTCGGGCTGCGCTCCGAACCCCGCCCCGGGGCTCGGCGCTGACCCCGTTCCGTACCCCGTCCCAGGGCTCGGCGCGGCCGTCATCCGGGCGGCCAGCCCATCGCGCGCCCGCCGAGGAGGTGGACGTGGAGGTGGGGCACGGACTGGCCGGCGTCCGGCCCGACGTTGGACACCAGCCGCCAGCCGCCGTCGAGTCCCTCGGCGCGCGCGACCTCGGCGGCGACCCCGAACAGCCGGCCCAGCATCGGGCCGTCCTCGTCGGTGAGGTCCGCGGCCGAGGCGATGTGCGCCTTGGACAGCAGGAGGACGTGGGTGGGGGCCTTCGGCCCGATGTCGCGGATGACCAGCACCTGGTCGTCCTCGTGGACCCTGGTGGCCGGGATCTCGCCGGCGATGATCCGGCAGAACAGGCAGTCAGCCGACATGGGCGCCTCCGATCGGTGCCGGCGAGCCGGCGAGCACGGGCAGCGGCACGCGCAGCGAGCGCGGCGCCGGGTCGACGGCCAGGACCTCCCCCGTGACGCGGTCGGCCGACTCGCCGTCGATCGCCGCCCGGCGCACCGTCAGGATCGCATTCTCGAGCTCCGCCGGATCGCCCGGCCGCGGGGTCACCGCCACGAGCACGTGGTCCTCCGCGTGCCCCACCCAGCGACCGTCCGCGAGCCGGCTCTCGACGAGCACCCGCGTCACCGTCCGGAGCCCCGCCCGCGCCCACGCCGCGCGCGCGTCCGCGCCCACCGCCAGCAGCTCGCCCGCGCGCGCCTTCTTCGTCCGCTCGTCCACCTGGCCCGCCATCCGGGTCGCCGGCGTGCCCGGCCGGGCCGAGTAGCGGAACACGTGCAGCCCGGCCAGCCGCTGTTCGCGGACGAAGGCCATCGTCCGCGCGAACGCGGTGTCGTCCTCGGTCGGGAAGCCCGCGATCACGTCCGCGTGCACCGCCACACCCGGGATGGCGGCGCGGGCGCGCTCGACCGTGCGCGCGTAGTCGCCCGCCGCGTACCGGCGGCCCATCCGGCGGAGCACGCCGTCATCCCCGGACTGGAGCGGCAGGTGGAGGTGGGGCAGCGTCCGCGGCGCGCCCGCGACCCATGCCTCGAGCAGCTCGTCGTCCACGTGCTGGGGCTCGATGGAGCTGAGGCGGATGCGCTCCACGGAGGTCGCCTCCAGGATGCGGCGCACCAGCCCGGCGAGCGTCAGGGCGCTCCGCACGTGGCTTCCGCGCGCCCCCCGCTCCGACCAGCCCCCGTCGTACGTGCCGATGTTGATGCCCGTGAGCACGATCTCGCGGTGGCCGGCCGCCAGCGCCCGGCGGACGTCCGCCAGCACGACGTCCGGCTCGAGGCTCCGTTCCGCGCCGCGGGCTCGCGGGATGATGCAGTACGTGCAGTAGAAGGAGCAGCCGTCCTGGACCTTCACGAAGGCCCGGGTCCGCTCGACCGAGGCCCGGTCATCGGCGATGCCGTCGATCCCGGCCGCCCCGGCGGCCTCGACGCCCGACAGGGTGGGCAGCGCGGCGTCGAGCGGACCGTGCGGCCGGCCCTCGGGCGCGCCGAGCCGGACGAGGGCCTCGAGCTCGCGGAGGAGCCCGGCCTTCGCCTCGTTGGTCACGAGGCGGGCAGCCGGGTCCATGGCCGCGAACATCTCCGCGCCGACCTGGACCGAGCAGCCTGTGACCACGATCTCGGCGTCGGGGTTCGCCCGGCGGGCGCGGCGGACGGCGGCGCGCGACTTCTCGTCGGCGATGGACGTCACCGTGCAGGTGTTGACGAGGTAGAGGTCCGCGGCGCGGTCGGGGTCCACCAGCGGCACGCACGCCTCGCGCAGGAGCCGGGCGGCCGCCTCCATCTCGGACTGGTTGACCTTGCAGCCGAGGTTGACGATCGCGGCCGAGCGCGGGCGCGCCGTGGCGCCGTCCGGACGGGTTGCGGCCGGGCGCGGCATCACCACAGCGCGGGCTTCGTGGACATGAGGAACGCGATGAACCCCACGGCCGACGTGATCGCATAGGCGATGTACCGCTGCCGGCGGGCGCGCTCGCGCCAGGCCGCGCGGTCCGCGTCGGTGACGATGCCGTCGCGGGCCTGGAGCCGGCGCAGCGTGGGCCGCTGGACGACGAACGCGATGACGGCGGTCGCCGCGTACATCGCGAGGCTGACCAGGAGCCAGGGCTGCTCCAGCATCCGCGGTCCCAGCACCGCGATCATGGCGAACCCCGTGATCGCCAGCCCGCCGCCGATGACCACGGTCCCGTGCGCCTGGATCCACAGCAGCCCGCTGACGAAGGCGCCGGGGGGCTCCGCCGCGGCGCCCGGCGCCACCGACCGGTTCCGGAGCGTGAACGGCAGCAGCAGGCTGGGCACGAACAGCGCGATCGCGAGCGTGACGTGCGTGGCGAGGATCGCGGGGAACAGCGGGTTCAGGTCCGGCATCGGGCCGTGAATCCTAGCGCAGGGCCCCCGGGCGGCGGCTCGTCGGACGACGGCGGCGCGTCGCGGACTTCCCGGCCGACGGCTCCGTCGCCGGTCGCGGCGTGTCGCCGCCCATCCGGCCCGCGGCCCCGTCCCCGTCCCCGTCGCCGGGTCGCCGCGCGTCGCGGCCCATCGGCCCCGTCCATGTCCCCTGTTGTCGGCGCTTCGCGGCCCACCCGGCCCGCGGCCCAGTCCCCGGTCGTCGGCGCCTTCGCGGCCCACCCGGCCCGCGGCCCCATCCCGGGCCGGCCGGCTCGGAAGTGTGCATCGAGTGCACAGCGGAGGGTCAGCTGTGCATCTGGACGTACACTCGGGCGCCCGCTGGCAGGTCCTGTGCATCCAGCCGTACAGGCTGGGCCAGCAACACGGTTGCGGCCGACCGCCGTGTAGGGCCGGATGCACGGAACCGTGCACGTCCGGCCCATCGGGCACCGGCAGGGTCGCGAATGTACCTCCGGATGCACGGCCCTCGGGCGCCGAGGCGATTCGCGGCGCGCGACAGGCGTACTCAGACCGGGCGCTGCAGCTCCAGCGCGACCCAGTCCCCCTCGGCCCAGCGGCCCGCGACCTCCAGACCGCGCGCGTGGAACGCCTCGACCACGTCCGCCTCGCGGTTCTCGAAGATCCCCGACGCCAGCAGCACGCCGCCCGGCCGCAGGTCCGCGACCAGGTCGTCCGCGAGGCTGACCAGCAGCGACGCGATGAGGTTCGCGAGGACGACGTCGAACGGGCCCTCGCCGCTCGGCGCGCTGCCCTCGCGCGCCCGCACGACGCGTGCCAGCCGGTTGCGGCGGGCGTTGGCGGTCGTGGCGTCCACGGCGATCGGGTCCACGTCCACCGCCAGCACCTCGCGGGCGCCCAGGCGGGCGGCCGCGATCGACAGGATCCCGGACCCGGAGCCGACGTCCAGGACTCGGGCCGGAGCGCCGTTCCGGCCGCCCGCCGCCAGCAGGCCGCGGTCCGCGAGGGCCTCGAGCGCCGCCAGGCACAGCCGGGTCGTGGGGTGGAGCCCGGTCCCGAACGCCATGCCGGGATCGAGCGCGAGAACGATGTCGTCCGGCCGTCGCTTGTGGCGACGCCACGTTGGCCGGATCACGATCCTGCGCCCCACCCGGAGCACCGGGAAGTGCGCCTTCCAGGCGTTCGCCCAGTCGGCCTCGTGGACGACGCGCGCCGCGAGGTCGCCGATCGGCCGCAACCCGAAGGCCTGCAGGTGGCCGAGTTCGCGCTCCGCCCGGGCCCACGCCGCCCGGACGGCGGGCAGGTCGATGATCGGCAGGTGCGCTCGCACCACCGCGGGCCGGGCGAGGTCCACGCGCGCGGCCAGCCCCTCGTCCACCAGCTCGAACGCCGGCTCCACGCTGGTCCCACCCGGCGCCGCACGGGCCAGGATCTCGGACACGGCCTCGACGGCCTCGTGGTCCGCGGCGACCGACAGCTCCAGCCAGGCCCCAGGCGTCGCGGCGACCGCGTCGAGGTCGATGCCCGCGAGCGGCCCCTCGCTCACCCCAGGCCCAGCTTCTCGCGCAGCCCGCCCGGCCCGGACACCGCCTCGCCGGACTCCTTCGCGTACGCCTCGAGCAGCTCGCGCTGCTTCCTGGACAGCTTCGTCGGGACGACGACGTTGACGATCACGTGGAGGTCGCCGCGCGACGCATGGCGACGGAGGTGCGGCACCCCGCGACCCCGAAGCCGGATCTCCGTGCCCGGCTGGATGCCGGCCTTGATCTCGACCTCGGCGGGCAAGCCGTCCACCGTCGGCACGTCGATCCGCGTGCCCAGCGCAGCCTGCGCGATCGAGAGGTCCGCCTCGTAGATCAGCTCCGTGCCCTCGCGGGTGAGGGCCGGGTGCGCGGCCACGTGCACGGCCACATACAGGCTCCCGGGCTGGCCCCCGCGCGGGCCGACCTCGCCCTCGCCCGACAGCCTGATCTGGTGGCCCTCGTCGATGCCCGCGGGGATCGTGATGCGCAGCGTCCGGCGCCGCTCCGTGCGGCCCTCGCCGCGGCAGGTCTGGCACGGGTCCTCCACGATCCGGCCCTCGCCCCGGCAGCGCGGACAGGGCGACACGTTGACCATCTGGCCGAGCATCGTCTGGCGCACCGAGCGGATCTCGCCCCGGCCCTTGCACTGCGGGCACTCGACGGGCGTGGAGCCCGGCTTGGCGCCCGTGCCGCTGCATGTCTCGCATTGCAGGAGGACCGGGAACTCGATCTCCTTCTCCGTGCCCAGGACGGCTTCCTCGAACGTGATCCGGAGGTCGTAGCGGAGGTCCGAACCGGTATTGGGCCTGGCGCGGCGTGCCGCGCCCGCCATCGAGCCGCCGAAGAAGGCGTCGAAGATGTCGCTGAAACCGCCGAAGCCCGCCGCCCCGAAGCCCGCATCGCCACCGGCACCGCTCACGCCCGCCCGGCCGAACATGTCGTAGGCCTGGCGGCGCTGGGGATCGGACAGGACCTGGTAGGCCTCGTTGATCTCCTTGAACCGCTCGTGCGCCTCGGCGTCGGCATTGACGTCCGGGTGCCATTGCTGGGCAAGCCGGCGGAAGGCGCGCTTGATCTCCGCGTCGCCGGCGCCGCGCTCGACGCCGAGCACCTCGTAGAAGTCGCGTTCGGTGGTCATGGGCGGTGGGAAGTGTACGGGACGTTCGGTCAGCGGTCCGGCGATGCCGCGCCGTCAGGCGCGCGCGAGGTCCCGCGCCCGGGCGAGGACGGCCTCGAGCATCGGCGGCGTCAGCCGGCCGGTGAACGTGTTCTGCTGGCTGGGGTGGTAGCAGCCCAGGAGCGTCAGCTGACCGATCCGCGCCTCCGCTCCGTGCCCGAACCGCGGCCGGGGCGCGGGCGTGGGGTGGCCGGCGCCGGCGAGCGCGCGGAGGGCCGCGTCCCAGCCGATGGCGCCCAGGGCGACGATCACGCGCAACTCCGGGAGCAGCGCCAGCTCCTGGACGAGGTACGGACGGCACCGCTGCTGTTCGTCGCGGGTGGGCTTGTTGGCCGGTGGCGCGCAGCGGACGGCGGCGGCGACCCTCGTGCGGTGGAGCGTCAGGCCGTCGTCCGCGCGCCGGCTGACGGGGCGATCCGCGAGACCCACGGCGTAGAGCGCGGGCCACAGGAAGTCGCCTGAGGCGTCGCCGGTGAACACGCGGCCCGTTCGATTGCCACCGTGGGCGGCCGGGGCGAGGCCGACGAGCAGGATGCGAGCGCGTTCGTCGCCATAGCCGGGGACCGGTCGGCCCCAATACGGCTCGTCGCGGAACCGGGCGACCTTCGTGCGTGCCTGCGCCTCGCGCCATGCCACGAGCCGCGGGCAGGCGAAGCAGTCCGCGATCGCCGCCTCGAGGGCGGGGATGTCGCGAGCGTCGCGCGCGGCGGCGACG
Organism: Chloroflexi bacterium RBG_16_72_14; assembly: GCA_001797035.1. Taxonomy (GTDB): domain Bacteria; phylum Chloroflexota; class Limnocylindria; order Limnocylindrales; family CSP1-4; genus CAIXZV01. The sequence goes on from MGOE01000145.1 coordinate 20,589, forward strand.
GGATCCGTGTGGGGCACCCCGCGATCCTACCCGGCCCGCGAGCGGCTTCGAGCCCGTGCCCGCGTTGAATGCCGTTCGCCGCCGCCGAGCTGCTGTGCGCCTCGCTCGCCCGCACTGAGTGCTGTCTGGCGTGCCGCGATCTCGGCGTCGCATCCCGTGGGTGCTGCCTGCCAAGCAGCATTCGGCGCGAACTCAGCCAGTCAGCGCCTCGATTCGGGGTCGATCACCTGCTTCCGGTGCCGCAGTCGGGCGACCGGGGCCCGGAATCGCTGCTTGGCAGGCAGCGGTGATCGCTGGCCGCGCCGCGGACGCACGGGAGGGCCGCGCCGCGGCCGCGTGGCGGGCCCGGGCGAACGATCGGCGTGCCGGACGCCCCGCTACTTGAGCAGCAGCTTGTCCAGGCGCCGCGCGACGACGGCCAGCCCGATCACCCCCATCGCCGCGAGGTACGCCACGTGCCAGGCGATCCCGGGGTCCACCGCGCCGGTGGTCAGCGCGCGGATCAGGTCCACGCCCTGGTACAGCGGCGTCACCTGGACCAGCAGCCGGAGCGGCTCCGGGTAGGCGCTGATCGGGTAGAACGTGCCCGAGAACAGGAACAGCGGCAGGACGACCAGCTGGATGAGGTCGAAGTCCTGCCACGAGCGCATGAACGTGGTGGCCGCCATCCCCACGGCCGCGAAGGCGAACGCGAGCAGCGTCGCCGCCGGCACGGCGAGCAGCACCCACGGCGACCGCACCAGCCCCAGCACGGCGATCACGACCACGAACCCGAGCGCGTACAGCGTCGCCCGGATC
>MGOE01000145.1:21395-23412 GCA_001797035.1 Chloroflexi bacterium RBG_16_72_14
CCGATCTCGCCCAGCGCCACGTCACCCGGCCCCAGGGGCGTGGCGAGCACCGCGTCGTACGTCTTCTGGAAGTTGAGCTTGAAGAACACGTTGAACGTGGACTCGGCGATCGCCCCGTTCATCGACGCCGTCGCCAGCAGCGCGGGCGCCACGAACAGCGCGTACGGGATCGCCTCGCCCGTGGGCCCCGGCACGTCGCCCACGATCCCGCCGATCCCGAGGCCGATCGACAGCAGGTAGAACAACGGCTCGAAGAAGCCCGAGAAGATCACCAGCCAGCCGCGCCGGTAGATGAGCACGTTGCGCTCGATGAGCAGCAGCGAACGGCGGCTGCCGAGGGCGACGGGCAGGACGCGGAGGAGCGCGGTCGCCTGGGTCATCGCCTACCGCTCCAGCTGCCGGCGGAACATGACGAACATCGCGACCACGCCGATGACGGCGGCCGTCGCGAGGATCGCGACGTGCGCGACGTGCACCAGCGGGTCGTCGCCCACGGTGCCCAGCGTGAGCGCCCGGGCCAGGTCCACGCCGTGCCACAGCGGCAGGATCCAGGCGATCGGCTGGAGTTGCTCGGGCAGCGACTCGATCGGGAAGAACGTGCCCGAGAACAGGAACAGGGGCGTGATCCCGAACCGCCAGATCGAGTTGAACGCGTTCGTGTCGCGCTGGGTGGACATGAACGCGGCGATCGGGCCCGCAAACGCGAGGGCGGTCAGCGTCCCCACCGGGATCGCGAGCAGGATGCCGGCCGACCGCGCGGCTCCGAACAGGACGATGACGAGGGCGAAGATCGCGCCCACCATCGTCGCCCGGGTCGCCACCCAGGCGATCTGGCCGAATGCGATCGCGAATGGCGTGAGCGGCGTCGCGTACATCGCGTGATAGCGGCGGATCCAGTGGAACCCGGCCATGACCGGGAACGTTGCCTCGAACGCGGCGCCCTGCATGACCGTGGACGCGAGCAGGGCCGGCGCCAGCCACTGGAGGTACGACACGTCGCCCAGCACGTCGCTCCCCGAGGCGTCCACGTACGAGCCCAGCCCCACGCCCATCGCGAGCAGGAACAGCACCGGCTGGGCGAAGCTGCCGAACACGGACCCGCGCCAGGTGCGCAGGTAGAGCAGCACCTGGTGCTCGTAGGCGACGAGCGCGGCCCGGAGCTCGCTCGGGTGCGGGACCGCCTCTCCCCGCAGGTTCGCCGGCGCGGGCGCGCGGCCCGGCACCTCGGCAAGCGCCATCGTCTCAGTCCACCAGGCTGCGGCCGGTCAGCCGCAGGAACACGTCCTCGAGCGAGCTCCGCCGGACGAGCACGGTCTCGGGCACCAGGCCCCGCTGGTGGGCCGCGATCGCGACGGCCTCGCCGTCGTTGGAGTACACGAGGACGCGGTCCGGCAGCCGCTCCACGCGGTCGCCCAGGCCGTCGAGCTGCCCATCGAGCGTCTCCTGGACGCCGGCCGGGAACCGCAGCTCGGTCACCTCGCGGGTGGAGTACCGCTCGATCAGCTCGCGCGGCGAGCCCTCGGCGGCGATCCGGGCCTTGTCCATCACCACCAGCCGGTCGCACAGCTGCTCGGCCTCGTCCATGTAGTGCGTCGTGAGGACGAGCGTCACCCCGCGCTGCTTGAGCCGGTACAGGCGCTCCCAGAGCAGGTGGCGGGCCTGCGGGTCGAGGCCGGTCGTGGGCTCGTCGAGCAGCAGGATCGAGGGCTCGTTGATCAGGGCCCGGGCGATCGTGAGCCGGCGCTTCATGCCGCCCGACAGCGGCTCCACCTTGTCGCCGGCGCGCTCGGTGAGCTGGGCGAAGTCCAGCAGCTCGGCCGCCCGCCGCCCCGCCTCGGCGCGCGACAGCCCGAAGTACCGCCCGTAGATCACGAGGTTGTCCCGGACCGAGAGCTCCGTGTCCAGGGTGTCTTGCTGGGGCACGACGCCCAGCCGCGCACGGATCCGCGCGCCGTGGGCCGCCGGGTCGAGGTCCAGGATCCGCAGCCTGCCCTCGGTCACCGGCGAGACGCACGCG
>MGOE01000146.1:0-4185 GCA_001797035.1 Chloroflexi bacterium RBG_16_72_14
GCTCATGGCGCAGATGTACGCGGTGGCGTGGTGGGCGAGCCTGCTGTTCGCCCTTCCGCTGTACACGACGCGGCTCGCGTACCACAACTTCATCGAGATGCGAGTGATGTTCACCCAGACCATCACCGCGCTCGCCGGGGCGGTGGATAAGCGTGACCCGTACACCAGCAAGCACTCATGGCGGGTGAAGGAGATCGCCGGCGACATCGGGCGGGAGATGCGCCTGGGCGAGGCGGACCTCGAGGCACTCGAGTGGGGCGGCCTGCTCCATGACGTCGGCAAGATCGGGGTGCCGGACAACGTCCTGCTGAAGCAGGAGCGGCTGAACCGCGAGGAGCGGATGATCATGAACGCGCACCCGGTGCTGGGCGCCCAGATCATCGCCCCGGTCACCCGGCTGTCGCGCGAGCTGCCGATCATCCGCCACCACCACGAGTGGTACAACGGCTCGGGGTACCCGGACCGCCTGATCGGCGACGAGATCCCGCTGCTGGCCCGGATCCTGCACGTCGCGGACGCATTCGAGGCGATGACGGCGCAGCGCCCGTACCGCATGACGCCGCTGAGCCCCGAGCAGGCGCTGGGCGAGCTGCGCAAGTTCGCCGGCGTGCAGTTCGACCCCAAGGTCGTGGACGCGTTCGTCCGCACCCGCTGGGTCGAGGGCGTCAGCGACCCGGGCCGCACGGTGCAGCCGCGGCCGATCCCACTGATCACGCAGCACGCGAACCGCGTGGCCTCCACCTCCTCGGCCGGCGCGGCGACCGAACCAAGCTGAGCACGCCCTCCCAGCTGAGCACGCCCACCCTCATCAGCCCCACAATCTCGGGATGCTGATCGGCGGTATCGCGCTCGGGCTCGTGTTCGGCCTGCTCCTGGGCGGCAAGCTCGAACACCTCGCAGACGTCCGCCTCCGATTCCTGCCACTGCTGTTCCTGGCCGTGATCGTCCGCTTCGGGACGGAGGCTGCGCTCGGCTTCGGCGTGGAGGCGGTGGATCTGCTCCGCGTCCCGCTGCTGGGCTTCGCCTATGGGCTCCTCCTGTTCACGCTGTGGCACAACCGCGGCTACCCGGGCCTCGCGCTCGCATTCGTCGGCATCGCCAGCAACGCGCTGGTCGTCTTCGTCAACGGCGGACGGATGCCCGTCTGGATGCCCGCCTTCGAGGCTTCGGGGCTGCCCGGACCGCTGACCTCGGTCCTCCACATCCCCCTCGATGCCGGCACGGGACCCGAGTTCTTCCTCCGCCTCGGGCCGCTGAGCGACGTGATCCCGATCCCGTTCTGGCCGGTCAACAACGTGGCCTCGGTGGGCGACCTGTTCCTGACCGCGGGTCTCGGGTTCTTCCTGTTCGCGACGCTGCTGCGGCCGCCCGCCGAGATGCAACGCGTAATCGAGGAGGCGCATGCCGGCCGCGTCTTCGGGCTGGCCGGGACGCTGCGCCTCCCCGGCTGGCGGGCCGCGGGCGGGGCCGGCGCCGGGGTAGCGGAGCCGGAGATCGGGATCCGCGCCGGGACGGGCCTGAGCGCGGGACTCGACCAGGCGGCGGCCCTCGAGCGGCCGCTGATGCTGGGCTCGGGGAGCCTCGGCATGGCCTCCCCCGCCCTGGTCCCACTGCCCCCGCCGACGATCGAGGAGGAGCTCGCGGCCGCGCTCGCCCTGGGCGGCATCGGGGCCGAGCTGAGCATGCCCACGGCCGCCGGTGCGGCCGTCGCGATCCCGCGCGCCCGACCGGGACTGGGTGCCCGCGTCCGTCGCCACCCATACGTCCGGCTCGCGCTCAACGGGTCGTTCTCGGCGCTCTGGGCGGGCCAGGTGATCAGCCTGTTCGGCGACAAGGTGAACCAGCTGGCGCTGGGCGCCTTCGTGTTCGAGGTGACCGGCAGGAACGCCTTCGCGCTCGCCCTGACGTTCCTCGTGGCGACGCTCCCGAACCTGGTCATCTCGCCGATCGCGGGCGTGTTCGTCGACCGCTGGGACAAGAAGCAGGTCCTCGTCGTGTCGGACATCCTGCGCGCGGCCCTGACGATGATGGTGCCGGTGGCGGTGCTGATCGACGTCTGGCTCGCGTACCCGCTCGTGTTCCTGATCACCACGGTGTCGATCTTCTTCCGCCCCGCCCGCGTGGCGATCCTGCCGCGCATCGTGGACGAGGAGGACCTGCTGTCGGCCAACTCGGCGATGTGGGTGGGCGAGACGTTCGGCGAGGTCATCAACTACCCGCTCGCCGGTCTGTTCGTGGTGTTCCTCGCGGGCTCGCTGCCGCTCGCCTTCTGGTTCGACGCCGCGACGTACCTCGCCTCAGCGGCGCTGCTGGCCGCGATCGTCGTGCCGCCGCTGGTCTCCCGTGCGAAGGGTGCCCCTGGGGCGGCGGGGCCGGCCGAAGGCGTGGCCGAAGGGCTGGCTGAGGCCGAGGCGGCAGCGGAGGCGGAGGCGGCGACCGAGGCCGGCAGGCGGACGGTCGGCGGCGACCTCCGGGCGGGCTGGACGTTCCTCCGGCACGAGGCGACGCTGCTGGCCAACACCCTCCAGGGCACGATCGGGCAGTTCGCGGTCGGCATCGTGACCATCGCCGCGATCCCGCTGGCCGAGCAGCTCACGCCGTCGGGCGCCAACTACATCGGGACCTACTCGTTCATGGAGGCCTCGATCGGCCTCGGCAACCTGATCGGCGGGTTCGTGCTGGGCCTGGTGGCGATGCGGATCCGCAAGGGGATGCTCGTGATCGCCGCGTACACGGCGTTCGGGGCGCTGGTGATCCTGCTGGGCGTCGTGTCGTCGGTTCCACTCGTGCTGGGCATCCTGTTCGGCATCGGCGTGGCGAACATGGCCTTCGTGATCCCCAGCCAGACGCTGTTCCAGGAGCGCACGCCACCGGATCTGATGGGGCGGGTCGTGAGCTTCCGCTTCGCGCTCGTGTTCGGCAGCATGTCGGTCGCCATGGGCGTCGGCGGCCTGTTCGTGAACGGGTTCGGGCCGGGCCCGGTGATCGCGGTGGCGGGTGTCATCTCGATGGCAGCCGGGCTCGCGGGCCTGGGCGTTCGCGCGCTGCGCAACGCGGCGTGACGCGGGCGCGAAACGGCGACGCCTGACGGGCTTGGGCGGTCGCATGGGCGTCACGCTCGGTACACTGTCGGCCGCGTGACACGACGCTCATGGCGACGTCCGCGGACAGGAGATCGATCACCGGATGACCGAACACGAGCGCGACCCGGAGGCCACCGGCCCCGAGGGCGCCAGGGACGAGACCGACGCGGCCGACGCCGCGACCGACGCCGACGACGGCGACCGCGAGCTCGAGGAGACCGAGGAGCTCGAGGAGACCGAGGACCTGGGCGATGCCGACCTCGAGCCGGAGCCCGAGGAGGCGGAGCAGCCCGCGAAGCGCGGGCGCGAGGCGGCCGCGGCGGTGCCCGGCGCCGGGGGGCGCCGGATGCGCGGGCGCCCACCCGTGAAGGCGGCGGCCGCCCCATCCGTGTCGCAGCTGGCGGTCAAGGTGAGCGACCGCGCCTCGGCGGCCTTCGTCCTGGGCCTGACCGGCGTGTTCGCCGCGATCCTGGTGTACGGGATGCTGTTCGGGCACGGTGGCTTCGTGAGCGGTCTGCTCCCCACGCCGACCCCGCGGCCGACCGCCTCCCCAGTCGTCAGCGCCTCGCCGTCCGCGAGCGCGTCGACGCCTTCGAGCGCGTCACCTGCGTCCAGCGGGTCGCCGGCATCGTCGTCGTCCCCTGCCGCGTCCCCCGCGGAGTCCCCCGCCCCGTCCGCGGCTGCCAGCGAGTCGCCCAGCGCGGCGGCCTCGCCGAGCCCATCTCCGAGCTGATCGTTCCGGTCATGGACGACGTCCGGGCGGCGATGCGCGACGCCCGGGCGCGGATGGTCGCCGAGCAGCTCCGCCGCCGCGACGTCCGCGACGAGCGGGTCCTGGCCGCGATGGCCGCCGTCCCGCGCGAGGTCTTCGTCCCGGAGCAGGAACGGTCCTGGGCCTACGAGGACGGCCCGCTGCCGATCGGCGGCGGCCAGACGATCAGCCAGCCGTACATCGTCGCCCGGATGACGGAGCTGCTCCACGTGGGGCCCGGCGAGCGTGTGCTGGAGATCGGCACCGGGTCCGGCTACCAGGCCGCGGTCCTCGCGGAGCTGGGCTGCCGGGTCACCACCATCGAGCGCGACGCCGGGCTCGCCGCCTCGG
>MGOE01000146.1:4223-19456 GCA_001797035.1 Chloroflexi bacterium RBG_16_72_14
ACGTGCGGGTGGGCGACGGCAGCCTGGGCGACCCTGCCGGCGCGCCGTGGGACGCGATCCTCGTCACGGCGGCCGCGCCCGAGGTCCCCGACGCGCTCCGCGAGCAGCTGGGCGAGGGACGCCGGCTGGTCATCCCCGTCGGCACCCGCTGGGACCAGGAGCTGCTGGTCGTGGAGCGCCACGGGAACGAGTGGACGGAGCGTTCCGACGGCGGCTGCGTGTTCGTGCCGCTGATCGGCGCGGGCGGCTGGGACGGGTGAGCTGATGCTGCTGGCGCCGGCGGGCGGACCGGCGTTCGTTCGTCTGGTCCGCAGGCTCGGGCCGGTGTTCGCGGCCGTCGGCGCCGTCGTGGCCGCCGTCACCTGGCCGCGTGCCTTCGACCTCGAGGCCTATCTCGACGCGGCGCGCCTGTCGGCGGCCGGCGGCGACCCGTATTCGGCGACCCTAGCCGCCGGCATCGACGATTGGGGTCAGGGGCAGGTGTTCGTGTCTCCTCCGTTCGTGGCGCACGTGCTGGCCCCGTTCTCGTCGCTGCCTACCGATGTCGTGTGGGTGCTGTGGACCACTGCGAGCCTTCTCGCGACCGGGGCTGCGATCCGGCTCCTTGACCGCGACACGCTCGTGGCGCGCGCGCCGATCCTCGCCTTCTCGTTCGTGTACCTGTGGGGCTCGCTGTGGATGGGCCAGGTCAACCTGTTCGCAATGGCTGGAATGCTGCTCGCCTTTGGGGCCCGAACCGACCGGCTCGCGGGATTCGGGCTTGCGCTCGCGGTTGTGACGCGGGCGCTACCGGGCGCCTTCGCGCTGGTGCTCCTGCTCGAGCGCCGCTGGCGTGCGCTGGCCTGGTCGGCGGTGTTCGCGGGCCTCGTCGTCCTCGTCCGGCCGGCCGACTGGATCACCTACTTCCAGGTCGCCCGGGAGGCGTCGGGGCTGCCGACACTGCCGGTCATCGTCCAGACCTCGCTGGCGCCGTACCCGCCGCTGTGGGTGGCCGCCGCGGTCGCCGTAGCCGCGGTGGTGGCGATTGGCGCTGTCGTGGAACGGGATCGCCGGCTGCTGGCCGGTACGGCGGTGGGGTTCGCGATCGTCCTCCTGCCAGGCAATGCGTGGCACCACTGGCTGACCTTCGCGATGGCGCCGCTGCTGCTGTACGGCGACGGCGGCGCGTGGAGCCGGGCGACGCTGCTCGCGCTCGTGGTGGTGTCGATCCTGCCGATCGGGGCGCTGTCCGCGGCGGTCACGATAATCGCGCTGGTGGCGGTGGTCGCCGTCTCGGCCCGCGGGCTGCGCGATGAGTGGCCGCGTATCCGTGCGAGGGGCGCCGGTATACTCGGCCGGCCATGACCCATGTCTTCATCGCCCCGCACCCGGACGACGTCGCGCTCTCCTGTGGCGGCCTCATCGCCAGCCTCCGCGAGCTCGGGCAGAACGTCGCGATCCTGACCCTCTACTCGGGCGCCGGCGGCACGGATGGCCTGACGGCGTACCAGCGGGAGGCGCTGGGCTTCGGGTCCAAGGCGATCTGGCCGGTGAGCGAGGCGTTCAACCGGGCACATCTCCAGGCGGATTTCCCGGAGGACGCAGCCGCCGCCCCCTGGCAGGCAACGACGGCGCAGCTGACGGCGACCCAGGCGGACGCGGACGCCTCGGCCAAGCGGTTCTGGCAGCGGTCCTCGTGGTACCGCCGTGCGCACATCCACAACGAGTCGCTGGCGGGCCAGCCGGTGATGGACGACGTTCGCGGCCAGGGCGCCGTGCTCACGGACGAGCTCGTCGAGGCCGCCGACGCCGGCGACCGGATGGCGCGGCGCCGACTCGAGGACGAGCGGTATGCCGCCTTCGCGGAGGCGTCGATCGTGTGGCTGGACCTCCCCGACGCCGTGTTCCGCGGCTACGAGGACGACGACCAGCTGCTGGGCCTGCCGCGCACCGACGACGCGCCGCCGGTGGACTTGCTGCGACGTGAGATCGCGCGCCTGGAGCCGCAGCGCGTGTACCTGCCCCTGGGCATCGGCGGGCACGTGGACCACCAGCTGGCGCGGGACGCGGGCGTGGCGCTCCTGTCCGACGCCCGCCGGTGGGTGATGCCGGGTCCGGACTACACGGGGATGATCGCGCTCTACGAGGACTTCCCGTACGCGTACTGGGAGGACTTCGGGCGTCTCGAGGACATGCCCGGCGGGTCGCTGGCGGGGATCCCGGGGGACGTGTCGCTGACCGCGGAGTTCGCCGACATCGGCGACCAGGTGGAGCGCAAGATACGCGGCATCGCCCTGTACGAGAGCCAGCTGGAGCGGTTGTTCGACGACCGCGGGGCCATGGCGGGTGCCGTGCGGGCGTACGGCAGGCGGGTCGCGGACATCGGCGGGCTTGCCGGCGGGTACGCCGAGCGCTACTGGGTCACGACGCAGACGTGATTCGACGGATGGTAGCGCAGCCTGCCGACGGATGGTAGAGTGATGACCTGACGGATGGTATCGTACCAACCGTCGCGGTGACCGCGGCTACCGGAGGCAGGGTGGACTACCGGCCACGCATCGTCGACCCGGAGCTCGATGGCCTGCTGGCTGGTGTCCCCGCACTGGCGATCCACGGGGCCCGGGGCGTCGGCAAGACCGAGACCGCGCAGCGGCGAGCCGTGACCCAGTTCCGGCTCGATGATCCCCGGGTCCGCGCGATCGCGGAGGCCGATCCGGCGCGCCTCACGCGCGGGCCGCATCCGACACTGATCGACGAGTGGCAGAGGCTGCCCGAGAGCTGGGACATCGTCCGTCGCGCGGTCGACGACGACCGGACGCCGGGACGCTTCCTGCTGACGGGATCGACCTCGCCCGCCCATCCGCCCACGCACTCAGGAGCGGGGCGGATCGTGTCGCTGCGGATGCGGCCGATGTCGCTCGCCGAGCGTGGCATCGCGACACCGACGGTGAGCCTTGCCGACCTGCTCAGCGGCCACCGCGGTCCGATCGCCGGGACCAGCGACGTCACCCTCGACCAGTACGCCCACGAGATCGTCCGATCCGGGTTCCCGGGCCTCCGGGACCTCGAGGAGCGGGGCCTCCGCGCGGAGCTCGATGGCTACCTCGACCACATCGTGGATCGGGACTTCGAGGCGTCCGGACATCCCGTGCGGAACGTGGCTGCGCTTCGACGATGGATGCAGGCGTACGCGGCTGTCGTGTCGGCGACGACGTCGTTCGAGAAGATCCGCGATGCAGCCACGGCCGGCCATGCAGACAAACCAGCCAAGACGACGGTCATGCGCTACGCGGACGTGCTCGAGGGCATGTGGATCCTCGATCCGGTACCGGCCTGGCACCCCGGCAACAGCGCACTGACCCGCCTGACCCTGGCGCCGAAGCACCACCTGGCGGACCCGGCGCTCGCGGCTCGACTCCTCCGGGCGACCGTGCAGACGCTCCTCGCAGGCATCGCACCGGGCCCGGGAGGCCACCCGCACGCGACGCTGTACGGGGCGTTGTTCGAGTCGCTCGTAACGCTCAACGTCCGGGTGTTCGCCCAGGCCTTGGACGCGGGCGTCTACCACTTCCGTGACCGCGGTGGCGCCCATGAGATCGATCTCATCGTGGAGGGGCCCGGGCTGTCGGTCGTCGCGATCGAGACCAAGCTCGCGGCCACGATTGGCGATCACGACGTGCGTCACCTGGCCTGGCTCCAGCAGCAGCTCGGCGGCCGGCTGGTCGACGCTGCGATCGTGACCACTGGTCGCGACGCGTACCGGCGGCGGGACGGGATCGCCGTGATCCCGGCTGCGCTCCTGGGGCCGTAGCAATGCCGAGAGAGCGACGCCCTGCGATCGCGCTTGGTCTCCTGGTCGCCGGCGGCGTCGCCGTCCGCGTCGCCATGTTCCCGGCCCGCGACCTGATCGGGGACCTGGACCAGTTCGTCCTGTGGGTGCATGGCATCGCCGTGAATGGCTGGCTGCGCGCCTACGACCAGAACCTCTCGTTCCCGGCCGTGATGGCCTGGATCTGGGGCGTCCTTGCCGCCGTGGAGCCGGACTTCCGGACAGTGACCGACTCGTCCGACCCGTGGATCCGGGGGCTGATGAAGGTGCCTGCGAGCCTCGCGGACCTTGGCCTGGCCGCCGGGGTTTGGTGGTGGTTCCGGGACCGGCCGTGGGTCGCGGTCACGGCGGCCGGGGCCGTCCTGCTGTGGCCGGTGACCTGGTACGTGTCCGCGTGGTGGGGCCAGTACGAGTCGATCTACGTGCTGCCGGCGCTGCTGGCGGTGCTCGCTGCGCGGGCGGGGCGCCCGGGCCTGGTGGCCGCGCTCGTCGCCGTCAGCCTGATGACCAAGCCCCAGGCGCTGCCGCTCGTGGTGCCCTTCGCGGCCTGGTTCCTCGCGACGCAGCGATGGCGGGGCACGGCGCGGGCCGCTGCGATCGGTGCGGTGGTCGCCGTCGTGCTGTGGCTGCCGTTCATCCCCGCGGGCGGGCCCCTCGACTACCTCGACAACCTGCAGACCTACCAGGACGACATCTTCGGCGTCCTGTCGCTGCGGGCGTGGAACCCCTGGTGGATCGTCCAGGAGCTGGGCGCCGGCGGCGGGTTCGTGGCCGACACGACGCCGGTCCTCGGTCCGTTCACGTTTCGGCACGTCGGATACGCAATCGCCGGGCTGCTGTCCCTGGTCGTGTTCGTGGGGGTGTACCGCCGCCCGACGGCCGAACAGCTCGCGCTGGGCCTGGCGGCGATCTCGCTGGTCGCATTCGTGTCCCTGACCACGATGCACGAGCGCTACGCGTATCCCGCGTTCGTGTTCCTGCTGCTGGCCGCCGGGCGGCCGGGCGAGCTGGCGACGTGGGCGCTGTTCGCGGTCGCGTTTGCGCTGAACCTGGTGACGGCGGCCCCACCAGAAGGGTGGACGATTCCGCTCGAGCGACCGCTGGGGATCGCGGGTGCCGTGGCCATCACCGGCGTGGCCGCCCTCAGGCTGATCTCGCTTGGCCGCGCACCCGGAACCGGCCCCGCATCGCCACCCAGTACCAGCGCAGGTAGTGGGGCAGCCACTTCCGGAGCCTGAAGTTGCTCTGCCCCGCCGTGCGGTCGCGCCAGGTCGTGGGCACCTCGGCGACGCGGCGGCCGGCGAGCGTCGCCTTGACGGTGAGCTCCAGCGCCAACTCGAAGCCGGCTTCGCTCTCGATCGACGTCGCATCCAGCATGCGGCGCGAGTAGATCTTGAAGTTGTTGGTGGGGTCGTGGGTACGCACGCCGCCGAACCAGTGGAGGGTCAGGCCCGCGGTCCGGCTCATCAGGCGCTTGAGCGGCGGCCCGCCCTCCTGGCGCCCGCCGCGCATGTATCGCGAGGCCGCGACCACGTCGGCACCCTCGCGCGCCAGCTCCACCATGGCGTTCACGACGTGCGGCTCGTCGGAACCGTCCGCCATCGAGATCAGCACGAAGTCCCCGCGCGACGCCGCGATCCCCGCCTTCATGGCGTTGAGCACACCGCGCCCCATGTCGTTGCGCAGCCCGCGGATGGCCGGCAGTTCCGCGTGCAGACGTTCGATCACGGGCACCGTCGGGTCCTCGTCAACGTCGTAGACGACCAGGATCTCGTGAGACGTGGCGACGGCATGGGTGAGCGCGCGCAGGACAGGATCGACCGCTTCGCCCTCCTTGAACACGGGAACGACGATCGACAGCTCGGGGACGAGGGGCACCTCACCCGCAGTGCTCACAGGCGGCCGGCCTCCAGCTCCTCGCGGATCCAGGGGATCACCTCATCCAGCATTGCCGACAAGGTGGTCGTGGCCTCGAAACCGAGGATGCGACTCGCCTTGCGGACATCCGGCACGCGCAATTGGACGTCGTGCTCGAACGGGGGATCGGAGACGTAGCGGAAGGGCTTCGCGCCCTCATGGACCTTGTCCCAGATCGTCTCGGCCAGCTCGAGGACGGTGGTGGACGCGGCCGTCGACAGGTTGAAATCCTCGTTGACCGCTGCCTCGGACTCCATCGCCAGGCGGATGCCGAGCGCGAGGTCGCCGCCGTACGTGTAGTGGCGGACCTGCTCACCGTCGCCGAGGATGTGGAGCGGGTCCTGGCCCTTCAGCGTCTTGAGCACGAGGTCCGGCACCACGTGCGAGAGCGCCAGCTTCACATTGCCGCTCATCACGTCCGTGTCCCGGACGGCGCGGCGCTCGCCGATCCCCACGCAGTTGAACGGCCGCAGGATCGTGAACGACAAGTGGTACTGCCGCCAGGCGCCGTGCGCGAAGTACTCGGACGCGAGCTTCTGGAAGCCGTAGGTGGAGATCGGGGGCGGCGATGTCCGTTCAGCGCCTTCGGGCGTGGGGAACTGGGTGGTGGACTCGAACACCATCGAGCTGGACAGGACGACGATCCGCTGCAGCCGGCCAGCGCGGTGGGCATCGATCGCCGCCTCGAACGTGGACGCCAGGATCCGCTCGTTCTCGGCCAGCAGGTCGAAGGCGAACTCGTGGAAGTAGCTGATGCCGCCGATCATCGCGGCCGCCGCGACGACCTGGTCCACGTCCGCGGCCAGCTCCGTGAGCAGGGCGCGGTCCTTCGCGTCGCCTTCGACAAGCCGGTACCGCGGGTGATCGTCGTAGCTCTTCGCGACGCGCCCGTACTTGCTGAAGTTGTCAACGCCCACGACTTCGTGGCCGGCGGCGAGCAGCTCCTCGACGAGGTACCCGCAGATGAACCCGGCGGCACCGGTGACGAGGACCTTCATCGTCACAGTCGGATTCCGGCGCCCGTGACGTTCCAGATGTCGACGACCTCGCGCCCGGCGAGGTCCAGCGAGCGGTACGCACGGTGCGGGGCGCCGACGATCAGGATCTCGCTCCGCTCGAGGACCTCCGCCAGGGGAACGAGCCGGTCGTCCGTGACGTACTCGTCGGTCGCCAGCACCCGGGCCCCGGCCCATTCCAGGAGCTTGCGGAGCTTGAAGCTGAGCGAGGCGCGGATATCGTCGGACTCGGCTTTGAACGCCATGCCCAGGATTCCGATCGACCGTCCCCGCAGCGACCCGTGCCGACGCTCCAGCGCCGACACGATGTAGGCCGGCATGCCCTCGTTGATCTGCATTGCGGCCTGGCCGAGGGGGAAGTGGTCCGCGGTGAACGCAGCGAGCTGCATGGTGTCCTTGAACAGGCACGGGCCGGCGGCGAAGCCGGGGCCCGGGAGGTCCGCCGCCCGCGGGTAGTCCTCGCGGACGGCGCGCAGGACGTTCGTGTAGTCCACGCCCGCCTGGTCCGCGATCGCGAGAAACTGATTGGCGATGGCGAACTTCATGTAGCGCCAGGTGTTCGTGAACAGCTTGGCCAGCTCGGCTTCACGGGTGGTGGTCCGGATCGTCTTGGCGGCGAGGCGGCGGTACAGGGCCTCAGCCCGATCGCCGGCTTGCGGTGTGTCGGCGCCGACGACCTGGGGCAGCGACCGGAGCTCCTCCAGGGCGTGGCCTTCGGCGATCCGCTCAGGGCAGAAGGCCACGTCCACCCGGCAGCCCCGCTCGGCCATGGCGATCGCGACGTACTCGCTCGTGCCGGGATACACCGTGCTGCGCAGGACGATGAGGGCGCCGTCGCGGACATGCGGGGCGATCTGGTCCACAGCGCGCTCGAAGACGCGCATCGAGGGGCCCAGGAACTCATCCACCGGCGTGCCGATGACGACGACGACCGTGTCGGCGCGGGCCATGACGGCGGGATCCGAGCTGAGCTCGAGCAGGCCGGTCGGAAGGACGTCCGCGAGCAGTTGGTCCGCGCCATGCTCCAGGAATGGCATCTCGCCGCGGCCGATGCGCTCGAGAGTGGCCTCGTTGATGTCGTAGATCCCAACATGCAGCCCGGCACTCGCGAACGCGAGGCTGAGCGGAAGGCCGACGTGCCCACCCCCGCCCAGGACGACGACGTCCAGCGGCGCGGCGTTGTCGGGATGCACCATGCGGCCGACTCTAGCAGAGGGTCCGGACCGCTCACGGGGGCCCGAAGGTACCACCGGCGAAGGCCTCCTCAGGGCGTCGCGCGCAGGAAGATGGCGCCGTCCGTGTCGGCGTAGACCTCGATCCAGCCCACGGGTCCTGGCTCGCCGGCGGTGACCACGAGCCAGTCCACCGCCCAGCGGTCCAGCGCCTCCTGCGCGCCCGGCCGGCCTTGCGCGATCGCGTCGTAATCGCGCCAGACCTGTGGCGGGAACAGCTCGAACCGTGAGTCCATGTAGTACACCGCATCCGGGACCGCCCACTCGAGCCACGACGCCCACGGCTGGGGCGCGAAGACCCGGCTCCCGGGGCCAGCCTGCTCGCGCAGCGCGAGCGCGAGCCCGGACGGTGCGTAGGTCAGGAGGCCCGCTCGCCCGGTGAGCGGGTGGGCCGGGCGCCACCACGGCAGCGCGAGGACGATGGCCGCCGCGAGGACTGCCGCGACAACCGTGTTGAACCGGTTCGCGGCGCGGGGGACCCTGGCCGGACCGCCGCTGGTGACCAGTGCTGCCGCTACCAGGGGCGCGACGCCCAGCGGCCACCAGGCCAGCCCGCGCTCGGTCCAGGCGCCGATCACGAACAGCGTCGCCAGCCACAGCCAGTCCGGCCGGCGGAGACTCGCCCGCCCGCGCCAGGCGACGGCCGCCGCCCCGGCCGCCGAGGCGTAGAACAGCAACCCTGGCACCGTGAGCGGGCTCGTCCGCTGCCACTCGGTTACGCGCGCCGTGATCTCCGGGTCCGCGCCGATCCCGGCGGCGTACCACCACACGCCGGCGCCGAACGGGTTGACCAGGGTGGCCGCCGTGCCGGCGACGAGCGCCAGCAGCGCCGGGCGTGCCGGGCGACCGCGGACCAGGTCGTCAAGCCAGGCATAGCCGAGCAGCACCGGCCCGAGGAAGACGCTGCCGTGCACGTTCGCCCACAGCGCCACGACGACCGGCGCCAGCACGAGGAGGCGCGGATGCCGGCCTCGCACAGCCACGATCCACAGGAGGGAACCAAACAGCGCGATACCGAGCAGTTGCGGACGCAGAGCGAGCGCGGGCGCGGCCACGACGAACGCCGCGAGCGAGAGGATGGCCGCAGCCCGCGCGCTCGCTCCGCGCGCGATGGCGGCCCCGGCGACGCAACCGAACGCGAACGCGACCAGCAGGGCGCGCAGGACGGCCAGCAGCTCCCAGCCGCCGAGCGCGTGGCCAGCGGCCAGCACCACCTGCGCGAGCCACTGCTGGTCCACCCACGACGCCCCGGCGACGGTGAACGTGAACGTGTCGACCACCGGGATCTGGCCGGCCGCCAGGATCGACGCCCCGGCTCGCACCTGGTACGCGAGGTCCACCGCCGGGAGGGGCGCGATCAGCGACGCAAGCGCCGGCAGCACCAGCGCCAGGGCCAGCCAGAGCCGATCGAGGCCGAGGCGCATCACGCGCCTCAGGGCGTGGGCGCCGGCGCCGGCTCACCCGCCGGCGACGCGGGCATGTCCGGCGAGGACGTCCTCGCGTCGGGCCGCCACCCGGCCAGCGGGATCGCGGCAACCATCGTGGCCAGGACGTTCCACCACAGGAACGGTACGGACAGCCCTACGGCGATCGGCAGGACCCACGCGCGGTCGGTCCTGGCGCCCCAGGAGACGAGGAGTGCCGCCGCGGCCATCCGGAGTGGCAGCGGGATCGGGGCCGCCTGGCGGGGCACGTCCACGGTCGCGGCCACCTGCGTTCGCGCCGCCTCGACGAAGTCCCACCACAGCGAGGGCGCGAGGGCGAAGCTCACGGCAGCGATCGCCGCCGTCACACCCAACGCGATCGCGAGGTTCCGCCACTCGCGCCTGACGACGAACCACAGCAGCCCGACGCCGGGCGTGATCTTCGTGAACAGGATGATCGCCCAGGCGCCCGGCCAGCGCATACCGAGCACCACCGCCACGCCGAGCAGGATGTTGAGGTTGCCCAGCCACAGCTCGCCCAGCACCGGCGGGAACAGCAGCAGGAGCAGCGTCCAGCGGCGGCCCAGCCAGGCCAGCGAGACCAGGAGCAGGACCGTCCATGCGCCCAGGAACGCAGGCCACGGGATCCCGAGCAGCCTGACCGGCGCCAGCGCCTGGGCAATCGGGGGTGGGTACTTGTACTCGTACAGGCCGCCGACGGCATCGAAGCCGCCAAGGATGGTGGCGCGGTACGGGTCGTCGAGGGCGGCGGCCTGCCAGTAGGCGTGGGCGTCGTAGCCGATCAGCTTGTCGCCGGCGAGCGCGTACGAGACCACCGTGGCGACGAACACCGCCCCCGCGATGCCGAGGCCCGGCAGGACCGCCGGGTGCTCGAGCGCGCGGCCGAGACGATCGCGCAGCCTGCGAAACGAGTTCACGGCCCAGCGGCCCGCAGCGTCGCGGCGCCCACGCCGGGCTCGTCGGTTGCGGTGTCCCGGACGACCCCAGGCCGCCACAGGGGCACGCACGCCGCCAGGATCGCCAGCGAGTTCAGCCACACCACCGGCAGGGCAAGCATCACCGCGATCGGCACCAGCCACGCCCGGCCAGTCAGGCCCGCCACGACGGCCAGGATCGCGGCCACCGGGAGGCGGACAAGCAGCGGCGCGGGCAGGAACCAGCCGACGGTTGACGGCGTGCTGCTGCTGATGCCGACGACGTCCAGCCACGTCCGCC
This sequence comes from Chloroflexi bacterium RBG_16_72_14, assembly GCA_001797035.1. Taxonomy (GTDB): domain Bacteria; phylum Chloroflexota; class Limnocylindria; order Limnocylindrales; family CSP1-4; genus CAIXZV01. The sequence goes on from MGOE01000146.1 coordinate 14,857, forward strand.
AGGCGGCCGGGTCAAGCACGTAGGAGACCGCGACGATGGCGGCCGCCGAGCCGAGCGCGACCGCGATCGGCCCCCACTGGCGCCGAGCGGCGTGCCACAGCAAGCCGACGCCCGGTGTCAGCTTCGTGATCAGCGGTAGGACCCAGGCGACCGGCCCCCACGCCGCGGAGGCACGGATCGCGATCACGATCGCCGCGGCATACAGCAGGTGGACGTTGCCGGACACGATCTCGAACGGGATCGGCAGGAACAGCAGCGCAGGCAGGGACCAGCGCCCGAGCAGCCACCACAGGACCGCAAGATTGAGCGCGGTCCACAGCGTCACGAACAGCGGCCAGGGCAGCAGCGTGAGCGGGGCGAGCAGCTGCGCGAAGGCCGGCGGGTAGAGATATGCGCCGAGGACCCCGGCCCCGACCCCGTCATACAGCCCGCCGTCGCGGGTGGCCCAGTAGGCGTAGGCATCGACGCTCTGATCCCAGGGCTTCACCTGGAGCAGCCGCAGCAGCAGGAAGGCGGCCGAGAGCGCGAGAAACCCGTCCCGCGCCAGCCGCCGGAGGAGCAGGGACACCCCGGGCCGATGCACCCCACGATGCTACGAGGGCCGGTGCATTCCGGCATCACCCGATCGTACGGTCGCCGCCGCGGCGCCCGCGGGTACGATGCGCCTCGATGTACGCGCGCCTGACCCCGGACCAGCGTCGCGCCTTCCGCCACGGGCTGGCGATCGCCGGGCTGATCGCCGCGGCCTGGATGTACGTCGTGGTCGGCGACACGACCTGGCAGCGCCCGGCCGCCGATGGCCTCGTGTACTGGGGGGTCAACGCAGCGGACCCGTACGCCGGCTCGGCGGTCGGCGGCGTGAACGCGTACCTCTACTCGCCGGCGTTCGCGCAGGTCTTCGGCGCGATCGGCCGCCTGCCCAGGGACGTGTTCATCGTCGGCTGGACCCTGTTCCTGGCCGCGGTGGCGTGGTGGCTGGCGCGCCCATGGCCGGCGTCGCTGCTGGTGCTCGCGCTGCCGGTCAGCCAGGAGGTGATGATCGGCAACATCCACCTCCTTCTGGCCGCCGCGATCGTGGTCGGCTTCCGCTGGCCGGGCACGTGGGCGTTCGTGCTGCTGACGAAGGTTACGCCCGGTCTCGGGATGCTGTGGTTCGCGATCCGCCGCGAGTGGCGGCACCTGCTGATCGCCCTGGCCACGACGTCCGTCATCGCCGCGGTGTCGTTCGCGATCTCGCCGGACGCGTGGTGGGACTGGCTTGCGCTGCTCCGACAGGACGGCGGCTCGCAGGCGCAGGTGCTCGTCGTGCGGCTGGTCCTCGCCGCCCTGGTCGTGGCCTGGGGTGCGTGGACGGACCGGCGGTGGACGGTGCCCCTGGGGGCGATGCTCGCCCTGCCCGTGGTGTGGATGGACTCGTTCTCGATGCTCCTCGGCTGCGTGGCCCTCAGCCGGCGGAACGTGCGCGGCTGACCCGCGCCGCCAGCACGAACAGGGGCAGGAACAGCCAGGCGAAGGCCATCCCGAAGCCCAAGGCGCCGACGGCGAGCGCGGCGGCCATCCACGCGAGCGCGCGCCTCCGGGCGCGCGGATCCGCCCACACGCGGGCGACCGCGGCCACCCCGAACGGGAACAGGACCGCGAAGTGGTGGAACCAGGTCACCGGGAGCGGCACCAGCGATGCGAACGCGGCCCACAGCAGGCTCTCGAGCGGGTCGTCCACGGCCAGCGCTGCGACGACGGCCGCCGCGAGCGCGGCCACCACGACCACGCCCTGCATCGGCGCCAGAGCCGACTGGCCCAGGCCCAGCAGCAGTGCCACCTGGACGGCCGGCCCGAGGTTCCGCGGATCGAGCAGGTCCACCACGGTGCTCGCCCGCAGCACCGCGAGGTAGTCCGCCCACGGGCCCAGCCCACCGACGAGCAGGCTGGCGGCCACCACGGCGAGCGCCACGACGAGAGACACGGCCGCGATCGCGAAGCTCCGCGGCAGCCCCCGCCCGACGATCCAGAGCGGCTCGTCGCCGCGCCGCAGCTCGCGGATGCCGCGGGCGAGCAGCCACACGCCGAGCACCGCGGGATGGAGCTTCGTGACGGACATCAGGGCCAGGGCGACGCCCGCGGCCACGACCATCCTGCGCGACGGTACGCTCGGCACGACGGCGAGGAGCAGCAGCCCGTACCCCGCGACGAACAGGGTGTCCGCGTTCCCCCACAGCATCGCCAGGGTGAAGGGGAACCAGAACGGCAGCAGGGCAAGGGCGACCAGGAACGCCGCGCGATCGGTAGGCCCCGTAACGTGGATGCGGGCAAGGCGCGCGGACACGGCGGCCCCGGCCAGCGGTGCGCCCGCCAGCAGCAGGGCGAGCACGACAATCGACGGGAGCCCGGCCACAGGCACCAGCGCCTGCGCGACGAGCGGCGGGTACGAGAAGAACAGGGTCGTGATCCCCACCGACTGGCCGGCCAGCATCTCGGGCTCGTAGGGGGAGAGGCCGGCCGCCACCCGCCGCGCGCCCGTCAACAGCAGCTCGAGGTCGAAGCCGGCACCTGCCGGCGAACGGGCCAGCATCTGGCCCATCAACACCGCGAACGTGAGCCACCCGGCGACCCCGGCCACGACGAGGATCAGCGGCGAGCGGCGGCGCCAGGCTGCGGGCGGCGTCTCGCGGGTGACGGACGTGGACACGATGCACCGGATCGTAGGGGACCATCTTCCGGTCGAGGGGTACTCGATGGTACTGTCCAGTTCCTCCCCGGTCCGGGGGCGGAGCTGGAGGAACCAGATCGACCGTGCGGCCGCAGGCGTTGGCCCGTCGACGACAGGCGTCGGGGCCCCAGGTCGCCGTCGCAGTGGCGCTGCCGGTTGCGACGCCTGTTGCACGCCCTGTCCTTCGACCCGGGCTGGCGCGCTGGTACCGGCCGCTGATCGTCGGGCTCGCGGTCGGTGGCGCGATCTTCGGGGTCGGCTCTGTGCTATGGGGCTACGCCCTCGGCATGTGGCCGCCGCACGACACCAGCGCGTTCTGGCTGGCCGGACGGCATCTCATCGAGGGAACGCCCGTCTACGGTGGGGGCGCGAGCTGGTACCTCGCCTTCGTCTACGCCCCGCCGGATGCGGTCCTCATGATGCTGCCGGGCCTCCTGCCCTACCAGGTCTTCTCCGTCGCGCTCCTCATCCTGCAGGTCCTCGCACTGCGCTACATCACCGGCTCGTGGGTCGCGACGGCGATGCTGGGCTGGATCCCGTGGATCCACCACGAGTTCGTGGCGGGCAACGTGGACTGCCTCATGGCGGCCGCGATCTATGCGTCGATGCGCAACCAACGCGGATCGGGTGTCGCGGTCGCGGTGTTCGCGTTCGCCAAGTTCTCACCCGTGCTGGTCCTGGCCCATGCCTCACGCAGACAGTGGATCGAGGTGGGCCTGGCGACCGTCGTGCTGCTCGCCCTGACGCTGCCCGTCCTGCATCTGTGGCCGGAGTGGATCGCGAAGCTCTCTGTCAAGGGGGAGTACGCCGGGATCCTCCCCCTCTTCGTGCGCGTACCGACCGTGGCCGTGCTGCTGCTGTACCGTCGGCCGTGGACGGTCGCGGCTGCTGCCGCGCTCGCCACGCCGATCTTCTACACCCAGTCGATTGTCCTGCTGCTGCCCGCCGTACGCCTGTGGTGGGACGACTCCGGCCGCGAGATGCTCGCGAGGCGAGGCCTCAGCCCGCGATTGTCGTGACCGGGCGCGGGCGGACAGCCCGGGCGCCCTCGTCGTAGAGGGCCTGCACCGCATTGACCATCAGCTGGACGCAGAACCGGTCGTGGACGAGGTCGTGGCCGGCGCGGCCGATCAGGTCGGCGAGCTGGTGGTCGCGCAGCAGACGGACGACGGCGGCGGCGAGGGCGGGCGGGTCGTGCGGCGGGACGAGCAGCCCCGTAACCCCGTCCTCGATCATCTCCGGGATGCCGCCCACGTTGGACGCGACGACCGGGCGGGAGAGCGCCATCGCTTCGAGGATCGTGAGGCCCTGGGCCTCGCGGTATGACGGCAGGACGGCGACGTCGAAGGCGGCGGTCACGGCGGGGATGTCGTCGCGGCGCCCGGTGAACACGACGTGGCGCTCGATCCCCTGCTGCCGGGCGATGTCGTGGAGCGCATCGAGCCGGCTGCCCTCGCCCACGATCAGCAGGTACGCCTTGGGCACGGCGGCCAGCACCAGCGGCCAGGCCTCGAGCAGCGTGGGATGCCCCTTCTCCAGCTCCAGCCGGCCCACCACGCCCACGATCGGCGAGTCGGGGTCCATGCCGTACTCCTCGCGGAGCGTGCAGCACGGCTCCTGGTGGTCGTAGCGCTCGAGGTCCACGCCGTTGTAGATCAGCGACCGCGAGACGCCGATCCGGCCCTCGTCGAGCACTTTCCGCTCGATCGCATTGGACACCACGATCAGGTGGTCGATCATCGGCGTCAGGCGGCGGAGCGCCTCCTGGTCCTCGTCGGAGCGGACGCGCGACGAGTGGGCGGTCGAGATCACCCACGGCCGTCGGTGGCCGGCCTCGCCCAGCGCGGTCGCGGCCTTGGTGCCCACGATCTCGGCCCGGTACATGTGGTTGTG
>MGOE01000147.1:0-5837 GCA_001797035.1 Chloroflexi bacterium RBG_16_72_14
CTGGTGGGCCAGGCCAGCCGCCCAGCGGCTGGGATCGCACGCGGTGGGCCGGTTCAACCGCCCAGCGGCGGAGCGGGCCGGCGGTCAACCGGTGGCGGAGCGGGCCGGGCGCAGCCGCGTAAGTGCGGACGAAGTGGCGACTGGGATCATCCCGCCATGCCAGCACGACAGCGGCCCGGCGACCTGGGGCTGGAGGATTCGCGGCGCCTCGGCTCATCCGTGGCTTCAGAGCTCAAGGACGCGCGTCTCGCGGCCGGCCTCAGCCAGGAGGCTGCGGCGCGCGGCGCGGGGATGTCGGCATCGCAGTGGGGCCGCGTGGAACGGGGCGAGCTCGCGAGCGCCACGACCGAGCAGATCTGCCGCGCCGCACGTTCCCTCGGCCTGATGCTCTCGCTGAAGCTCTATCCGGCCGGCGCCCCGGTCCGCGATGCGGGCCACCTGGCGCTGGTCGAGCGGTTCGAGGCCCGGCTGCGGCCACCGCTGCGCCTCCGCCGGGAGGTCGCCCTGCCCGTACCCGGCGACCGGCGAGCGTGGGACGGCGTCGTCGATGGTGACGCTCGGCCGTTCTTCGCGGAGTTCGAGACGCACCTGCACGACATCCAGGCAACCGACCGACGGATCGACCTCAAGCTGCGCGACGATCCGCGCGGTTCCGTCGTGGTGCTCGTTGTAGCGCGGAGCCATCACAACAGGCGGGTGCTTGCCGAGTTTCGCGAGGCACTCCGGTCGCGCTTCCCGCTCGACGGCGGCGCCGTCCTGCGGGCGATCGGCGAGGGGCGCGGGCCGGCGGCGAGCGGGATCCTGATGCTGTGAGCCCGAGCTGCGAGCGTGGGCACGGTAACGCCTTCCGCGCGTGCCGGGCCGCGCCGCCCGTTCGCTGGGCGGTTGAACGAGCCCATCGGGTCCGGTTCCGGCCGCCCAGCGGAGCATCCGTGCGCTGGCGGGGTGGCTGGTGGGCCAGGCCAGCCGCCCAGCGGCTGGGATCGCACGCGGTGGGCCGGTTCAGCCGCCCAGCGGCGGAGCGGGCCGGGGCGCCAACGGGCCGCCGGCTCTGCGGCGCGTGACTAGGGTCGTGGCGTCGCGGAGGGCCGGGGCGTGGGTGACGGCTTGGGGGAGGGCGTGTAGCAGGGGACCTCGCCCTCCGGGATCGTGCCCTCGGTACCGCACGGGACGGGCTGCTGGTCCACGGGCGGGAGGCCGCCCTCGTAGTCGGTGATGACGAGGGCCAGCTCGAACGAGTCGAGGTTCCCCGCCGGCGCGAGGAACGCGGTCTGCACGACGTCGTTCGCGTCCCGCTGCACGTCCACGACCGTGCCCACGAGCAGGCCCTTGGGATACGGCGAGCGGATGCCCCCGGCCAGCTCGATGCCGGCCGTGAACACCTCCTCGTCGAGCCCGATCGGCACCGAGGAGTCGACATTGCGCATCACCAGGACGCCACCGGCCTGTCCCACGACCTCGCCGGTCGCGCCGCTGCCCAGCAGCTGCCCGACCACGGTCGACGACGAGTCGCTGATCAGCGTGACCTTGGCAAACGACGGCCCCACGTCGGTCACCCGCCCCACCAGCGCGCCGCCCTGGACGACGACCGCGTCGCCCTCGGCGATCCCGTCGTCCGTGCCCTTGTCGAGGATCACCAGCCGGCGACTCTCGAGCGACTCGCGCCCGATGACCCGCGTCGCGACGGTCTCGTGGTCGAACCCGCCCTGGAGCTGGAGCAGCGCCGTGAGCTGGTCGTTCTCGACCCGGACGGCCCCGAGGCGCGCGTTCTCGTTGGCCAGCCGCTCGTTCTCGTCGCGCAACGCCGCGTTCTCGATCCGCAGCTGGTCGATCTCCGTGATCGAGGCCACCACGCCCGCGACTCCGTCGGCGACGCTCGCGATGGCGCCCTGGAACGGCCGGAGCGCGAACGACAGCCCGCGCTGCATCTCCTGGACATAGGGGTTCGCCGAGAACGCCATCATCAGCAGGGTGATCGCGAGCAGGATCGTGAACACGATCCCCCGGCGGCGGGCCTGGCGGTTGGCGAGGATCGTGGTCATGGCGCGGACTCCGGGTGCGGGCCCGGTCGGCCGGGTCCGGCGGCTGCGACGGTCAGCGAGGCGGGCGGATGTACGTCTCGCCGACGAGCACCCGCTCCATGGCGGGGCTCGAGAGCTCCTGGAGGACGACGCCCGTGCCGCGCGCCACGCAGGTCAGCGGGTCGTCCGCGACGTGGACCGGCATCTGGGTGGCCTCGGCGACCCGCCGGTCCAGCCCGGCGAGCAGCGCGCCGCCCCCGGCGAGCACGATCCCCTGGTCCATGATGTCGGCCACCAGCTCCGGCGGCGTCTCCTCGATCGTGTCCTTGATCGTGTCCACGATCTGGGCGACCGAGACCTCGATGGCCTCGCGGATCTGGTCCGCGCCCACCTCGACCGAGCGCGGCAGCCCGGTTAGCAGGTCGCGCCCGCGGAGCGTGACGCGCTGCGAGTCCCATTCGCCGGGGTACGCGGACCCGATCGCGATCTTGATGTCCTCGGACGTACGCTCGCCGAGGAACAGGTTGTACTCGCGCCGGGCGAACGAGACGATGTCCTGGTCCATCTCGTCCCCGCCGATCCGGATCGACCGGCTGACGACGATGCCGCCGAGCGAGATCACCGCCACCTCGGTGGTGCCGCCGCCGATGTCCACGATCAGCGACCCGGACGGCTCTGACACCGGCAGCCCGGCGCCGATCGCGGCGGCCATCGGCTCCTCGATCAGGCGGGCCCAGCGGGCCCCGGCGTTGAGGGCGGCGTCCCGGACGGCCCGCTTCTCGACCTCGGTCACGCCGGACGGGATGCCGAGCAGCATCCGGGGGCGCGGGATCAGGCCCACCCGGTCGTGCACCTTGTTCACGAAGTACTTGATCATCTGCTCGGTGACGTCGAAGTCGCTGATGACCCCGTCCCGCAGCGGACGCACGGCGACGATCGAGGCGGGTGTCCGGCCGACCATCCGCTTCGCCTCGGCGCCGATGGCGAGGACCCGCTTGGTCCGGGCGTCGATGGCGACGACCGAGGGCTCGGAGATCACGATCCCGCGATCGCGCACGTGCACCAGGGTGTTGGCCGTGCCGAGGTCGATCCCGATGTCGCGGGAGAAGAGGCCGAGGAGACGGTCGAACATGCTGGCGGGCAGTTCCTTGCTGCGTGGACTCGGACGCCGGTCACGGCGCGGGCGCGGCGACCGGGACGGCCGCAGTTGAAGGCGGGGGTCGGGGCCCGCGACGCGAGACGTGCGAGCGAGCCCGAGCAGTATACCCGCGGCCGCTGCGCCGCCCGGGACGTGCAGCGGACCGTGGCCGCAGCGGCGCCGACCTACCGCCAGATCGGCATCTCGCCGTGCTCGCCCACGAGCGGGCGTCCCTCCGCGAACCGCTCGAGGCGGAACGGCGAGAGGTCCACCGACCGGGCCGCACCGTCGAGGATCAGCTCGGCCATCCCGAGGCCCACCGCCGGCGCGGTCTTGAACCCGGTGCCGCTGTGGCCGCAGTCGAGATGGAAGCCGTCCGGGCCCGCCCGGCCCAGGATCGGCCGCTGGTCCGGCGTGATGCCGTCCTGCCCGCTGTGCGCCGACTGGAACGTCCCGTCCGCGAGCCCCGGCACGCGCCGGATCACCCGTTCCGTGACCCGTTCCGCGAAGCCCGGCTCGGCGTCCGCCGTGTCGCGGTCCGGGTCGCCGTCGAGGCCGTTCTCGTCCTCGAGGCCGACCAGCGCGAGACCGGCGCCCTCGGGCCGCAGGTACTGGGCGTTGGGGTTGTCGATCACGACCGGCAGTGGGCGCGCCACCGTGGCCGGAACGCCCACGTAGCCCGTGTCGTGGCGCCAGACCGTGACCGGGATCTCGAGCCCGACGAGCGCGGCGATCCGCGCCGCCCAGCCCCCGGCCGCATCGACCACGACCGGCGCCGCGTATGCGCCCTGCGTCGTCTCGACCCCGGTCACCCGGCCGCCGGACACGGGGATCGCAGTGACCGCCGCACCGCGGACCAGCGTCGCCCCGCGGTCGCGGGCGGCGCGCATGAAGCCGGCGGCGGTTCCCGAGGGGTCCGCGTAGCCGGACTCGGGCTCATACGCCGCGACCTCGCCGTCCACCACGGCCAGGGCGGGCGCGATCCGCCGGATGTCGTCCGCGCCGACCACCGATGTCTCGATCCCCAGCGCCCGGTGGGCGGCCACGTTCGCCCGCAGCCGCGCCTCGCCATCGGCAGGCTCCATCCACAGGAAGCCGGTCCGCGTGAACCCGCACTCGCCGCCGACGCGCGCCGCCCAGTCGCGGAAGTACGGGAAGGAGGCCCAGGCCAGCCGGGTCTCGGCCAGCAGGTGGTAGTGCATCCGGACGAGGCCGCTCGAGCGCCCGGTGGCCCCCGCCGCGACCGCCGAGCGCTCCACGACGATGACGCGCGCCCCGCGCTCCGCGAGATGGAACGCGAGGCTGGCGCCGTGGACGCCGGCGCCGATGACGATGACGTCCGCCGTGGCGGTGGTGGCGGCGGCGGTGGTGGCGGGCATGGGCGCAGGACCCCTCCGGTGGTAGCAGTCTGCGCAAGTATCGGGCGTGACGGGCTCCGGGCGCCGACGGGCGCCTGAGTGCGGCCCGGCGCGCCGGCAGGGGTACGTTCTGCGGCTGGCGCCGGTACCTCGGGGGACGTTGGCGCACGCCACCGCGCGGGGGACGATGCGCTCAGGTGCGGTGGGGAGCCGAGAGTCACGGTCAAGTGGCCTCGCCCGACACGTCCCGGAGGGATGACGGATCACCAGTGGATAGGCGGGGGAGGCTCGCTGCGACCGGGGACCGCCGTGCGGGCGCGGCGACCACGCCTTCGCAGGAGCGACGGACGCCGGTGGCGGCCGTTGCCGGCGCCCCGCGCGGCGGCGACGGGGACGGAGCGGCCGACGCGACGGACCGGCTGACCGGGCTCTACGCGTACACGGCGGCGTCGATCCTGGCCGGTCTCGCGGCCCTGCTGTGGACCACCCTGGCGATGCCCCTGACACCGGCCATCGACCCCGGGCTCGACGGCACGGCGCTGTCCGGCCCAGGCGCCGGCGCGCTGCTGTGGATCGTGTTCGGCCTGGTCGGCTCGCTGCGGGTGCTGCCGATCCCGGGCGGATCCGGCGTGTGGACGTTCCACCTGCCGTTCATCGCCGCGGCGATGGCGCTCGGCGGCCCGACCGCGGGCGCCTGGGTCGGCTTCCTGTCCACCATCGAGCGCCGCGAGCTCGAATCGCAGCCCTGGTACGGCATCCTCGCCAACCACGCCGTGATGGCCCTCGCGGCCGTCGTCGGCGGCCTCGCGGTCCAGGCTTCGAGCAGCACGCTGATCGCGGCCGGGGCCGGCCCGGGCCTGGCGCAGCTCGGCTCGATCACGCTCGGGACGCTGGTGCTGGCGGCGGTCGCCAACGGCATCGCGGCGGGCACGATCATGCTCCGCGAGCGCCTGTCCGCGATCGACCTGATCGAGATCCTCGTGCGCTCGTTCGGCGGCATCACCATCGCGGAGATCGGGCTGGCCTGGGTCTTCGTGACCCTGTTCACGACGACCGGCTGGTGGGCGCCGCTGGCGCTGGCCGGGATCGTGCTGCTGGTGTGGCCGCGCGAGGGGGTCGAGTTCATCGACCCCCTGATGAAGCTCCCGCGGGACCGGATGTTCCGCAGGGAGCTGGACGGGGTCCTGGCCCGCACGCGGCGCGGCCTGGCCTCGGGCGGGCTGCTGCTCCTGCTCGACCTCGACGGGTTCGGCCGACTCAACAAGGAGCACGGACAGCACGTGGGCGACGAGGTGCTCGCCGAGATCGGCAGGCGCCTGC
>MGOE01000147.1:5846-7752 GCA_001797035.1 Chloroflexi bacterium RBG_16_72_14
GCGACGGACTTCGCCGGCCGGCGAGGCGGCGACGAGCTGGCCGTGTTCTACGCCGGCGTCGTCGACCTCCCGACCGCCCGCCGGCTTGCCAGGCGCATCGAGGCCGCGATCCAGCGGCCGATCGAGACCTCGGCGGGTCCGCAGCAGGTCAGCGTGTCGATCGGTGCGCTCATCGTCCGGCCCACGCCCGCAATCCCGTCAACGGCCACGCTGATGCAGTGGGCGGATGCTGAGGTCCAGGCCGCCAAGGCGGCGCAGCGGTCCGGGCACAGCCGATCGGGCATCCGGTTCCACGCCTACGGAAGCATGACCCGCCTGCCGCCCGCGGGCGATCCGCACGGGAACGGGGCGACACCCATCGGCTGACCCGGCCCGTGCGGTGCGAGTCCCGCTGCGCGGGATCGACCCCGCGGACGCTCCCGCGGCTCCACTACGATCCCGCAGATGACGCAGCCGACGGAGCCCGGCGCGACCCCCTTCCCGCGGCTGTTCTCGCCGCTCCGCCTGGGGCCGCTCGAGATCCGCAACCGGATCTTCAGCTCCGGCCACGACACGGTCATGGCTGAGCACGGGCTGGTCTCGGACCGGCTGGTCGCCTACCAGCGGGCGCGCGCCGCCGGGGGGGTGGGCCTGATCGTCGTCCAGGTTGCGGCCGTCCACCCCACCGCGGAGTACACCTCGCACGCCCTGGGCGCCTGGTCCGACGACTGCATCCCCGGCTTCCGTCGCCTCGCCGAGGCCGTCCATGCCGAGGGCGCCGGGATCATCGGCCAGGTGTTCCACGGCGGACGCGAGATCATGGACTCGGACGACGGCACGCTGCCGGTCCCGGTCGGCCCGTCGTCGGTTCCCAGCGAGCGGTTCCACACGATGCCACGGGCGATGAACGTGGCCGAGATCCACGAGATCGTCGACGGCTATGGCGCCGCGGCCGCGCGCCTCCGGGCGGCGGGGCTCGACGGCGTGGAGATCCTGGCCGGCTTCGGCTACCTGCCGGCGCAGTTCCTGAGCCCACGGACCAACCTGCGGACCGACGACTACGGCGGCAGCCCGGGCAACCGCCTCCGGTTCCTGCGCGAGGTGATCGCCTCGATCCGGGCCGCCACCGACGATCGCGCCGTGCTCGGGCTGCGGATCTCGATCGACGAGCGATCTCCAGACGGGCTGACGCCCGACGAGACGCTGGCGGCGCTGGCGGCGCTGGACGCCGGCGGCGGCCCGGACTACGTCAACGTGACCTCCGGCACGTCGGCGACGCTCGCCGGATCCGACCACATCGTGCCCCCGATGACGATGCCGGTCGCGTACACGGCTCCGCTGGCGGCCCTGGCCAAGGCCGTGGTCCGGGTCCCCGTCCTCGTCGCCGGCCGCATCAACCAGCCCCAGGACGCCGAGCAGGTCCTCGCGCTCGGGCAGGCCGATGCCGTTGCGATGACCCGGGCATTGATCTCCGACCCGCTGCTGCCGCGCAAGGCCGCCGACGGGCGCCTCGACGAGATCCGGGCGTGCGTCGGCTGCAACCAGGCGTGCATCGGCCACTTCCACGCCGGCCACCCGATCTCGTGCATCCAGTACCCGGAGAGCGGCCGCGAGCTGGAGTACGGCGTACGCACGAGGGTCGAGGCGATCGGGCGGCGGCGGGTGCTCGTCGTCGGCGGCGGGCCGGCAGGCCTCAAGGCCGCCGCGGTCGCGGCGGAGCGGGGCCACGACGTCACGCTCCACGAGGCCGGTCGGCGGGTGGGCGGCCAGGTGCTGCTCGCCCAGCTGCTGCCCGGGCGGGCCGAGTTCGGCCGCGTCGCAGACAACCTGCGGGGCGAGGCCCAGCGGGCGGGCGTCCGGATCGTGACCGGCTCGTCCGTTGACGCGACGCTGGTCGCGCGCGAGGCGCCGGACGTCGTGATCGTCG
>MGOE01000147.1:7761-16366 GCA_001797035.1 Chloroflexi bacterium RBG_16_72_14
GGCCGCCCCTACCGGCCGCCGCTGGAGCTGGCCAACGACCCGCCCGTGTTCGACGCCTGGGACGTGATCCGCGGCGCTGCCCTGCCGGACGGGCGCGCCGTCGTCGTGGACTGGCGGTGCGACTGGGTGGGACCCGGCGTGGCGCTGCTGCTCTCGGCCGCGGGGCATCATGTGACCCTTGCCTCCAACGGCTACACGCCCGGGTTCCGGATCCAGCAGTACGTCCGCGACGCGACGATCGCGGCGCTCGCCCGCGCCCGGGTGGAGGTGCTCCCGCTCACGCGGCCCTTCGGATACGACGGGTCGGCGGTGTTCCTCCAGCACACGCTGACCGAGGAGGCGGTGATCGTCGAGGACGTCTCGGTGCTGGTCCTCGCCAGCGGCTGTGTGCCGGAGTCCGCGCTGCTGGACGAGCTGTCGGCCGGCGCGGCGGCCGGCGGGCTCGTCTCCGCCGCCGGCCGCCCGGTCGAGGTCCATGGCATCGGCGACTGCCTCGCCCCGCGGACCGTCGAGGAGGCGGTGCTCGAGGGCCTGCGGGTCGCGACGGCAATCTGAGCCCGTCGGTCCGGGGCCTTCGGCCGGGCGCGGCGGCTCAGAGCGAGAAGCCGGGCGGCTCCGCGAGGTCGTGGTGTGCGGCCTCGAACGCGCGCGCGGCCTCGAGCGTCCGGACCCACTCGTAGTACACGCCTTTGGCGTGGACGAGCGTCGCGCCGGCGTCGCGCATCCGGCGCAGCCCCGCCTCGTGCATCTCGCCCGGCGAGGCCGTCGCATCCGTCACGACCGCCACCCGATAGCCGTGATCCAGCAGGCCCAGCGCCGACTGGCTCACGCACACGTCCGTCTCGAGGCCGGTCAGCACGGCGGTCCGCCGGCCGAGCCCATCCAGGGCCGCCAGGATCTGCGGTGCGTCCGCCAACCCGAACACAAGCTTCGCGTGCGCCCGGGTCGCGGGTGGCAGCCGCGCCGCCACCTCCCCGGCGGTCGGCCCGTTGCGGCCCGGGTCCTCCTCGGTGACGACCACCGGCACGCCCAGCGCCGCCGCGACGCCGGCCAGCCACGCGATCCGGGCGATGACCGGACCCGGCGGCTGGAACCCGGGCTGGGCGTCGATGACCATGAGGACGCAGTCGTCCCGCTCGAGCAGCCGCATGCCCTCATGATGCGCGCGGCGACCCCGTCCGGTCGAATGCCCGCCCGGCCCGACCCGCCCGAACGATGGCCCCCGGCGAGCCCCGGGGATCCGTTCGAGATTGCCGGTGTGCTTCCCGTCGCCCCGCGGATGCCCCAACCCTGCGGAGGGCCCCTCCCTGCGGAGCGCCCCAACCCTGCGGCGCTCGGTCCTCGCCGCTGGGCGGTTGTACCAGCCCATCGCGTGCGATCTCAGCCGCCTGGCGGCTGGGATCGCCCACCCGCCGACGCGTCGCCGCACGAACGCTCCGCCCGGCGGACGGAATCGGACGCCAGGCTCTGGTTCAACCGCGTGGCGGCTGGAGGGCGACCCGTGGCGGCTGGACAGCGGCGCCGGCGGCGCCGGCGCGTCCGCTGACGGCGGGCGACCCAGGGCGACCCAGGGCGACCCGTGGCGGCTGACTGCGACCCCTGGCGGCCAGGCGACCCGTCGCGGCAGGGCGACCCGTTCGCGGGCGACCGCCCATCGCAGCCGGGCTACGCCGCGCGCGGCCCCGCCCGGTCGAACGTCACGCCGCGGTCGCGGAGCGAGACCCACGCGTCGTGGGCGATCACCACGTGGTCCAGCACGTCCACGTCGAGCAGTCGCCCGGCGGCGATCGACTCCGCGGTGAGGTGGAGGTCGTCTGGGCTGGGCGTGGGATCGCCGGACGGGTGGTTGTGGACGAGGACCACGCCGCTGGCGTCCAGCCGAACGGCATCCCGGAACAGCTCGCCCACCCGGACGAGCGACGCGGAGACGTTCCCGACGTAGACCGTGGACACGCGCTGGACCACGTTCTTCGCGTTGAGGCTCACGACGCGCAGCTCCTCGCGCTCGAGGCGGCCCATCTCGAGCATCAGCCGCTCCGCCACGTCGCGTGGCGAGCGCACCGTCCAGCGCCCGGCTGGCCAGTCCGCCACGGACCGGCGCCCGAGCTCGAATGCCGCCGCCAGCCGCGCCGCCTTCGCCTCGCCGACGCCGGGGATCGACGCCAGCTCCACGTCGGTCGCGCGGGCGAGCGCCGCGACGCTCGCGTGCCGGGCCAGGGCGTCCTCGGCAAGCTGGACGGCGCTCCGCCCGCCCGACCCGGTTCCCCAGACCAGCGCGATCAGCTCCGCCGCCGAGAGGCCCCCGGGCCCGCGCAGGGCGAGCCGCTCGCGGGGTCGCTCGGCGGCGGGCAGGTCGCGGATCGACCGCGACGCGGTTCGATGGACCGGGGCGGTCGCCACCGGGGCGTCGGGATCGGTCAAGGCCCACCTCCCGTGGGGGCGGCGGGTCGGCTGGGGGTCGGGGGACGGAGCAGGCGTTCCCGGGGCCCGGACGACGGAAGCCCGCCGATTTCCCCCGCCATCCGGACCCGGGAACATCTCGAAGCCTACGGACGGGCCCTTACCCCGGGCTCATCGACCGCTTCACTGCGGCTTGCGGGGCGGCCCCGGCCCCGGGCCGCGAACCTGGACCCGGGCCGCGAACCTGGACCCGGTCGCCCGCGGCCTGCGAGCGGCCTCGATCAGACGGCCTGGCCCGCGGCGAACAGGGCGAGCACCTGCAACCCGTTGAAGGCGGCGTGCAGGCCGATCGCCGCGTACAGCGACCGCCGCGCCAGGAACACCCACCCCAGCGCCAGCCCGACCGGCAGCAGCACCAGGAACGAGAACAGCGCGCGCTGCACCCCGGTGGCGAACGAGACGTCGGCCAGGGTCACGACGTGCGCGATGGCGAAGAACACGGCGCCGCGCAGGATCGCCGACCGGGCGCCCACGACCCGCATCCAGGCGGTCGTCGCGAAGCCGCGGAAGAACAGCTCCTCGCCGATCGGCGCCAGGATCGCCGCCGAGGCGAGGTTGGCGAACAGCGCGAGGCTGTCCACGGACTCGGGCAGCACGCTCGGGGCGGGCTCCACGAACCGGGCGAGCAGGCCGCCCACGACGAGGGTGACGCCCAGGACCGGCACCGCCAGGAAGCCGCCCAGGACGAGGTCACGCACCGCATCCGGCAGGGGTGCCCGCAGGCCCATCTCGCCCCACGACAGGGCGCCCGGCCCCACGACCAGGAGGCGCAGGACCGCGACGTAGACCCCGGTCGTCACCAGCAGCGACAGGGCGGTCGCCAGCGGCGAGCGGGGATCGAGGCCCAGCGCCGACAGCGGCGCGAGGACGACGAGCACGGCGACCAGGGTCAGGGCGATCACGACGACCAGGACGAGGACGGGCGACGGACCGCGATAGGCGAGATCGGGGCGGCGGCCGCGCTCGACGGCCTGCGAGCCGGCGGCCGAGACCAGCCCGACGGTCAGCACCAGCAGCCCGGCCAGGAACACCCACGGCGCGGCCGCGCTGCCGGTCGCCAGGAACGAGACGATGACGGCGGTGAGGCCCATGATCGAGCCGACCCAGCCGACGAGGTACAGCGCCGGGACCGCGCGCCCCTCCAGGCTGAACGTGGACGGGCGGGGGCGGACGTCCCCTGCCGCAGGGGCGCCCGCCCCGGGCTCGCGGTCCGGGAGGTCCGTCAAGGCTCCGGGACGGGCCCCGACGCGCTGCGCGGTCCGGAGGACGAGCGCGGGGCCTGGCGCACCGACGCGGAGCGCGTCCCCGAGCCTCGTGCCGCGGTGCGGTTGGCGGTCGTGGCCTCCAGCCGCTCGGGCTCGGGCAGCCCGCCGGAGACCGGGGTGATCGCGGCGAGGTCCCCACGCTCGAAGTCGCGACCGCACCAGGCGCACAGCGACCAGTCGAGGCCCACCAGGCGGCCGCAGTTGGCGCACACGCGGTTCAGCCGCGTCCGGCAGGTGGGGCAGATGATCCACTCGTCGTGCACCCGCCGCTGGCAGGTCGGACAGGTCCGGATCGACTCCACCTCGGCCAGGAGGGCCTCCTCGGCCAGGTTGCGCTCATAGATCTCGCCGATCTTCTCCTGGGGCCGGACGATCCGGTACACGATGATGCCGAGCGGGAACAGGACGAACGTGAACAGGATGATCAGCGCGGCCGCGACGTACGGCAGCACGGGGTTGTCGGTCCGCAGCTGCATGTCGCGGAAGGCCCAGTACGCCGCCGCGAACCACAGGATGATCACGTAGATCACGATCAGCTGGAAGGAGAGCTGCACGATCGGGTTCGCGAAGAACCCGCCGATCGTGTCACCGATCGTCTTGAGGATCTCGTCCATGCGGTGGGGCGTGGCCTCCAGCGGAACGTGGCGCGCCCGAGGGCACGCGGCGACCGGCAGTGTAACAGGGGACACCGGGTTCCCCGGGGTCGCGTCCGCCACAGACGGGGTCAGCGCCGCCCGGTCAGCTCGAACGTCCAGGCGGCCGAGCGGAACGCCGCCGCCACGCCCGCCAGCACGAGGCCGCCGAGCCACATGGCGACCCAGGTCAGGACCACCATCAGCGTGGCCAGCGGCGAGCGACCGTCCACGACCACGTCGCGGACCCGCGACCAGCCCACCGACGAGGCCAGCAGGGACGGCCCGAGCAGGAGGACCAGCACCGCCAGGCCGGCCAGCGCCGCGCCCAGGACACGGCCCGGCCGTCGCACGAGGTCCAGCCAGCCCAGCGCCCACGCCCGCAGCACGCCCCGCCGCTCGAGCAGCAGCCGGCGGACCGCGACGGCCGCGGCGGCGTCGGACAGCAGCCAGGTGATCAGGACCGCCGCGATCAGCTCCGGGACGTCGCGCATGACCCGGATCGGCAGCGGCGTCGTCAGCTCGTCGGGCAGGATCAGCTGCCGGTACGCGGCGTCGTAGACCGGCGCCCAGGCGTACCCCAGCACGACGAGGACGGGCAGCAGCGACAGCAGCCGGACCAGCGCCACGCCGCCGGGCCCGGGCGCGTCGTCGGGCAGCGTCGAGGCGGCGAGTCCCTCGTCCGCCGCCGCCTCCAGCGTGACCGCGATCCCCTGGCGCTCCGCCCACGCGCCGACCCACGTCCCGCCCACCACGGCCGTGACGAGCACCACGAAGGCGGCCAGGAACAGCAGCGCGAGCGTCGGCGACACCCCGCCGAACACGAGCGTGCTGACCGGGCCGCCGAGGGCGTTCTGCAGCCCGGTCGGCGTCGGCAGGACGAGGATCGGCCAGGCGACGATGACGAGGCCGCCCCCGGCCAGGAACCCGGCCAGGCCGAACGCCCACGACGCCGGCCGGACGAGCGTGGTGACGAAGGCAGCACCCAGGGTCGCCCTCCACCGCGCCCGGGACGGGGGCGGGGCGGCCGCCTCGGTCACGGCTGGACGGAGGCCCCCGGTGACCCGGTCAGCTCGCCCAGGCGCGCCAGCGCCGCGGCGACCTTGTCCATCTCCTCGCCGTAGGTCGCGAAGTCGCCGATCCCGGCCGCCGTCTGCGCCGCCTCGAAGTGCTGGTTCGCGTACGCGATCAGGCCGGCCACGTCGGACGGCAGCTCGCCATCGGGCGGGAGCGTGGGCCGCGGGGTCGCCGTGGCGCCCGGCGAGGGCGTCGGCGTGGGCCCGGACGTCGGGGTGGGCGTGGGCTGGCCCTCCTGGGCCCGGAGCAGCGAGTTCAGCGCCTCGCCCAGGGTGTCGGCCCACACGATGGTGGTGGGGCTGCCCACGATGATCTTCTGGAACTCCGGGAACGCCGCGGCCGTGGACTGCAGGTAGACCGGCTGCAGGTAGACCAGCGCGTCGCCCACCGGCACCACGATCAGGTTGCCCCGGATCACCCGGCTGCCGCTCTGGTTCCAAAGCGTGAACTGGGCGCTGATCGTGGGGTCCTGGTCGATGCGCGCCTCGATCTGGGCGGGCCCGAAGATCGTCGTGTCGGCGGGGAACTGGTACACCCGGACGGCGCCGTAGTTGGGGACGTCGTTGCGCGCGGCCACCCACGCGATCATGTTCGGCCGGCTGGCCGCGATCATCGGCTGGAGCAGGAGGAACTCGGCGCTCGGCTCGCCGGGCATGCGCATCACGACGTAGTACGCCTCGGACGGGAGGCTCTGCTCGGAGGTCTGGACATCGGGGATCGTCCAGCGGTCGTTGTTCGAGAAGAACACGATCGGCTCGGTCACGTGGTAGCGGCCGAACACCCGCGTCTGGACGTTGAACTGCTCCTCCGGCACCCGCAGGTGGTCCACGATGTCCGCCGGCAGCGCCTCGAACGGCTCGAACATGGTCGGAAAGATGCTCTGCCAGGCGCGGATGATGGGGTCGGACGGGTCGGCCACGAAGAAGCGCATCGTCCCGTCGTACGCGTCCATCGTGATCTTCACGCTGTTGCGGATGTAGTTGAACTCGCCGCCCAGCAGGCCCGAGGTGGCGCCCAGCTCACCCGGGTTGAACCAGGTGGCGTGGGGGAACCGGTCGCTGACCGTGTAGGCGTCCTGCACGTAGAGCAGACGGCCCGCGTCGTCCACGACGAGGTAGGGGTCCTTGTCGAAGCGCAGGAAGGGCGCGATCCGGCCCAGCCGCGCGTCGAGGGTGCGGTGGAACAGCAGCTGGCTGCCGGACTGGATCTGGTCGGTGATCAGCAGGTCCAGGTCGCGGAACCGGAGGGCGAACAGCAGGCGGGCGCCCGTGGAGTCGAGGCCGATCCCCGTCCTGCCCGTCCACGAGGTCGTCTCGTCGGTGCTGCCGGCGCCGGTGTCGCGCGGGTAGTCGAACTCCGGCTGGCGCGCCCCCACGACGACGTAGTGGTCGTCGGCCTCGCCGAAGTAGAGCCGCGGCTGCTTCACGTCTGGCGCGCCCGACAGGGAGATCGGCGGCAGGTCGCGGACCCACAGTCGCGGCTGGCCCTCGTTGGTGACCTCGTTGACCGGCACCATCGCGAGGCCGATGCCGTGGGTGTAGATGATCCGCTGGTTGACCCAGCTCGTCGCCTCGGGGTTGCGCTCCAGGGCAAGCTCGCGCGCCGAGAGCATCACCTGGCGCAGCTCGCCGTTGACGTCGTAGCGGTCCGTGTCCACGTCCACGAAGTCGTAGTACTGGCGCACCGTCTGCAGCTGGTCGAGGGTCGTCTGGAGCGGGCGGTAGTCCCACAGGCGCGCGTTGGTGAACGTGTCGCGCTCCGCATCGATCGCGGCCTGCGACAGCTCGGCCTTGCCCGTGTAGCTGCGCGACTCCCAGTCGTCGAGCCCGAAGGCGAGCCGGGTCATCGCGATGTTGTTGGCGATGTAGCGCTGCTCCTGGGCGAAGGTGTTGGGGTCGACGCTGAAGCGCTGGATCGCCTCGGGGTACAGCCGGCCGAGCACGATGGAGGCGGCGAACCACACGCCCACGATCACGCCCAGCGGCCACATCCAGCGGGTGAACGCGCCGGCCACCAGCAGGGCGCCGGCCAGGCCGGACAGGAACGTCAGGACGTCGTAGGCGAAGAACCGGGCGTTGGCGTCCGTGAACGAGACGCCCGTGGCCACGCCGGCGCCGCTGTACACGAGCTCGTACTTGTCCAGCTGGTAGCCGAAGGCGACCGACAGGAGGTACAGCCCGCCGAGCACCGCGAGGTGGACGCGGACGCGGGTGACGAACACCTCGCCGCCCCGGGTCGTGGCGACGAGATAGCGGGTTCCGGCGATCGCGAGCGACGCCAGCAGCAGGCCGCTGGCCAGCGACTGGACGAACCGGAAGAACGGCAGCTCGAACAGGAAGAACCCGATGTCCCGCCCGAACACCGGGTCCACCACGGGCCCGTCCGGGGAGAACGGGACGCGGTTCGCCCACAGCAGGAGCGTGTCCCAGGTCCCGGACACGGCGCCCGCCACGCCCAGCGCGAGCAGCAGCGCGAAGCCGCCCAGCACCCACTTGGCCAGGGGCACGAAGTCGGGCATGTCCTCGGCACCGAAGCCGAACACGACCTCCTCGCGGCCGCCCGGGCCTCCCGGGGAGCCGAACGGGCCGCCGAACGGACCCCGGAACTGGCCGGACAGCCGCGAGTTGCGGTCCGCCTGCCGCTGCGCCTCGCTCAGCCGCTCCGCCAGTGCGCGCAGGCGGCCGGGCCGCGCCGGGTCGGCGGGGGGCGTGAGCCGGCCCGCGATCCAAAGGTTGGCCAGCAGCACGATCGTCGCGATCGAAAGCCCCATCGCGAACAGGCCGACCTGGGCGCCCAGCCGCGTCCAGAACACCGGGTCGAAGCCGACGCTCGCGTACCAGATCGCGTCGGTCCACAGGTCCACGACGATGCCGCCCACGAGCAGCACCAGCACGATCGCGACGAACACCGCCGCCAGGCCCATCCGCCGGACGATCGTGCCGATCGACGGCGGACGTGCGCCGTCGTCCGGCCCCCCGACCGGCCGGGGAGTGCCCGGTCCGCGGGGCGGCCCGCCGCCGGCCCGGCCCCGGCCGCGTCGCCGGATGGGGGTGGGCTCCGCCGGACCTGGCTCCCCACCGCGCTCGGTCCCGGCGTCCTCGCCGGCCGCGTCCTCGTCCCGCGCGGAGCCATCGTCCGTGCCGGCCTCGTCGGCGGCCGCTTCGTCCGCGC
>MGOE01000147.1:16383-24992 GCA_001797035.1 Chloroflexi bacterium RBG_16_72_14
CGCGTCGTTACCCTCCGCGTCGTCGTCCGCCCCGGGCTCCCTTGGTCCACGCCGCGGCGTCCGGCCCTCGGCCGCGGCGCGGCGACGCTCCAGCTCCCGCATGAAGTCGTCGAACAAGTCACTCATCACGAGCGAGTCTAGGCCCTCCGCGTCCCGGTCGCGCCGGCCACGTCCCGGCGGCGCCTCGGGTGCCAGGGCTCAGGGCCGGTGGAGCGACTCCACGGAGCGACGGAACCCGGCCAGCACCTGCTCCGCCAGCTGGTTCGGGCGTAGCGTGGCGGCGCGCGCGGGCTCCCAGCGGAACGCCGCGCGGATCGCCAGCGGGCAACGCCAGGGACGGGCCTGGTCGTCGGGCGGCACGAGCGGGGTGAGCTTGATCGCCAGGCGCCCGTTCTCCTCGCGGATCAGGCCGGACAGGCTGCCCGCGAACGACGGCCCCAGGCGCAGCAGCGGCGGCTCGGGTGGCGGCCCGGCGGCCGGTCCCACCTCGCGGAAGCTCACCACGCCCTCGTCGTCGGCGACCCACAGCACCACCAGCCACCAGTCGTCGGGGCCGTCCACGGGCCTGGCCATGCCGGCGTGCATGACGCGGTCGCCCACGCGCAGCTCCTGCTCGCGGAGGAACGAGGGACCGGGATGCGGGAGGCGCTCGGGCACGGGCCCGAGGATACCGGCGTTCCGGCCTCGGGCGGCGGGCGCCGGCGGTGGGCTCCCGGTGCGGTGGGCTCCCGGTGCGTCAGGCGCCGGCGGTGGGCTCCTCGTCGCCGGGCGCGGGCGCATCGCCGCTGCCGGCGTCCTCGTCCGCCAGGTCCGCCAGGTTGATCCCCTGCTCGGCGATGACATCGGACTTGAGCGCGATCGTCTCGGCCTCGAGATCCGCCCGCTCCGCCTCCAGCTGGAGGCGGAGCATCTCGCGGCGCACCTCGTCCGACGGTGGCGCGAACGACGCGGCGTCCTCCTCGTCCACCTCGACCGGCGTCTCGCCGGTGATGAACGAGAGGATCCGACTCCGAGGCCGCGAGACCTCGGAGCGGGCCCGAAGAATGGCCTCCGGGTCGAGCGTCGTCACCCCCCGGATGTCGGGCTCGGCCCCCGTCGCGGTGGTGAGCGCCGCGCCGCAGGACGGGCAGTGCTCGACGTCAGGGACAGGGAGCTCGGCCGAGCACCACGGGCAACGGGTGTTCGAACCGCTCATCGCATCGGCCATGCGCGGAACTCTACCTGCCCGGGGGCCATCCGACATCCCCCGATCTGGCTATTCCCTATTCCCATTCGATCGTGGCCGGCGGCTTGCTGCTGATGTCGTACACGACACGGTTGACGCCCGGCACCTCGTTCACGATCCGGCTGCTGATCTTGCCCAGCACGTCGTAGGGGAGCTTGGCCCAGTCCGCGGTCATCCCGTCCTCGGAGGTCACGACGCGGATCGCGACCACGTTCGCGTAGGTGCGCCCGTCGCCCATCACCCCCACGCTGCGCACGGGCGTGAGGATCGCGAACGACTGCCACACGCTCCGATAGAGCCCCGCCGCCTTGATCTCGTCGATCACGATCCAGTCCGCGTCCCGCAGCGTGTCCAATCGCTCGGCGGTGACCTCGCCGATGATCCGGATCGCGAGGCCCGGGCCCGGGAACGGCTGGCGATGGACCATGGCGTCGGGCAGCCCCAGCTCCAGGCCCACCAACCGCACCTCGTCCTTGAACAAGTAGCGCAGCGGCTCGATCAGCTGGAACCGGAGGTCCGCCGGCAGCCCGCCGACGTTGTGATGGGTCTTGATCTTCTGGGCGGCCTTGGTCTCGGGCGCCGTGGACTCGATGACGTCGGGGTACAGCGTCCCCTGGGTCAGGAAGTCGATCCGGCCCAGCCTGGTCGCCTCCTCCTCGAACACCCGGATGAACTCGTCGCCGATGATCCGCCGCTTCTGCTCCGGGTCCGCCACGCCGGCCAGGCGGGCGATGAACCGCTCCCGGGCATCCACCATCACCAGGCGCATGCCGAGGTTCGCCTCGAAGGTCGCCCGGAGGAGCTCCGACTCCTTCTTGCGCATCAGCCCGTGGTCCACGTAGATGCAGGTCAGGCGGTCCCCCACCGCCCGATGCACGAGGGCCGCGGCGACCGCGGAGTCCACGCCCCCGGACAGCGCGCAGATCACCTTGCCGTCGGAGCCCGTCGCGGCCGCGTGGCGGTCGACCCGGTCGCGGATCTCGGCCACCGTGGATTCGACGAAGTTGGCCGGGGTCCAGCTGGGCGCGACGCCGGCGATCCCGGTCACGAAGTTGCGCAGCACGTCCCGGCCGCGGGGCGTGTGGACGACCTCGGGGTGGAACTGGATGCCGTACAGGTGCCGGTCCGGGGCGGCGAGGCCGGCGAACGGCGTGGAGTCCGTCTGCGCGGTCGCGTGGAACCCCTCCGGGAGGCGCGTGATCGAGTCCCCGTGGCTCATCCACACCGGCTGCTCCCGCTCGATGCCGGTGAACAGGCCGTCGTCGCGGGTCAGCTGGACGGTGGCCGGCCCGTACTCCCGCTTGGACGCGGGGAGGACGTCGCCGCCCAGCTCGAGGGCCATCAGCTGCGCGCCGTAGCAGATCCCGAGCACCGGCAGGCGGCCGCTCCAGATCGAGGCATCGGCCCTGGGGGCGGCCTCGTCGTACACCGAGTTCGGGCCGCCGGACAGGATCACGGCCTTCACTCCCCGGCGCTCCAGCTCCGCCAGCGGCGTGTCGTGGGGCAGCAGCTCCGAGTAGACGTTGAGCTCCCGGACACGGCGGGCGATCAGCTGCGCGAACTGGGAGCCGAAGTCGAGGACGGCGACCGTGCCCGGCTCGGGGGTGGCCGCGGCCACCGGCGGGCGGTCGGTGGGCGTGCGCTCCGGGGCGGGGGCGTCCAGCGCGACCTCGAGATACGCCTCGACCTCCGCGTCGTCCGGGGCGAGGACCCGGTGGCCGGCATTGGCGGCCTCACCGTGGACGGTCTTGCCGCGCTGCAGGGCCGCGCCCGGCGTGGCGGCCCCGGCCGCCTCCGACGCGGGGTGCTGTGACTCCTCAGGCTCGGCCAATGACCCCTCCCGTGGTGCTCGACGGCTGTTGCGCAAAGTCTAGCGGGCGGGGCCGGCACCGGGCGCCATGGGCGCACGAATCGAACGGCCGCCCGGAGGCTTGTTGGCGGGACAGATGACGTAGCCGATACGCTGGCGACGTCATGCCCGCCCGCCGCTACCCGATCCGCATCGGCCGCCGATCCGCGCTGTTGCTGCGCATCCTGTTCGGAGTGACCCCGGAGCGGGCCTGGGCGGCGATCGAGGACGGGACGGTCAGCGCCCGGTTCGGGCGGTTCGAGGTCCGGGTGCCGGTCTCGAACGTCACGCGCTGGAGGATCGAGGGCCCGTGGCGCTGGATCACGGCGATCGGGGTCCGGCGCAGCGTGCGGCACGGGGACGTGTCGTTCGCCGGCAGCCCGCGCGGCGGTGTCCGGCTGGACTGCGGGACGCCGGTGCACTGGACGATCTTCGACGTGCCCGCGTTCTACGTCGGCGTGGAGGAGCTGGAGGCGTTCGCCGCCGCGCTGGCGGCGCTCGGGATCCCGGGCGAGGACGCGCGCACCACGCACTGAGGCGGGAGGCGCCGTGTCGTCCAACCGCCCGGCGGTTGAACCAGCCCACGACGGCACGAATCAACCGCTGAGCGGCTGGAACCGACACTGACGAGCCCCGTCATGCGCCGGACGCGCCGCCCAGCGGCCGAAACCGATCACGATGCGCTCGTAGCGCCGCTGGGCGGCTGAACGCTCGACCCGGCCAGGGCCTACGGCGCGGATGGCGATCCGAGGTCGCGGTCCTCCAGCTCCCACGCATGATCCATGACGTGGTGGGCGGTCCGGCGCACGAGGAACTGGATCGGCCATGTCCGCGCGAGCTTGCCTTCGGCGTTGTAGGCGCGGATGGCATCGAGGAAGCCCTGGCGATGCATCGCGAGGCCGTCCGGGGTGAGGACGACATCGCGCTCGGTCCGGACGCCGACCTTGCGGGACCATTGGTCCGGCTCGTTGACGTACACGTGACGGATGACCTGGTCGCGACTCCGACCACCGCCCCGGGCGCCGGGTCGGAGCTCGGGCGAGACGCGGGCCGCGATGTCATCGAACCAGGCCCAGCACGCGCGCAGGAGGTCGAGCCGCCGTTCGAGGTCGGCTGCTGACAGCGCGTCATGCTCGATCTGCGACGGCACGTGGGCGATGCCCCAGAAGTCGGTCGAGCTCGATCCCGGCACGCGTTCGACCACCTCCACCTCGCGTGCACGCGCGAACGCGCTCCCCAGGCTGGCCCGTTCGGCCACACCGGCATACCGCGGCAGGTACGACGACAGCCTGGCGATCGCATCCGCTTCCGAGGTCCCCCATCGATCGAGACCGGGCCAGTCCATCGCACCCGCCACGACCCTGCGCTTCCTGCCCAGCTCGAGGATCACCCGCAGCCTGTCGCTCACGCCGGACAGCCTACCTGCCCGCGCTGCGTCGGTCGCGCCCCGATGCGCGGGGGCGGGCGGGCGCCTACACTCGTCACCTGATGGCCCATCCGCTGTCCAACGATCGCCAGTGAGCAAGGACGCTGCGGGACGGCTCCCCGCCGAGCGACGCAACGAGCTGGCGCCCCCGAAGCCCGCCACCGAGGGGCCGGCCGACGACGCGCTCGAGGCGCTCGAGGCGCCCGATCGGCGCCTCGTGGCCGGCGACGCGCGAGATCCTCGACCCGGCGACCCGGGTCCCCCGCTCCGGTCGCGGCAGCTCCTCGCCCTCCAGCGCTCGATCGGCAATCGCGCCGTCCGCGATCTCCTGGCCAACCGACGATCCTCCCGGAGGGCAGCGAGCCAACGTTTCAGGCACGCGGACGCCAACCCGGCCCCGCAGCTCGCGGTCCAGCGCCACGCCGGACCCACGATGCCGGAGGAGATCGAGCCCGGCACGGGCACCGGTACCGGCGGCGGCGGGCTGAACTACGTGGCCATCGCCACCCGGATCCGGGACGCCATCGAAGGCCTCGGCACCGACGAGGAGGCGATCTACGCCGCCCTCGGCGAGCTCGGGCAGGACGCAACCCGGATCAGGGCGCTGACGACCGCCTACGGGACGTTGACCGGGCGGACGCTCGACGCGGACCTCGCCGACGACCTCAGCGGGGACGAGCTCGAGCGAGCCCAGCGGCTCCTGCGCCCGCCCGACCGGCGGCAGCAGATCGAGACCTTGCTGGGCACCACGGACACGGGCCGCTGGGTCCTGCGGATCATCAGGCGCTGGTCGATCCCGGTCGACTACGAGTACAGCGGCACGGGCTCGTTCCATCGGGCGGGCTCGATCTACATCAACCGAACCCTGTCCGTCGACGCCGCCGCCCTCGTGATGATGCACGAGGCGCAGCACGCGAACACCTTCAAGTCCGGCCTGGCGGCGGACGTGAACGCCCTGAGCCGCGAGGAGTACATCAGGCGCAAGATCGCGGATGAGGCGGAGGCCGTCGTGCGCCAGATCGAGGGCTCGGTGCCGATGCAGGCCGCCGGTCACAGCCTCGCGGGATCCGGCGTCAACCAGGGGCTGATCGACCGCTACCGGACCGCGTTCTACGCCTACCGGGACGCGCTCGAGGCCGCCAATCCGACGATGACCCGGGCCGAGATCAACGACCGCTGCCGCACTCGCACGCGGGACACCGAGGTGACCAGCTGGTTCCACGACGGGACGTTCGTGACCTCGACGGGCAACATCACGTATTCCGAGCACTACGGCAACGCCTGGGACGAGGCCCACAACCCGCCGAGCCCCGCCCCGACAGTGACCGGGGAGGAGACCGAGTGACCGTGCCCGCGGCAGCCAGGGTGGTGGATGCGGTCGGCGCCGGGCTCGGACCGGCGGTGCTGGCCGGAACGGCGATCCGGCGCCCCGTGCCGATTCCGGGCGTGGGCGAGGGCATCGCGTGGCTCGTCCGGGACGACGACGCGGACCATCCCATGCAGTGCTACGTGGGCGTGTGGCCGGACGGCGCGGTACGCCTGTTGAGTGACGACCAGCCGGCGTTCTTCGACCTCGTCGCGGCCACGGGGGCCGACATCGTGGACCCGTCGACGGCCCTCGGCTACGTGCGGGCCTTCCTGGAGGTCACGAGAGGGCCCGCGGTGATCGTGCGCGAGGTCCGGGACGTCGCCGACCTGCGCTGGAGGCCGGGGTCGCAGAGCGAGGAGGCCAATCGCGCCCGGTTCGAAGCCGGCCCGCCGATCGAGCCGCCGGTGGTCGAGCCGTCGGCCGGCGGGTTTCACGTGGAGCTGACGCTCGTCGTCGACCAGCGCGTCCAGCGCAACGTGTTCGACGTCGGGCGCGACGGGTCGATCCGCACCGGCTATCGCGTGCTGGCCGACGATCTCCCCCTGCCGATCGCTCGCTGACCGGCGAGACGATCTCCAGCACGCCACACGAACCAGCCCCGCCGGGCGGCCAACCTGGCGCGGTGGCCCCTATCATCTGTCGGCCGTGATCCGCGTCCCGCGTGAAACGGAGGGACCAGTCGATGCAACGTCCGGACTTCGACCTCGGGGGGCAGGTGGCCCTGGTCACCGGTGCCGGCCGCGGCATCGGCCGTGACCTGGTGCGGGCGCTGGCGGCCTGCGGGGCCGTCGTCCTCGCGGGCGTGCGAGACCCAGCCGCAGCAGATACTGCTTGGACCGCATCGGATGGCGGGCGCGTGGAGGCCATCCGGCTCGACGTCACGGACGTTCCCGGCCTGCGGGCGGCTGTCGACGCTGCCGTGCTGGCCCACGGCCGGATCGACATCCTCGTCAACAATGCCGGCCTGGGGGGAAATCACGACGCCCTCGACGTCAGCGAGGCCGACTGGGACGAGATGATGGCCGTCAACCTCAGGGGCGTCTTCTTCGCCAGCCAGGCGGTCGGTCGCCACATGGTCGAGCGAGGCTACGGGCGCATCGTGAACGTCAGCTCGCAGGCCGGGCTGGTGGGCATCCGGCGCCATGCGGTCTACTCGGCCAGCAAGGGCGGCGTGAACCTGCTGACCAAGGTCCTCGCCCTCGAGTGGGCGCCGCACGGCGTCACGGTCAACGCGATCGCGCCGACCTGGATCTACACGCCCGGCACGGCCGAGCGCCTCGACGACCCGGCGTTTCTCGCGGAGGTCCTCGCGCGGATCCCCATCGGCCGGGTGGGCACGACGGCCGACGTTGCGGCCGCGGTCGTGTTCCTGTCGTCCCGCGCCTCAGGCCTGGTGACGGGCGCGATCCTGCCGGTCGACGGGGGCTGGACGGCGCAGTAGCGCGAAGGAGGGCCCGCCGACCTGAGTCGAGGGGCCCTCCGGAGAGGCGGGCCGGACCGTGGAGCGGTCGGCTGGTCGGAGCGTCGATCAGCGGGAGTACGCGTGCCACGGGTTCGAATGCATCAGCTTGTGGATGAGCGCCTCGGAGAACCCGGCCGTCCGCATCGCGGGCACGAACTCCGCCGGGACCGAGCGGTAGTCCTGCATGTACTGCGGCTGGTCGGCCGGATCGTGGACCCAGCTGCCGTCAGGGAGTTGGATGATCTTGAACCCGGGCGGGAACCCGGGGTCGAACCAGCCGGTGTCCGCACCGATGATGATCTGGTCCTCGTACCCGGCGGCGACGAACTGCTCGATCCAGGCGATGTTGACGTCGTATCCGCCGTATGTCGGCCCCCAGTAGTTGCTGCCGACGCCGTCGAGGCTGACGTATGCGCCCCGACGCAAGGCAGCGAGCAGGTAGTCGATGCCGGGGTCATGGCCGATCCGGCCACCCTCGAGGGTCGCGCCCGGGGCGGCCGCGGTGAACATGGAGTGGACCCAGATGAACCGGTGCTTGCTGAGCCGGCAGCCGAAACCCTCGAGGGCATCCATCACCGAGAGCGCCGTGGGACCCGAGGTGATGTGGCTGAGGATGGCGGCGTTGGTCTTGCGCGCCGCGATGCACCCGGCCTCGAGGACCTTGCGCTCCGTGAGCGTCATGCCGGTGTCGTTCTGGGAGAGCTTGATCATGCCCGCCGGAACGTCCGTGTCGCCCACGCCGACCCGGAGCTCCTCGAGCATCCAGGCCGCGATCTCGTCCACGGAGGCGTCGAAGACCCAGTCGGGCATGAACGGCTCGCGGTAGATCCCCGTCACCAGCATCGTCGGGAGTCCCGCCTGGTCGGCGACGTAGTTGACGATGTCGGGTCGTCGCCCGACGCCCTCGGGCGTCGTCTCGACGAAGACCCCGATCCCGAGCGCCTTGGCGTCCTGCAGCCACGGGTTCAGTAGCGAGTAGACCTGTTCGCGGTCCGCGGTCTTGTAGGCCACCGGCGGGACCGCCCCGAGCTCGACGAACATGTGGTGGTGCGCCAGGACGTCCCCGACCTGGCGCTCTGTGAGGGGCCCGGCGGTCGTGTAGAAGCGCTGCGTCCCCGCTCCGCGGCCGGCACCGCTCGCGCCCCCGGCGCTCACGAGGGACACGGCCAGCAGTGCGATGACGATCAGGCTGAAGCGGCGCGTCCTGAACCTGCGCAACGCATCCTCCTCCCGAGAAGTCCGTCGCACGGGTCGGTCTCGCCAGTGGCTCGGCGCGGT
>MGOE01000148.1:0-1084 GCA_001797035.1 Chloroflexi bacterium RBG_16_72_14
GACGATCGTCGGCTCGACGAAGCAGGGCCCGAGCTCGGGCCGGACGATCGTCGGCTCGACGAAGCAGGGCCCGAGCTCGGGCCGGCGCCGCCCGCCGGTCAGGATCTCTCCGCCCTGCGCGCGAATCGCCTCGAGCGCCGCCATCATCACCTCTACCGCCTCCTCGGTCACGAGCGGGCCCATCACCACCCCGTCCTCCAGGGGATTCCCGAGCCGGACCTGGCCGTAGGCGCGCACGAGGCGCCCGGTCAGCTCCGGCGCGATGGATCGGTGCATGATGATCCGGCGCGTCGTCGTGCAGCGCTGCCCGGCCGTGCCGACCGCGCCGAAGAGGATGGCCCGGACCGCCAGGTCGAGGTTCGCATCCTCCGACACGATGATGCCGTTGTTCCCGCCCAGCTCGAGAATCGCCCGCCCCAGGCGCCGCGCGATCGCCTCGGCCGCCCACCGCCCCATGCGCACCGAGCCGGTGAAGCTGACGAGCGGCACCCGCGGGTCGTTGAGCATCCGCTCGCCAATCGTCGCCCCGGGCCCGACCACGAGGTTGAACAGGCCGTCGCTCCCCTCCGCCTGGAAGTCCGCGCACACCCGGTTGGCGACGTGCTGGACGGCGATCGCGCACAGCGGGACGGTCGAGGCCGGTTTCCAGACCATCGCGTCGCCGCAGACGGCGGCGATGGCGGCGTTCCACGACCACACGGCGGTGGGAAAGTTGAACGCGGTGATGATGCCGACCACGCCGAGGGGATGCCACTGCTCGTACATGCGGTGGCCGGGGCGTTCGGAGTGCGTCGTGATCCCATAGAGCTGGCGTGAGAGGCCGACGGCGAAGTCGCAGATATCGATCATCTCCTGGACCTCGCCCCACCCCTCGACCTTGATCTTCCCCATCTCCAGGGCGATGAGCTCGCCCAAAGGCTCCTTCACCGCGCGCAGCGCCGCGCCGAGGTCGCGCACGAGCTGGCCGCGCTTGGGGGCGGGCACCGTCTGCCACACCTGGAAGCGCTCGACCGCGCGCTGGACGACGCGGTCGTACGTGGCGGGCGTCGCCTGCAGGACGGTCGCGATCGGCTGGCCCGTGGCC
>MGOE01000148.1:1304-1964 GCA_001797035.1 Chloroflexi bacterium RBG_16_72_14
CTCGGCGGAGCCGGCCCCGTTCCCCGTGCGCGTGCCGTCCGCCGCTCCGTAGGCGAAGGAGCGCTTGGTGATCCGCAAGACGGTCGCCGTCTCGCACTTCCGGATGCCACGAATGCGCCCGAGCTTCTTCGATATGAAGTCATAGACCTCGTCATTCGAGCGGAACATCGCGTGGAGCCAGATATCGGTGACCCCGGTGGTGACCGCGACGAACGCAACCTCGGGCAGCCGGGCCACCTCGCTCGCGACGGCATCGATGCGTGGCAGGTCCACGCCCAGCTCGATCACGACCCACACGGCAAAGCCCAGCTTGAACGGATCGGCCACGCCGATGATTTTCAGATAGCCCTTGCGGATGAGCGACTGGACGCGTCTCCGCACCGTCGACTCCGTCACCTTCAGGTCGCGGGCGATGTCGGTGTTCGGCCGATAGGCGTCGCGCTGGAGTACCGCGATCAGCCGGTTGTCCAGCTCGGAAAGCCGATTGTCGTCCCTATTCGCCATTATCATGCCGTATTCCGACGAGAACGGTAATCTTACCGACGAATATTGTCAAGCAAGAAAATGAGCGGGCCGCAAGAGCCGGCAGCCCGCCGCCCCCCATGGGCCTGCAGGTGACCAAGAGTCGGGCCGAGGAGCTGCCCACCGACACGCACGACG
>MGOE01000148.1:1989-4470 GCA_001797035.1 Chloroflexi bacterium RBG_16_72_14
TGCATGCCGGTGACTCGGGGTGAGTTGGAACCAAGCTGGAACCAAACCCGCAACGCATGAGCGACCAGGTTCCCGGCCTCATTCGACCACTCGGACGGGCCTCGCGAGGGCACGTGGCGCGCTCCGCGATCACGGCGATCCCGCCCGATGGCCGAGGCATCAGCCGATGGCACGGCGCCTTCATGGGAGCGCCGCCGCGGTCGGCGCCGGCGGGCCCTCGTCGGCCCACCATGACCCCACCTTCAGCTTGCGGGCCATGCCCTTGGTCGCCGCCGTCCCGGGCGGATCTGCCCGCCTGGCGAGCACGTGTGAGGTATCACCTGGAGCGTCGGGGACTCGCTGCAACGCGTATCCCGCGTCACGGGCGACCTTAGCTGTTAGCTCCCGGAAGCGGTGAGCATGCCCCGTCGGCCCAAGTTTGCCGCGAATGGCCGCCTCTGAGGTCTCGGCGATCAAATACATTGAAAGGTCGTCAGTCTTGAACGCGGCGCTTGAGAAATCTTGTCCGGGCAGGATCGTGTTAGGGGGGTCCAGATAGAGGGGGGAACGCCCCGCCAGAGCAGGGCATCGCCCGGAATGCCCGGATCATCCACTGGATCGGGCATCCCGCCCCGGCTCGCGCGCGGGCCCCTCTAGGCAGCCGCGGTGAGTCGGTCGATCAGGTCCTTGACTTGCCGAGGGGCCCACACGGGGAACTCCTGCTCGTCCTCCTCCCCGGTGTCGCTCACGGCGAGGTAGCCTGCCGACCCGTCCGGGGCAACTTCGATCTCAAGGTAGCGATCGCCGAGCTGCCACTCCAGCTGCACGCCGCCGCCCGGCACCGGAACGATCCGCGGGCCAGGGAGATCGTGGATATCAAGCTCCGCGATGACCGTAATGATGTTGATGGCGACGCGGACGGCCTCCCGAGTCGGCGGCGGACTACCCTCGGCGTCCCAGCCGGCCTCGAGGTTGGCCAACTCCAGGGCCGTCCGGATCGGTTCGATCGCCCAGGCCCCGAAGATCGGGATATGAAGCCCGCCAACGGCCGACCCGTGCTCGGCCGTCCGGCGCTCACAGGCGGTCGTCGTCGTCGCGTCGAGCGTCAAGAGCGCCATCTACCAGATCCTCCCCCATCGGTCCTGCATGGGACGCGTCGTTAGGTCGGCGAAGCCGCGCACAATCCACTCGTGACCGAGGTCGAGCCACGTCGCTACGTCTTCCTCGCTCGAGGAGGCGGGCCGACCCCGGGCCGTCAGGGTCATCTGAAGGACCACCTGACGGTCGTAGGTCCGAACGGCCGGCTGCGCGACCACATGCAATCGGCCCTTCTTCTCCGGCATGACGTACGTCGCGTTCACGATCTCGACTTCCGGCTCGACCAGGAACTCCCGCTTCGGCGCCGCGAGGGACGATAGCACGCGATGCGCCTCCCCAAGCGAGGACCAGCCCTCCCCCTGCGGGATGTCGTTTACGTACGTCACCTCGCACTGGTTCACCTCGGGTCGGCCCAGACCCTTCCGATCGAGGAACTCGGTGAACCGCCGCCAGTCCGCCTCAAATCGCGGCTTCAGGTCCTCATACCCTGGATACCGCTCCGCGCCGGTGACCTTCCGCCAGTTGCGAACAAACCAGTCGTGCTGGACCTGGATGAGTTCGGCCCCCGCTGCGTCGATGAACCAGCCACGCACGCGGGGCTTGGCCGTGAGTGCCACGCGAACCTGCGACGGCGTCGGCGGCCCCTCGAACTGCTCCATCTGCGGCCCGAGCGGGGGGTGGATCTCGTGCGTCGGGTACGTGTCCTCGATCTCCGCCCAGAACCTGCCGAGGTGGGCGACCGTGAACCCGGGCAGCGGCGCGAACTGTACGCCGAGCACCGTCTCGGTGACCGGGGGCCGCTCGTACGTGGGCAACGGCGTCACGTCAGTTCCAAACCCTCCACCGGCAGCGACACCGCGGCGCCGGAGTCACACCCATGGGCTTGTGCCGAGATGCACAGCCGGACCCTAGCACTCGGGGCTCGCACGCGTCAAGGCTTTCAGGCCGGGCGCCCCGGTACCCTTCCCGGAAGTGATCCCAGCCTCGCCCCCAGTATGGCGCACCGGGAGGGCGTGAGCCAGCGGAGCCTACGGGGCTATCAGAGGCCTCGACGCCGTAGCGCCGGGCCCACTTCTCGGCGTCAACTCCACTTGCGGCGTGCAGATGTAATTGTCGCTGAGCAGAGGAGCTGGCTGCCGATCGGGCCACCGAGGGGCGCGGGCTGGAAGGACATGACGATGATGATCATCGAGGCGTGCTTCCGGCGCATGACGACCACGGGGCTGCGCATTCGCCCCGTGTACCTGTACCCGGCGACGGGCAGTCCTCCAGCACCCGTCTCGGCGCACCCGGGTGGGCGGCAGGCCGCGCTCCCACCCCTTCCAGTGCGCGCCCCCTCGCCTCCGATCCCACGGAGGCCCCTCCCAGCCCCGCGTGACGCCGTTGTCCCCGCAGACGGGACAG
>MGOE01000148.1:4574-5042 GCA_001797035.1 Chloroflexi bacterium RBG_16_72_14
CGCCGACGATCGGCCGCTCGTCACCCAGGCGGCGATCGACCCGAGGAACGCCGCCAGGCTGAGGGCCGGGCCAGGCATATCCACGACGGCGCCAGCGTCGTCGAGGCAGTGCCTCATGTCGGTCACCCACGTGTCCCCGATTGGACGGCTCCTCCCCATCACCGGGCTCCCTCGTCTTCTCCGTCGTCACCCTCTCGGAGCGGATAGGGCCCCACGTAGCCGCTCGCCGGGACGCGGCCTGCCCACTCCGGGTCCGCCTCGCTCTCCCTCGGACTCGCGAATGCCTTGAGCCGCAGATCCCCCGCCTCCGGCCTGAGACGCGCGGCGATCTTCCACGCCTGCCGTGTCGCGCCGAGCTGACCCGGCGCCACCTCCCCGGCCGCGAGCAGCACCGCCCCCATCAGGAAGTCGGTGTCGAAGAAGAACCGGTCGATGAGGGCGCCGAAGTCGATGGCCTCGATCTCATAC
>MGOE01000149.1:0-8183 GCA_001797035.1 Chloroflexi bacterium RBG_16_72_14
CAAGACGCTCCTCCGGCACGAGCCTGGCGACGGCGGACATGCGCGCCGGCTGCTCGATCGCGGAGATCGCCGCGGCCAGCCCGGCGACGAGCATGACGCCGATGACGGGCGCGTCGCCGACCCACGCGAGCCAGGCCAGGAGTCCGCTCGTGGTCGCCATCCCGATCGTCGCAAGGAAGAGCAGACGCCGCCGGTCGACCGCGTCGGCCACGGAACCGCCCAAGAGGACGACGAGGGTCGACGGGACGAACTGGATGAAGGTCAGGATGGCGATCGCGAGCGCCGAGTCGGTCAGGACGTAGACCTGGTACGGGAGCGCGATCCTCGTGATCTGACTGCCGACGATGCTGATCGCCTGGCCGGACCAGAGCAGGCGATATTGGCGGTCCCGCCGGATGGGCTCGAGATCGACGAGGAGCCCGCGCAGGCGGGCGCGGCTGGCTACTTGTCTCGCTCCCCAAGCGCCAGGGTGGCCTGCGCCGCGGCCAGCCGGGCGACCGGGACGCGGAAGGGCGAGCAGGACACGTAGTCGAGCCCGATCCGCTCGCACTTCGCGATCGATTCGGGGTCCCCGCCGTGCTCGCCGCAGATGCCGAGCTCGAGGTCCGGCCGCGCGGCACGGCCCTTGTCGACGGCGATCTTCATCAGCCCGGCGACGGCGTCGTCGAGGGTCTGGAACGGGTTCACCGGCAGGATGCCGTCCTCGACGTACTTGAGCAGGAAGCCGCCCTCGGCGTCGTCGCGGCTGTAGCCGAACGTCATCTGCGTGAGGTCATTGGTGCCAAAGCTGAAGAACGCTGCCTCGCGCGCGATCTCGTCGGCGGTCAGGGCGCCGCGCGGGATCTCGATCATGGTGCCGAACTTGTAGTCCAGCGCCACGCCAGCCGCGTGGGCGATGCGGTCGGCCTCGGCCTCCAGCAGTCCGCGGGTTACCTTCAGCTCGTTCACGTGGCCGACCAGCGGGATCATGATCTTGGCGATCGGGTTGCCGCCGGCCTTCTTGACCGCGATCTGGGCGTTGAGGATGGCCCGGGTCTGGATCTTCACGAAGTCCGGGATCATGATCCCCAGGCGGCAGCCGCGCAGCCCGAGCATCGGGTTCTGCTCGTGCATCGACTTGATCGTCGCGAGCAGCTCCTTGTCCTCGTCGGACGCGCCGCCGCTCATCTCGGCGCGGGTCACCTTGACCAGCTGCTCCTCGAGGTTGGGCAGGAACTCGTGGAGCGGCGGGTCGATCAGGCGCACGACGACCGGCAGGCCGTCCATGGCGCGGAAGATGCCCTCGAAGTCGCCCTGCTGGAGCCGCTCCAGCTTGGCCATCGCGGCATCGAAGGTGGCGACGGTCTCGGCCTCGTCCGCCGTCAGCTCGTCGCCTGCCGTCACCTTGGCCTTGGCCCGGGTGGCCACGGCAGCCACGAGGATCGCGCCGCGCACGATCTCCAGGCGCTCGCCCTCGCGGAACATGTGCTCGGTGCGGCACAGCCCGATGCCCTGGGCGCCGTAGCCGCGGGCCTGGGCGGCCTCCTCGGGCTTGTCGGCGTTGGTCCAGATCTCCATGCGCCGGATGCCGTCGGCCCAGCCGAGAACCCGTTGCAGCTCGGGCTGGTCCTCGAACCTCGCAGCGACGGTGGGCAGCGCGCCGAGGAACACGTCACCGGTGGAGCCGTCCACGCTGATCCAGTCGCCCTCGGCGAAGTTGACGCCGGACAGGTTGCTGTGCGCCGAGCCGCGGCCGTAGTCCACGATCAGCTCCGCGCAGCCCGCGACGCACGGCTTGCCGATCTGGCGCGCGACGACCGCGGCGTGGGACGTGGCGCCGCCGCGGGCGGTCAGGATCCCCTCGGCCACGGCCATGCCGTGGAAGTCGTCGGGCGAGGTCTCGACGCGCACCAGGATGACCTTCTCGCCCCGGGCGACCCACTCCACGGCGTGGTCCGCGCTGAACACGGCCCGCCCGACGGCGGCACCCGGCGAAGCGTTGAGCCCCCTGGCCAGCCGGTCCGCGCCCTGGCGGGCCTGGGGGTCGAACTGCGCGCGGAGGAGCTGGTCCACCTGGGCCGGCTCGATCCGGGCGACCGCCTCCTCCTTCGTGATCAGGCCCTCGGCCACCATGTCCACCGCGATCTTCACGGCCGCCGCCGCGGTCCGCTTGGCGTCGCGGGTCTGGAGCATGTACAGGCGGCCGCGCTCGATCGTGAACTCGAGGTCCTGGACGTTGCGGTAGTGCTGCTCGAGCTGCGTGCCGATGCGCTGGAACTCGGCGTAGACGGCCGGCATCTCCTCGGCCATGTGCTGGATCCTGGGCGCGGTGCGGATGCCGGCGACGACGTCCTCGCCCTGGGCATTGACGAGGTACTCGCCGTACAGCACCTTCTCGCCCGTGTTCGGGTCACGGGTGAAGGCGACCCCGGTGCCCGAGTCGTCGCCCATGTTGCCGAACACCATCGTCACGACGTTGACGGCCGTGCCCAGGTCGTGCGCGATCTTCTGGCTGTTGCGGTAGTCCACCGCGCGCTTGCCGAACCAGCTGGCGAACACCGCCTTGATGGCCAGGTCCAGCTGCTCGTAGGGGTCGGTCGGGAAGTCGCGGCCGGTGTCCTCGCGGACGATGCGCTGGTACTCCGCGACGAGGGCGCCCAGGTCATCGACCGTGAGGTCCGTGTCCTTGGCGTCCGGCCCGTGAGCCGCCTTGCGCGCCTCGAGGGGGTGCTCGAAGCGGGCGCCGTCCACGTCCATGACGATCCGCCCGAACATCGCGATGAAGCGCCGGTAGGCGTCCCAGCCGAACCGCTCGTTGCCGGTCAGGGCGATGAGGCCCCCGAGCGTCTCCTCGTTGAGGCCCAGGTTGAGGACCGTGTCCATCATGCCGGGCATCGAGAACTTGGCGCCCGAGCGGACCGACACCAGGAGCGGGTTCTTCGGGTCGCCGAAGCCCTTGCCCGACTGCGCCTCGACCTCCTTCATCGCGCCCAGCACGTCCTCCCACAGGCCCTCGGGGAGCTGCTTGCCGCTGGCAAAGTAGTCGTTGCAGGCCTCGGTGGTGATCGTGAAGCCCGGCGGCGTCGGCAGGCCGGCCAGCGTCATCTCGGCGAGACCCGCGCCCTTGCCGCCGAGCAGGTCCTTCATCCTGCCGTGGCCTTCGGCCGCACCGCCTCCCCAGGCGTAGATGTAGCGCTTTGCGGCGACGTGCGGACGCTCGGTGGTCTGGGCAGGGCTGGCCATCGTGCAGGGGCTCCTTGACTCGAGAACGGCGGGCGGCCGTGGGGACGCGGCCCGCGAGGCACCTCTTTGGGAAACGTGGCGATTGTACGCCGCCGCCCGCGTGGGCCCGGGTTGCGCGGGGGTTGCGAGTCGGGTCCGAGCCGCCCGACGAACAGGGCCAGGTGCCCCGCGACGAGGGGCCGTTGGTGTCTTGGCACGCTCGGATCCCCGGTCGCGGCCCCGCCAGCGACTACACTCTGGACGACCGCCGGACCCGCTTGCGTGGCCGTCGCGAACCCAGCAGGAGCCCATCACGTGACTCAACACCACGAGGACCCGCGCGTCATCGAGACCGATGCCGAAGCGTACAACGCGACGCTCGTCCGGCGCGAGGACCTGACCCACGACCTTGCCTACTTCTGGGTCAGGTTCGATGGCGAGGCGACGCCGTTCGAGCCCGGGCAGTACATGACCACCGGCGTGGTGACCGACGGCAAGATGCTCCAGCGGCCGTACTCGGTGGCCTCCGCGCCGTTGGTCGCGAACAGCGAGGGGTACGAGCTGTTCGTCCGGCACGTGCCGGTGATCCGGTTCACGACGGCGCTGTGGCGGCTGCCGGTCGGCCACCGGATGCGGATGATCGGGCCCAAGGGCAAGTTCATGCTCGAGCCCGACGACGACCGGACGCACCTGTACGTGTCCACCGGCACGGGCATCGCGCCATTCATCTCGATGATCCGCGAGACGATGGCCCAGGGCCATGCGCGCCGCACCGTGCTGCTCAACGGCTGCTCGTTCTCCGACGAGCTGGGCTACCGCCGCGAGCTGGAGGCGTGGGAGCAGGACCCGGCCTACCGGCTGCGCTACGTGCCCACGATCTCTCGTCCCGCGGACCCGCGCAACGCGGGCTGGGCGGGGCACGTCGGGCGCGCCGAACAGGTCATCACGGACGTGTGCCGCGAGCACGGGCTGCGACCCGACAGGACCGTCGTCTACATCTGCGGCAACCCGGACATGATCCTCAACGTGGAGCGGGCGCTGATGGACCGCGGCTTCCCGGAGTTCCACGTGAAGAAGGAGCTCTACTGGCCGAAGGGCAAGGCCCAGGCGGGCGTGCCGGCTGGCTGACGCAGGCAGGCTGAACGCCAAGCGCCGCCGCGCCACCGCGCCACCATCGGTGGCCGTGCGTCGCACGCACGGATCCTGGGCGCGCGTGCTGGAGCCGTGCGTGCCGCGCACGATGACGGCGCCGCAGACGCCGGTTCGGGCCCGAATCCGGCTCTAGCCGTGCGTGCCACGCACGGCCGCAGCACCGCGGCACGGAATCCGTGCGCGGCACGCACGGGCAGCGCATCTCGCGGGAGCGGGGCCGCACGGGCAGCGCGACGCACGGGCAGCGCATCGCGCGGGAGCGGGGCCGGCCGCACCACGACGCCGAGCGCGCGACGACCGGCCCGGGTCTACGATGGCCGCCTGCCGATGGGATCGTCACGGCCGCGTCCCTGCCTACGCCCCGGTCGGCCCGCTCCGCAGGTGACCTTCGGACCGCTGCTCGGGGCCGGTGGCATGTAACGCCGCCACCCGGCCTGGGCGAC
This sequence comes from Chloroflexi bacterium RBG_16_72_14, assembly GCA_001797035.1. Classification (GTDB taxonomy): domain Bacteria; phylum Chloroflexota; class Limnocylindria; order Limnocylindrales; family CSP1-4; genus CAIXZV01. Next base: position 4,797 of record MGOE01000149.1, read on the forward strand.
GATCGGAGCACCACCCGCACCAGCCAAGAGGTCGCATGCATCCGGTCGTCGAGCGTGAGCAGCTCTCCCCCAACGTCGTCCGCCTCGTCGTCGAGGCGCCGCGGATCGCCAGGGTCCGCAAGCCGGGCCAGTTCGTCATCGTCCGCAAGGGACCGGGCGCGGAGCGCATCCCGCTGACCATCGCGGACATCGACCCCCAGGCGGGCACCATCACGCTCATGATCCAGGCGATCGGCGCGAGCACGACAGAGCTGTGCGCCCTCCAGGTGGGCGAGACGATCCAGGACGTCGCCGGGCCGCTGGGTCAGGCCACGGAGCTCATCGAGCACGGTCACGCGGTGTGCGTCGGTGGCGGCGTGGGCACGGCGGTGATCCTGCCGATCGCCCGCGAGCTCGCCCGACGCGGGATCAGGGTCACGAGCGTGATCGGCGGCCGCTCGCGCGAGTGGGTGATCCTCGAGGACGAGCTCCGCACCGCGGGTGACGTGGTCGCCTGCACGGACGACGGCTCCTACGGCCGTCCGGGCTTCGTCACCGAGGCGCTCAAGGACCTGCTCGACGCCGGCGGGGTGGACGCCGTGTACGCGGTGGGGCCGGTGCCCATGATGAAAGCGGTGTCGAGCCTCACGCTCCCCTACGGCGTCGCGACCACCGTATCGCTCAACGCGATCATGGTCGACGGCACGGGGATGTGCGGCGGCTGCCGGGTCACGATCGGCGGCGAGACGAAGTACGCCTGCGTGGACGGCCCCGAGTTCGACGGCCACCAGGTGAACTTCGGGGAGCTGGCCGACCGCCTCACGACCTACCGACCGTTCGAGCAGCAGGCGCTCGACAAGCTGGGTGCCTGCGCGACCACCGAGGTGAAGGCATGACCGAGCCCGCGTCCCCGGTGCCCGCCGACGAGCCCGTCGAGCCCGTCGAGCCCGCCACGGCGAAGGCCCCGCTGACCAACAAGGAGCGCATGGCGATCGAGCGGGTCGCCATGCCCGAGCAGGAAGGCGACATCCGCGCCCACAACTTCCGCGAGGTCAACCTCGGGCTCACCTACCAGCTCGCGATCCTGGAGGCCGAGCGCTGCCTGCAGTGCCCCAAGCCGTTCTGCGTGGACGGCTGCCCGGTCCGGGTCAACATCCCGAACTTCATCGCGCACCTGCGCGACGGCGACATGGCGGGCGCGGCGGAGAGCCTGCTCGGCGACAACGCGCTGCCCTGCGTAACCGGCCGCGTCTGCCCCCAGGAGACGCAGTGCGAGGGCGTCTGCGTCCGGGCGCGCAAGGGCAACCCCGTCGCGGTCGGCTACCTCGAGCGCTACGTCGCCGACTGGGCGATGCAGAACCCGGGCGCCGTGCCCCACCTCCGGCAGCCCCTGACCGGCCGCAGGATCGGCATCGTGGGCTCCGGGCCGGCCGGCCTCACGGCCGCGGGCGAGCTCGCCAGGAAGGGCCACGACGTCACCGTGTTCGAGGCGTTCCACGCCCCGGGCGGCGTCCTGATCTACGGCATCCCGGAGTTCCGGCTGCCCAAGGACATCGTCCAGGCCGAGGTCGACCGCCTCGTGTCCGAGGGCGTCAAGATCGAGCTCGACGCGATCATCGGCCGGACCTACACGGTCCCCGAGCTGCGCGAGGAGTACGACGCGCTGTTCCTGGCCGTCGGCGCCGGCCTGCCGGTGTTCATGAACGTCCCGGGCGAGAACTTCAAGGGCGTCTACTCGGCCAACGAGTACCTCACCCGCGTCAACCTCATGGGCGCCTGGAATCCCGACTCGCAGACCCCGATCCTCCACGGCCAGCGCGTGGTCGTGGTCGGCGGCGGCAACGTCGCGATGGACTCCGTCCGGACGGCGCGCCGCCTCGGCGCGTCGGAGGCGACGATCGTCTACCGTCGCTCGCATGACGAGCTGCCGGCCCGGGCCGAGGAGGTCCACCACGCCGAGCAGGAGGGTGTCCGGTTCGAGCTCCTCGCCGCCCCCGTCGAGGTGCTCGCCGACGAGAACCGCTGGGTGACCGGCCTGCGGGTCCAGCGCATGGAGCTGGGCGAGCCGGATGCGAGCGGCCGTCGCCGGCCGAAGCCGATCCCGGGCTCCGAGTTCGTCATCGACTGCGACCTCGTCGTGGTGGCCATCGGCACCAAGGCCAACCCGCTGCTCACCGGCAGCGCGCCCGAGCTCGAGGTCAACGAGTGGGGCTACATGGTCACCGACGAGTACGGGATGACCAGCATGCCCGGCGTGTTCGCGGGCGGCGACATCGTCCGCGGCGCGGCCACGGTGATCCTCGCCATGGGCGATGGCAAGCGCGCCGCGCGCTCGATCGATTCGTGGCTCAACGGCGTCTGGCCGCCGCCTCCGGAGGAGCCCGCGGCGACGGCCGCGAGGCCGGCCCGGGAGCCGAAGGCGACACCGGAACCGAAGCCGGCCGCGACCCCAGGCTGAACGGATATCGGGACCTGGTCCCGAGGGACGGAACGGGCGGTCGACGGCCTACGGGCCGTTGACCAGCCCGGTGGTGTCCACGACCTCGAGGTCCGCGCCGGTGAACCGGTCCAGCTCGTGGAGCACGTCGTCGTCGAAGCGCGGGTCGCTCGTCCCCGACACGTACCAGGGCGAACCGTTGTCGGCGAGGATCATCCCGTAGCGCTGGAGCGCGACCGCGATCACCCGCGCGTCCGGTGACAGCCCTGACAGGTCCACGCTCGCCTTGAGGCGCACCCGCAGGCCCATCGGCGGCAGCGAGGCGCTCGTGGACGACGACGCGAAGTGCCGGGCGGGATAGACGTACGCCCGCCGCGTCTGGGGGGCCGTGAACCGGAGCGCGTGGGCGATCGCGCCGGCCGCGACCTCGTCGTAGCGGACGAGGCCGGGCAGGATCGGCAGCCCGGCGGCGTCCGCGCTGGTCCAGCCCTCGGGCCGGAGGGCGTTCGACGAGAGGTCGAAGATCGCCCCGGAGCCCGCCGCCCAGCCGCCGCTCGCCGTCTGGCGCACCGCGTACAGCTCGTACAGCCGGCAGCCGACCGGGTCGACGGTGATCAGGTGGCGGTCGGAGCCGCCCTCGATCAGGGGGGCGGCCGGGATCGGGTACGGCCCCGGGTCCGACTCGTCCGCGTAGTCGAAGGCCACGGTCCGCAGCGGCGTTTCGGGGCTGATCACCTGGAACGGGATCCCGTACCCCGCGTACGAGCCGAAGTCCATGTGGAACGTCCGGGTGAGGCCGATCGAGGCGATCAGCGTGGCGCTGTCGGCGGTGACCGGGCGGTCGTCGATGCGGACGTTCCAGACGTTGGTCGCCGGGAACACCGTGCAATCCGGCGCGCCGGGAAGCACCGGGGCGCCCGTCCCGGCGGGCTCCTCGCCGTCCGGCGTCCCGTCGTCGTCCGAGTCCGCGT
>MGOE01000149.1:8238-8460 GCA_001797035.1 Chloroflexi bacterium RBG_16_72_14
CGGGTCCTCCTCGCCGTCGGGCAGGCCGTCGCCGTCCGTGTCGACGCGTCCGGCGTGCGTGCCCAGGTGCTGCTCCGCGGCGTTGGGCAGGCCGTCGCCATCGCGGTCCTCGAGCCCGTCGCGGAGGCCGTCGTCGTCGGTGTCGGGGTCCCGGGGCTGGGTGGCGGCTCGGAACTCCGTGATGTTCCACAGGCCGTCGAGGTCCGGGTCCTCGTACTGGTC
>MGOE01000149.1:8471-8634 GCA_001797035.1 Chloroflexi bacterium RBG_16_72_14
CGCCGTCCGTGTCGCCGCGGCGGGGATGCGTCCGGGCGACCTGCTCCTGGAGGTTGTTGAGGCCGTCGGCGTCCGGGTTCTCGCGGTCGTCGCGGAGCCCGTCGCCGTCGGTGTCCCTGCGCCGCGGGTGCGTGCCGGCGAGGTACTCGTAGCGGTTCCACAA
>MGOE01000150.1:0-807 GCA_001797035.1 Chloroflexi bacterium RBG_16_72_14
TCGACGGCGGTTGACGGCACCTTGGCCGTCATCGGCGGGGCCGGCGTCCACGCCCGCGTTCGAAGCTCCACACCCGATGCGCCCGGGTCGCCCCGGGCGCATCGGCGCTGGCGGCTCAATCCAAGGACCAGCGCGTCGGAGAGCGAGGCGACGCGCGTCCCGGCCAGGTTGTTCCGGCTGCGAGTCTCCTGGCCCGGCGCCCGACTCGGCTCGTGATTGCGCCGGCCCTCGGCTGAATCGGCATGCCCGTGATCCGGTCGACGTCACCCCAGAACGCGACCGCCCGGGCAAAGCCGCCCTTCGCCCTCCTCGCCCCGTCGGCCGGGCGCTACGCCGGGCGGATGTTGTGATTGGCGCGGAAGACGTTGTCGGGGTCGTAGCGACGCTTGAGCTCGCGCAGGCGTGCGTAGGAGGACGCCGGAAAGGCGTCACGGACGGCGTCGGCGCCCTCGTCGCCCATGAAGTTGACGTAGGTCGCCGGCCCGTCCGCGGGCAGCTCGGCGCGGAAGGCCGCGGTCCAGGCCTCGTTGGCGGCGGCCCGGGCAAGGTCCTTGTCGGGCGTGATGAGCCACAGCAGGACGGGCCGGTCGCGCCAGCCGAACGCGGTCGCGCCACCCGGGACGCGCGCCATCGCGCCGCCCAGGACGCGAAGCTGGACGATCGCCTCGGGTGCGCCGGGTTCGGTGAGCCGGCGCTCGATCACGTCGATCATCGCGTCGTCGAGGGCGTCGAGGAACAGGGCGCGGCTCGAGATGGCCCAGGTCGGTCCCTCGTCGGGGTCGGCCGGGGTGAACAGGTCCGGGTACG
>MGOE01000150.1:865-1061 GCA_001797035.1 Chloroflexi bacterium RBG_16_72_14
ATCCGAGGGTACGCAGCGGCGCCAGCGCCCGCTCACCGGCGTCCGGTGCGCCCGACCACGCGACCGAGAGGTAGACGACCGGGCGTCCACGGTGCTCGTCGGGGATCGCCGGGTCGGGTGGTGCGAGCATGATGGTCGGCATCGCGGTCAGCTCGTCGGGGGCGGCGAGCAGCACGGGGACCAGGCTCCGGAGCAC
>MGOE01000150.1:1091-3327 GCA_001797035.1 Chloroflexi bacterium RBG_16_72_14
GAGGACGTTGCCCAGCGGATGGAGCCGGAACTGCAGGCGCGTGACGACCCCGAAGTTCGCCCCCGCGCCGCGGACGGCCCAGAAGAGGTCGGGTTCCTCGAGGGCGCTCGCGATCCGTCGCCGGCCGTCCGCGGTGACGATCTCGACCGCGAGCAGGCTGTCGATCGTCATCCCGTGCTTCCGGACCAGCCAGCCCACGCCGCCGCCGAGCGTGATCCCGGCAACGCCGACGGATCCGGTGTCCCCGAACGGGGTCACGAGCCCGTGCGCGTGGGTGGCGCTCGTGTACTCGCCGGCGAGCACGCCCGCGTCGGCCCAGGCCGTCCGCCCGACGGCATCGATCTCCACGCCGCGCATCGCCGACAGGTCCAGGAGGAGCGCGCCATCCCCCGTGCTGTGGCCCACCATGCTGTGGCCGCCGGCGCGAACGACCAGCGGCAGGCCCCGGTCCCGGGCGTGCGCGACCAGAAGAGCCACGTCCGCCGCGTCGGTCGGACGGGCGATGAGGGCGGGGCGCCTGTCGACCGCCGCGTTGTGGACCCGGCGGGCGCGGTCGTAGTCGTCGGCATCGGGCGAGATCAGCCGGCCCCGGAACCCCGGGCCGAGGTTCGAGGCGTACCGCGCGGTCTCCTGAAGCACCACGGTCGATCGCTCCCTCTTGGCCGCGCCGGACGACGCCGCGCTCGGGCGACCCTACAACCTCAAGCGCACTTGAAGTCAAGCACCGTTTTCGAGATCATCCGCGGATGCCGCTGCTGCCCGACCAGATCCCGATCGGCGTCCTCGCCGCGCGTAGCGGCGTCTCGACATCCGCCCTGCGCTTCTACGAGTCCCGCGGCCTGATCGCGGCGAGCCGGAACCCGGGCAACCAGCGGCGGTATCCCCGCTACACCCTTCGTCGCGTCGCGTTCATCCGTGCGGCGCAACAGGTGGGTCTCTCGCTCGACGAGATCCAGGTTGCGCTAGCCGGCCTGCCGGCGGATAGGGCCCCCGCCAAGGCCGACTGGGCCCGGCTCAGCCGTGCCTGGCGCCCACGGCTCGACGCGCGGATCACGGAGCTGGAGAAGCTCCGCGACGAACTGACCGGGTGCATCGGATGCGGCTGCCTGTCACTCCGGACCTGCCGCCTCATCAACCGGGACGACGTCGCCGCCGCGGACGGCGCCGGCTCGTACCTCCAATCGGACCGGGGATGACTCGGGGACCGGGGTCGACAGTCAATCGGGACGGCACGAGCGACGCGGCATGCTGGGCGTGATGTGACAGCCTCACGTGTCGTCGTCGCCGCCCGATCGGGGCACTGGCGGCGAGGTGCGGCGAGCAGGCGAAAGGACCGGCACCGACGTGAGGTCGACGACCTCGTGACCGCCCAGCGCCTCGATGAACGGCTGGAAGCTGCCGCATACGAGGCAACGCAGGGTCGAGCCCTCGATGACGACCTCGCTGACTCCCGAGGCGCGCTCGACGCGGCGGGCCGGGGGCGTGCCCACGAAGCTGACCTCCACGCGGTGGATCCGGGGCTCCTCGAACATGCCCAGCAGCATGGAGGCACCCCCGAGGCTCCGCCATCCATGGAATTCGTGACCGGATCGCAGGTCGGCCGGCGAATGGCGGCAGACCTGCAGTGAGACGCGCCCGCGCACGGATCGCGCCAGGGTGCTGTCAGTCGATGGTCGCCCGCTCCGGGCGGCGCCTCCGGCGGTTCCGTCTCGGCTTCGCTACTCGCTCGACGCGATCCAGGCGGCGATCCGCGCGCGCGAGTCGAACCCAAGCTTGTTCATGATGGCGCGGACGTGGCTGTCGACCGTGTGCTCGGAGATGAACAGGCGGCCCCCGATCTCCTTGTTGGTCAGCCCGTCCGCGATGAGCCGGGCCACCTCCCCTTCTCTCCTCGAGAGAAGACCGGAGTCGGCGCCCTCCGGGGCATCGCCGGTGGCCCCGCTGGATCCGCCGAGCGCGAGGCGCACGGCGGCGTCCCGGTCCAGGCGACTCCCGACGAGGAAGGCGGCGTCGAACCCGGATCGCCCGAGGGCCGCGATCGCGGACGACTCGGCCTGCTCCACGAGCGGCGCCAGGAACGGCATGACGCGCGCGCCGGCGCCGGCGCCGACGGTGGCCCCTGCCCCCAGGAGCTGCGCCGCGAGCCGCGCCTGCCCCGATCCCACCGCCAGGCATGCCGATGCGTCGAGCAGGTGGAACTGCGACACCCGGTCGTCGATCAGGTGCGCGATCGGCA
>MGOE01000150.1:3549-12016 GCA_001797035.1 Chloroflexi bacterium RBG_16_72_14
GGGCCTCGACATTCTCGAAGCCCGCCGCCACGCACTCCGCCTCGTCGCGCAGCCGCCGCGCGGACGCGCGGTCGCCCGTCATGTCCGCCGCGATCGAGGCCATCGCCAGCGCGTTCACCAGCGGGCCGGGACGACCGGCCTCCCGTTGTGCATCAGCCGCGCGCTCGAGGAGCGGCCGGGCCGCGACCGGGTCTGCCTGCAGCAGGGCGAGGAACCCGCGCATGAAGAGGCCGCCGGCGTGCGACGCCGGGTCGCCCGGCCCCATCGTGAGGAGCTCGTCCAGCCAACGCACGCCTTCCGTGGTCGCACGTGTGATCCAGTACCAGCCGACGTCGACCGCGAGCGCGGTCCCGCGCGCGACGTCCTCCCGCACAGCGCATCGACGGAGGACCCAGCGGATGTTGTCGATCTCCACGTCCATCCAGCCGAGCCACGCGACGAGCCGGTACCGGGCCTGCGCCGCGTTCCTTCGACCCTCCGAGACGTAGTGGTCGACGCAGTGGAGCTCGACGGCTTCCTCCTCGCCCGCCTCTCGCGTCCTGAGGCCGGCGAACTCGCGCATCGACTCGTGCAGTCGATAGCACGCGATTCCCTGGACCTCGTCCTTCAGCACCAGCGACTTGTCGACCAGCGATGACAGCAGGTCCAGGACGGTCGCGGGCGGCACGTCGTCGAACGCGCACACCGACGCGACATCGTCCAGCGTGAACCGGCCGGCGAAGGCGGACAGGCGCCGGAAGAGCGCCCGCTCCTCCGGCTTCAGCAGGTCGTGGCTCCACTCGATGGTGGTCCGGAGCGTCTGGTGGCGCGGCAGGGCCGCGCGACTGCCCCCCGTGAGCAGGCCGAACCGGTCCGACAGGCGATCGCTGATCTGCTCCACGGACAGGACCCGCGTCCGGACCGCCGCGAGCTCGATCGCGAGCGGCAGACCGTCGAGTCGCCGGCAAACCTCCACGACCGCCATCCGGTTGGAGGTGGCCAGCTCGAACCGGCCCGAGGCGGCCGCCGCCCTCTCGGTGAAGAGCTCGACCGACTCGTTGAGGCGAAGCTGGTCGAGGGTCTCGTCGCCCTGCGCGCGGGGCAGCTCCAGCGGCGGGATCGGGATGACGTGCTCGCCCGTGACCGACAGCGGCTCCCGGCTCGTGGCGACCACCCGCACGCCCGGCGCAGACCTGAGGACGTCGGTCACGACCTGCGCGGCTGCCTCGAGCAGGTGCTCGCAGTTGTCCACCAGGAGGAGCAGCTTCCGGTCCCGCAGGTGGGAGAGCAGGAGGGCCCGCGGCTCGGTCGCTGCCTGATCGCGCAGGTCCAGGGCCGCGAGGACCGCGTTGCCGACCAGGGCCGGGTCCCGGACGTCGGCGAGCTCGACGAGCCACGCGCCGTCCGGGAAGGCTCGCGCGAGATCGGTCCCGATCCGGATCGCGAGGCGGGTCTTGCCGACGCCGCCCGGGCCGACGAGGGTGACCAGGCGAACCGTGGCGAGCTTCTTCCGCAGCTCCGCGAGCTCGCGGCGGCGGCCGACGAAGCTGGTCGCCTCGGCCGGCAGGTTGCCCCGGCGACGGGTGGGCCTGGCCATGGTGCCCCTCACGGTACTCCGGGCAGTCGGCGACCCGCGGCCGGCCCGCTCATGACCGAATCACGAAACCCATCGATGCCGTCGTGCCCCGTCGCACCGCAGGCTGGCGTGCATGACGGACGCGGACACGGCGTCCGCATGATCGAAGGAGAAGAGATGAGCGACCTACGGGCCGCACGGCTCACGGGCGTGCTGTTCATCATCGCGACCGTGGCAAACCTGCTCGGTGCGGCGGTCCGGCCGGGCCTGACCGGCACGGACTACCTGGGCACGTTGTCCGCGGATCCGGACCGGGTGGCTTCCGGCGCGCTGCTCCTGCTCATCGCGGCGTTCGCGTGCGCGGGGATCGCCGTCACGATGTACCCGGTCGTCAAGAGGTCGGACACGGGTCTGGCGCTCGGATCCGTCGTCTTCCGGACGCTGGAGACGGTCATGTACATGGTCGCCGTCGTGTGCCTGCTGTCCCTGTCGACGCTGGGGCAGGCCTCCATCTCGGCAGGAGCCGATCAGATCGCGCTCGGCGCAATCGGCGGCCTGCTCCTGAGCCTGCGCGAGCATGCCGCCCTGGCCGGAGTGTTCGCCTTCTGCCTCGGCGCCTTTCTCTACTACACCGCCTTCTTCCGGTCACGGCTCATCCCCAGGTGGCTCTCCGGCTGGGGGATCGCGGCGATCGGCCTGCTGGCCGCCGCGAGCGTGCTGGCGCTGTTCGCCGGTCGCCCCGTGACGGACTACGTGCCCATGGCGCTCCCGATCTTCCTGCAGGAGATGGTCCTGGCGGTCTGGCTGATTGCCAGGGGGTTCAGCCCGGTCCGCGCCGCCGCGCCCGAGGCCGACCTCGCAGCCGGCCGGACGGCCGGCACGCTCGCGGTCGCGAGGTGACCCGCATGAAGGCAGCAGTATGCGAACGCTACGGTCCCCCGGAGGTCCTGCGGATCGCGGAGGTCGAGGCTCCGGTCCCAGCACACGACGAGATCCTCGTGCGGACGCACGCGTCGACGGTCAACTCGAGCGACTGGTACGTCCGGAGCGGCATCCCGATGTCACCGCTGGCTGTCCAGGTCCCGTTCCGGCTGCTGGTGGGCCTCCGACGCCCGCGGAGGCGGATCATCGGCCTGATCCTCGCCGGTGAGGTCGTCGAGGCCGGGAGGACCGTCACACGGTTCCGTCCGGGCGATCGCGTCTGGGCCTTCACCAAGCTCCGCTTCGGGGCGTACGCCGAGTACACGTGCCTGAAGGAGGCCAGCAGCGTCGCGATCGCTCCGGCCGGCCTCACGCACGACGAGGCCGCCGCGATCGCCTACGGGGGCCTGATGGCCCTGCACTACCTGCGGCGGGGCGGCGTCCGGAGCGGACAGCGCGTGCTGGTCTACGGGGCCTCGGGGGCGGTCGGGACGGCAGCCGTCCAGCTCGCGCGGCACGCGGGCGCCGAGGTGACCGGCGTCTGCGGCCCGGACAACCTGGAGCTGGTGGCCTCCCTTGGCGCCGTCGCCGTGCTCGACTACACGACCGTGGGGGCACCGCCGGACGGGTCGACGTACGACCTCGTCCTCGACGCGGTCGGGAAGCGACGGAGCTCGCCGCTGAAGGTCGCGTGCCGGCAGGCCGTGGCACCGGGAGGTGTGTACGTCTCGGTGGACGATGGGACCCCCGGCTTCGCGGCGGCCGACCTCGCCGCCCTGGCGGAGCTCGTGGAGTCGGGGGCGATCAGGGCCGTTATCGACCGGGTCTACCCGCTGGAGCGGATCGCGGAGGCGCATCGATATGTCGAGACGGACCACAAGCGGGGCAACGTCGTCATCACCGTCGCATGACGTGCGGGCGCGAGCCCGGTTGCATCGGTCCTGAGGATGCCCCAGCCGTGTTTGTTGTTCCTGCGCGCCCGAGTCCCTCCGGGCGCGCCACGGTCCCCATCGGCGCCGATCCGATCAGCAGAGTAGACTGCGCGCCCAACGGTAGCGGCAGACCGACAGTCGGGCCTTCCGGAGGTCGCCGTGGTCAAGGTGGAGGACCGCATGGCAACGTCCGTCTTCGTGATGCCGATCATCCCAGGCAAGGAGGAAATGGACAGAGAGACCCTCCAGCACCTTGCCTCCCCCGGGCCCGAGCACGATGGCTATGCCGCTGCCCGTCGCGCGCAGGGGATCACGCGCGAAGCCGTCTGGCACCAGCGGACGCCCATGGGGACGTTCGCGATCGTCCTCATGGAGGGGGACGACCTGGCCGGCGCGATGGCCGCGATGACGCACGGCGACGACCCGTTCAACCGGCAGTTCCGGGAATTCGTGAAGGACGTGCACGGCGTCGATCTCGCCGCGAACGGGGCTCCGGACGTCACGCCAATCATCGACAACAGCTTCTAGCGCCAATCTGCGGGCTGCCTCTGGCGCACCCCCACCGGAGTCAAGGGCACCGTCTCCCGGCGGCACGGGTGGCGCAACCGAGCGGCGCGCAGTTCAACGCGGTCAGCCGCTTTCCGGACGACAACCCGAACCCGGTTCTACGCGTAGTCGACGACGGGGCACCTCATCTACGCCAATCCGGCGAGCGCCGCGGTGCTGAAGGCGCTCGGGGTCACGGTCGGCGATCGGGTGCCTCCCGAGACGATGGTGCGCCTCGCGGCCGTCGGAGCCGAGCGAGGATCCCTGGAACTGCTCGTCGATCACCGGACGTACGGGGTCTGGCCCGTCCCATGCCGGACCTGCAGCTCACGAACCTCGGGGCAGCGGGTCGGGGCACCTGCGCGTCGGTGCGCCCGGCCGGCCGGGATCTGGCTACTTCTCGATGAAGATCGTTACCGGCGGGACCATCCCGTACCGCTCCATCGCCGCCGCCATCTCGGGAGAGGCTGCGCTCTGGGTAGCCTGGAAGGCCTGCAGGTCAGGGACGTCCCATGTGGTGGCGACGAGGTTGCTGCCGTCCATCGCGACGTAGCTGGTCCCGTCCGACGCGACGGCGGACATCTGGGCGACGAGCTCCGGCTTGAACTTCAGCCACGCCTCGACATCCTTGACCGCCGCAGTGACCACCATCTTCGGCATGCCGTCTCCTTCAGAAGCGTACTCGAAGCCGGACGGCCGAGGACGCCCACCCAGTGCAGGAGCGCGAGTGTGGGCGGGTTCTGAGTAGCGTCAAGCGGTCGGGACTCGCCATCGTGGTTCGCAAGCGCCGTCCACAGTCCGGGCGCGCCACTCGTCGCGAGACCGGCCGCGCGATGGGAGCGTCGCGTCAGGCGGCGCCTGGGTGCACGGGCGATGCCATGACTCAAGGATGCGTCCGAGCGCGGCTCGCGGCGAGAGGCGCACGGATCGCACCGCGCGGCATCCTGCCATTCGCGCTCCGTGACGATGTGTTGTTCCTGCGCGTCCGAATCCCTCCGGGCGCGCCATGGATCACCTCGACCCCGGGCCACTGGCCAGCGCCCCCGGGACGCTGCTCAGCAGCCATACTGCCACGACGGTTGCACCACTTCCGGCGACCCGAAGCGGAGCCGTGCCATGTCCGTTCGCCCCTGCGCCTCCATCGCGTGATCCCGCGATGGACATCATCGACCTACGTTCCGACACCGTCACTCGGCCGTCCGCGGGCATGCGCGACGCGATGGCCCGCGCCGAGGTCGGCGACGACCAGTTCGGGGAGGACCCGACGGTCAACGAGTTGCAGGAGCGGGTCGCCGATCTGCTGGCCAAGGAAGCCGCGCTGTGGCTGCCGACGGGGACGATGGCCAACCAGGTGGCGCTGCGCGTGTTCGCCCGCCCCGGCGATGACGTGATCTTGGCGCGCGAGAGCCACGCGATGTGGCACGAGACGGGGGCCGCGGCAGCCAACGCCGGCGTCCAGTTCACGGAACTGGGAACGGGCGGGGTATTCACCGCCAACGAGTTCCGGGCCGCCCGCAAGCCGCGCGGCCACCCGCTCTACCCGCCGACGACCCTGGTCGAGATCGAGGACACCCACAACCGGGCCGGCGGCGTCGTCTTCCCGCCCGAGGAGGCAGTGGCCATCTGCGCGGCGGCCCGGGAGCTCGGCGTCGCGTCGTACCTCGACGGCGCCCGGCTGTTCAACGCCGCGGCTGCCGGCAAGAGGACCGCGGCGGAGCTCGCGGCCCCGTTCGACCTCGTGTCAATCGCCCTGTCCAAGGGGCTCGGCGCCCCGGGCGGCTCCGTCCTGGCCGGAGCGCGCGAGCACATCGACGCTGCCGTCCGCTATCGACGGATGTCCGGCGGGGCGATGCGGCAGGTAGGGATCTTCGCGGCCGCGGGGCTGCACGCCCTCGACCACAACCTGGGACGGCTCGCCGAGGATCACTCCAATGCCCGGCTCATCGCCGATCTCGTTGCCCAGAGCCCCCGGGTCATCCTTGATCCGAAGGCGGTCCGGACCAACATCCTCGTCTTCCGCCTCACCGGCGACGGGCCGGATGCCGCGACCGTCGTGTCCCGGGCGAGGGATCGCGGGGTGCTGGTCTTCGCGTTCGGGCCCCGGACGGTACGCGCCGTCACGCACCTGGACGTCTCGCGGCAGGCGTGCCGTCTGGCGGGGACGCTCCTGCTGGAGGCGGTCGACGCGTCGTCGTGATTCGCTGGCCGACGGCGGCACTCGTCCTCCTGCATCTGCTGGCGTCTCACACTGCCGGCGGGATCGATTCACGACCGATGTCTCTGGCCCCGTGGCCACGCGCGGAGCACGCTGAGCCGACACGGGCCCGGCGACGCCTGCCGAGCCGCGACCGCGTCCCGGGAGGGCCTGATGCTACGGACGGTACTGAAGGCGGGGGCTGCGGCGGCATTGGCCGGCGCGGCGGTCGCCGCCGCCCGGTCGTTGAACGACTGGTGGGATTGGCTGGAGCCCCGGATCGAGCGGATCGAGGTCGACCCGCACGGCGCTGCGGACGGCCGCCCGGGACGATACGTCCATCACGGCGCGCTGTTGCGGCGAGTGTTCAACCCGCTCATGGTCCGGATCGGGCGGGGCAACGCTGTCCTGTTCGTGCGCGGGCGGAAGAGCGGGAAGCGCCTGGCCGTGCCGATGGATCCGCCGTTCGCATGGCAGGGCGTTCGCTACTTCGTGTCGCCGCTCGGTGACACCCACTGGGCGCGCAACCTCCGTGCGGCGGGCGAGGGCGAGCTCCGCAGCCAACGTCACCTGGAAGCGATCCGGACGGTCGAGCTCCACGGTGCGGAGCGCGATGCGATCGTCACTGCCTATGCGAACACGATCACCTGCGGCTGCAAGCTGTACCTCAGGATGCTCCCCAACCCGGCCGACCATCCGGTCTTCCGCATCGAGCCGGCAAGCACGTAGCACCCGCAGGTCGCGGAATGGCGCTGGCGGACATCATCGACCACTACGATCGGAGCGCGGCGAGCTTTCACCGCTGGTGGCTGCCCGTCATCGAGCCCGCGGCGCTGCACCTGCTCGATCTCATCGATCCGCTGGTTGTCGCGAGGCCGGCGGCCGTGATCGTCGACGTCGGGGCTGGGACGGGTCCACTGGGGCGGGCGGCGGTCGTCCGTTGGCCGAAGGTACGCGTCGTCGGGGTCGATCCCTCCGAGGGGATGCTGGCCATGGGCAGGGCTGCAGCCGACGCGTCGCTCGATCCACCCGCCCGTCGACGCCTGACCTGGGTCACTGGCGTCGCGGAGCGTCTTCCCATCGCCACCGGTTCGGCCGACGCGGTGGTGTCGTCATTCACGCTCCAGTACCTCCGCCGCCGCATTGTCGGGCTTCGTGAAGCACGGCGCGTGCTCGGACCGGGTAGTGCGATCGCCGTTATGACCTGGCTGGCGGACGACCGGCCGTTCAGGCCATGGGCGGAGCTCTCCGAGGTCCTCCGTGAGCTCGCGATCGTGCGGCCGCCCACGCTCGAGCCCGGCGGACCGTTTCGCTCTTTGCCGTCCGCCGCGGCACTCGTCCGCCGGGCCGGGTTCCGCGAGGTCCACGCCACTGAAGGCGTCGTCGAATACCGCTGGAAACGCGGAGCGCTCATCCACTGCACGCTCGAAGAGGAGGAGCGCCCCTTGATCGATGCACTCGATGGACCGACCCTGGCTCGCCTGGAGCGACTCTGGACCGAGCGACTCGCTCGCCTCAGCGAGGACGACCTCTGCTATCGCGACAAGGTCGCTTACGTCACGGGTCGTGCCTGACCGCGGTTGCACCGGTCGCACGAACACCGGTCGGCTGGGTGGCGACCGGCTGCGCCGCGAGGCGACCTCTGCGCAGACCCGGTCGTCGGTGTGGCAGATCTGCCCCTGTGACCGGAGGGCTAGGATATACATGGCCCCCGCTCCGCACGTCGACGGCGATCCCTGTCGCGGATCGGCCAGATCGCGCCGCCGGGGGCCCTCCCGGGACTGGAGACGACGATGAATGACGATCTCGTCGGGCGGGAGCCCTCGTCGGGCCCGGTGCCGCGAGGCCGCCGATACCGGCGACATGAGCTCGAACTCGCCGACGGCGGCAGGCTCGTCCTCGGTGTCGATGGCACGATCGATCACGTCGATCCCCACGGCTCCACGACGCATTCCTGGATGCCTGACGACCCGGAGTGGCCGGACCAGGCAATCCGGTTCGGCCTGCACCCCCAGACCCCCACGGTCACACCGCAGGGACGCCGCGTTCTGGGAACGAGGCCGCCGCGGCGGTAGCGGGTACAGACAGGATTGGGCCCTCGAGGAGGCGGCCAGGATGGGCTCACCGGGCCGTCGCCGTTGTTGTTCGTGCGCGCCCGAAGCCCTCCGGATGCGCCAGAACCACCTGTGGCTTCGACCCGCCGGAACGGGACGCGCGCGGCGCGGCCAGAGCCGATCAGGCCCAATGCCCCTAGGCAGCGACGGCGGGGTTCTGCAAGAGTGGGGGGCGTGCGCGCGGGAGGCTCTGACACGCGGCCCA
>MGOE01000151.1:0-312 GCA_001797035.1 Chloroflexi bacterium RBG_16_72_14
GCAGTTCCGGCTGCTGGAGGCCGTCGGCGCCCTCCACGTCGGCTCTGATACTCGTCGTGCCACCGGCAGGGATTTGCCGGGGAATCGATCCTGACGGCGCGCCAACCGACACAGCCGGGACCAGACTGATGATCAGTACCATCACGGCGCAGACTGATAGAACTTTCTGAGATCTCATTTGGGGCCTCCCTATGTGCTGTATGTTGCGATAATGGACGTAGCTAGTGGTGACGAACGGTCGAGTGCTGTCACGATCGACTGATAGCATCACCTCCTTGGGCATCATGAATGGTGTTGACCACGCGAAGCGAG
>MGOE01000151.1:380-4174 GCA_001797035.1 Chloroflexi bacterium RBG_16_72_14
ATTAAATCACAGATCAAGAGGCAATTCAATGGTCAAATTGTATGAAATGGTAGAGGGTCGCGCTGGGAAGAAAGGGCTATGTTGCCCGAGACAAAAGTCGATGTTTTTTCCGCTCTCACCGTGTTCTCGACGAAAGCTCATGGGCGACCCACACCGGAAACTAACGCAAGAGGGCCGCCCGAAGGCGACCCTCTCATGTCGTTCTGGTTGAGACGGGCTAACCCGGCTGGCCTGGTTGCACCGGCCCAATGCGGTACGGCCGCATCATCTCGTTGTCTTCATGCTCGACGATGTGGCAGTGCCACACGAACTGGCCGGGCGTCTCGAACGTGGCCCGGATCCGGGTGACCTCGCCCGGGTAGGCGATCACGGTGTCCTTGACGCCGCTCTCCCAGGCCTCGGGGGGACGGGGCTCACCCACGAGCCGAGCCGGGGGTTCGGTCTCCCCGTCATCGTTGGTGACCAGCGCCTGCCGATTCACGACCTCGAACGTCACCTCGTGCACGTGCATCGGGTGGGCGTCGGCCGTGAAGTTGTAGAACTCCCATACCTCGGTGTCGCCGACGCTCGGGTTCTCGCTGACCGGGTCGGACCACATCTTCTCGAGCCCGAAGCCGTCCTCGTCGACGTTGCCCAGCACGGCTTCGGAGGGACCGTCGTGCACCTCGGACATCATCTCGATCAGCGCGAGCGGACGCGTGGCCACCTCGGCCGGGAGCGGCGCCAGGGCCGGGAGCACCAGGAACCGCGGCGGCGTGGTGGGGTCGGCCGCGACCGCCGGTACGACACGGAACTCCATGACCTGGCCGGTGGAGTCCGGGTCGGCAGCGTCGAAGTCCTCGCCGGGGACGCCACCGCCGAACGGCTCGTCGGGCCCCACGTTGCCGAGCACGTAGTCGCCCACGAGCACGTTCGTGAAGTCGACGATCATGTCGGCGCGCTCGGCGAGGCCCATGAGCAGCCGGTTTCCGTGGTCGGCGGTGATGTTGACCGGCGCCGCGAGGAAGCCGCCCTCATTGCCGATCTGCCAGGCCTCGACCCCCGGGATGCTGCCGAAGTCGAGGATCAGGAAGCGCGACTGGCAGCCGTTGAGGAAGCGGAATCGGTAGCGCCGCTGCTCGACCGTCTGGAACGGCCACGTGTTGCCGTTGACCATGATCATGTTGCCGAAGAACTCGGGGTTCCAGATCGGCGACACGTTGCTGTCCGGAACGAACGGGCCGGTGAACTGGTCGAAGAACTCGCGGGTGTCGGGGTAGAACAGCGACCCGTCCGTGTTGAACGAGCGGTCCTGGATCGCGATCGGGATCTCGTAGTACGTCTTGTTCGGCGGGAACTTGTCGCCCGCCATCGGCGCCGGGCCGGGCAGGACCGCCGGCGTCGGCTTGCGGAACCGCCCGTCGTGGACGGCCTTGTCACCGGCCGGACCGCCGCGGACGATGTAGAACCCCGCAGGACCGGCGTAGACATTGAGCCGCGTCATGCCCAGGGCGTGGTCGTGGTACCAGACGGTCGACGCGCGGTTGAGGTTCGGGTACTGGAACACGGCGAACCCGGGGCCCCACGGGTCGCCGTACGACCCCTCGGCCTTGTTCCTGAAGAAGTCGTACCACGTGCCTTCAGTTGCATACCCCGCCGGGATGTTCGCGGCGGCCGGCAGGTACCAGGCCTCGGCATAGCCGTCGCTGTCATCGGCGACGCCGACGGCCCCGTGGACGTGGGTCACGATCGGGACCGGACCCGTGTACGGCCCCGGCGTCTCGGCGAACTCCGGGCGCATGTCGCGGCCGTCGATCCCGCCCGGCGGGTTCGCCCAGTGGAGGGTCGGGTCGACCGGCAGCAGGTGGGGCAGGTAGTTGCCGTCCGCGTCCACCAGCTCGTTGATCCACTTGACCTGGACGGGTCGCCGCCATTGCGCCTCGATCGTGAGCGACGGCGCGTTGTGGATCAGCAGCCCGTTCCTGGTCGCCGACGCGACGGCGCCGTAGCCCCAGACGGTCGTGGGCGGCAGGCCCGCCGGCAGGATCTGCTGGCTGATCTGCCGGACCGAGATCTCGTACACGTCGCCGGGCTTGCCGCCCATCATCGGCTTCGTCCCCGCCCTGGGCATGACCGGCGGGATGAGCAGCGGCGTCCGGTACTTGGGCATCGCCAGCGGGTCGAGCGTGCCGCCGGGGATGGGCGCGGCCACCACGATCCGCCTGCCGCCAACGAACGTCGACAGGAACAGGGCGGTCCCAGCACACGCGGAACCGCCGATGAACTGGCGTCTCGAGATCGTCATCGCAAGCTCGCTTTCCTGGTTCGTTCTTGATGCACGAACATGGGCTCACGACCCCTCGGGCACGCCGGGGTCGGAGGGCTGGATCGTCAGTGGCTCGATCACCGGCGGCCAGGGCGCCGTCACGGTGACCCGCACGAGGGCTGGTGAGCTGCCGAGAGCCGACAGCGGGCCGTGCGTGGGCGTGACCACGTCGAGCAGCAGCAGGTAGTCGCCGGGCATCGACGGCGCGACGAGGTCGAGGGGCACCGCCGCCGCGCCGCCGGGCACGGCCGCCTCCGGTTCGATGGCCCGAGACGCAGGCGGTGGCACCGGCAGGCCCTGCGTCGAGACCCAGGTCGCGACGACACGGGCCGGTGCGCGGGACGTCCGCAGCCAGATGAGCAGGGCGATCGGTTCCGCCGGCGGAGTGGCCGACTCGGCATCCCATGGCTGCGACCCGGCGTTCAGGATGCGGACGCCCACGGTCGCCGGCTCGCCGGTCTGCAGCGCGAGCGTGGCCGGCACGCCGAAGGCCATCGCGTACGGGCCCCCGACGCGAACGATGACCGGCGTCAGCAGCTCCTGCGTCGCGGCGTCGTAGGCGACGCCGGCGGGATCGTGGAGCGACAGCACCAGCCGGTAGAGGCCGGGCGCATCAGGGTAGGTGACGCTGGCACCCAAGCCCCTGGCCGCCCGTTCCACCTGCTGGAGGCTGACCACCGACCCGATCTGCTCGGGCACAACCAGGTCCACGTCGGGTGGCTCCGCCGGCGATGCCGTCGCCGCAGGCGCGGCCGCCGGCGCCGGGTCGAGCAGGATCGGGTCCCAGCGCACCCCGACCCGGGCACCCGCAGGGACCTTCCGGCCGGCCTTGCCCTCGATCGGCAGTGCGAGCGGGCCGGTCGTGGCGGCGATCGGCAGCGACATCAGGGCGGGCTCCCCGAATGACAGGCCGAGGCCGGTCAGCGACGGCGCGACCGGGGGCTCGATCACGAGCCCGGCCGTACTCCCCGTCGCGCTCGCGCGCACCTCGGGCGCGGTGACGCCTCGCGACACGAGCGAGCGGTAGTAGCCGCCGTCCGGGCGATCGGGGTCGAGGTGGGCCGCGAAGCCCGGCGACCGGACGCTGTCGACGGCGAATGCCCGGCCGCGCGCGGTTGGAGACGACCGCCAGATCCGCTCGATCGACCGCGTCCCGCGGAGCAGCGCGCGGACGTAGTAGGCGGGCCCGAGGTGCGCCTCGGCGACCACGGCCTCGGCGCCTGCCCGGATGAACCCCGCGGCGAAGTTGTCGACGCGCTGGATGGCGTCGGCCTCGGTGCCCTCCGGCAGGCCCGGCTCGCTGTTGCCGCTCGCGTAGCACAGGTGGTGGAGCAGCACGACGGCGTTGGGGGCGAGCTCGAGGTCCTCGACCGCCGCCTCGCCGAAGTACTGGTGGGCGCGGTCGTCCACGCCGGCGACTGGGTTGAGCCCGAAGCCGTTCTGGGTCGGTGGGTAGAGCTCGTCGCGGTACCGGCTGGTGCTGTCGCTC
>MGOE01000151.1:4198-4615 GCA_001797035.1 Chloroflexi bacterium RBG_16_72_14
ATGGACGCGTCCGCGGCGGCCTGCTTCACCGCCGGCCAGGTCGCGTGCGGGGAGTAGACCCTGACGACGACCGCGCCGGCCCGCTCGGCGACCGTGGCGGCGCGCTCGGCGAGCTTGCGGTACGTGTCGGTGACAGAGCCCGCGGGCCCCACGATCAGCACGACCTTGGGAACAGGGTCCTGTGCCGCCACCGGGCTCGCTGTCCCGACGACCGCAAGGGCGGCGGCAAGGAGGGCGACCAGCGCGGCGCGCACAACCCGGCGCAGGGGCTGGGTGCTGGGCGACGTTCTGGTGACGCCGTGCTGCCGGCTCAAGGGTTCCCCTGGAGGCCCGGCCGGACGCTGCCGGGGATGGCTGGCGATCCCGGGAGGCCGATGGCGCTCCCGGGACACAGCTGAACTGGATGCGGGGCCCGGC
>MGOE01000151.1:4655-14059 GCA_001797035.1 Chloroflexi bacterium RBG_16_72_14
GAGGTAGGGGAACGGGACCGCATTCACCCAGGCGGACCAGACGGCGGTGCCGGCATTGGCCCGGATCCGGAAGAAGTAGCTGACCCCGGAAGTCAGGTTGCCCGTCGTGAACGACTGCGTGTTCGCGCCGACGTTCGTGCTGACGAGCCCAACGGTGAACTGATCATCCGTCGCACGCTGGATCGTGAACCCGGTCTCGTTGGTGGCGTTGTCCGTCCAAGCGAGGGCGACCCGTCGCCCGCCGCCCGGAGACGCAGTGAGGTTCGACGGTGCGGCGGGGACCGCCGGCACGACCACGTTGACCGCGTTCGAGTAGGCCGACATGCCACCCGCGTTCACCGCGGCGACGCGATACCGGTAGGTGTTGCCGGTGGAGACGGTCAGGTCCACATACGGGGGCGTGATCGTTCCGGTTCCGGGGAAGGCTCCCGGCGTCGCGATGGTGACCCACGTGACGCCGGCGTCGGTCGAGCGCTCGAGCTGGAAGCCGGTCTCAGTGGTGGCGTTGTCCCGCCAGGTGATGCTGATCTGCACCTGCGAGCCGTCGGAATTCGGCTGCGGCTGCAGCGCCGCCATGAGCTGCGTCGGGGCAAACGGCGGGCTGGGGATCCTGGCGGACTCGGCCTTGGCCGTGACCGTCGGGAACCCGCCGGCCACGATCTCGTTGAGGTTCGGATCCGCGTAGTTCCAGGTGTCGCCGACCGTGTTGAGGGCGATGACCCGGTAGTCGTAGGTCCGGTTGGTCCGGTACGTCGTGTCGTCGAAGGTCCGGAGGCCCTTGTACGCGGACGTCTGGAGCGGATCGGCCTCGGCCGGATCCAGGTTCATGAGGACGGTCCCGAGGTCGACCCAGGTGGTCGTACCTCCTTCCATCCGCTGGACGAGGAACCCGGTATCGGTGAGCGACGTGTCGTTCCAGGTCAGTCGCAGCGTGCCGCTGTTGCCCTGTACCGCGATGACCCGGGTGGACAGCGTGTCGGGTGTCTTCGGCGGGAACACGAGGGACACCGGCCGCATCATGTCCATCTCTTCGTGGCTCAGGATGTGGCAGTGGTACACGTACTCGGCGCCGTAGTTGATGTAGTGGTTGTAGATGTCGACGGGATCGCCGTTGGGAGCGAACGCCGTCATGCCGAGCCCGAGCACGTCCGCCACTGACGACAGGGCGATCGGCGCGCCGTCGACCATCATCGGGCTGAGCAACCGGACGCTGTTGGGCACCTCGAACGGCACCTTGGGGACAACCGGGCGGAGGGCGACGATCGTGTCCTCCAGCGGGGCGATCCGCAGGGTGTCCTTCCAGCCGAGCTCGGTGGCGTCGGGCTGGATGATGATGTTGTCCCAGGTGACCCGGTTCAGCAGCTGGACGTCGTAGGCGTGGAAGTGGATCGGGTGCGTATCCACGCCGTTGTGGGTGATCTTCCAGATCTGCGTCCCGTCGCTGCCGTTCGCGATCGGCGTGACCTTGACGTCTGCCGTCGGCAGCTTCGTCGTGTCGATGATCTCCGTGGTCGGGAAGACCATCGGATGCAGCACGACGTTCTGCAGGCCCGGCGTCGCCGGGACGACCTCAAGCCCCAGGTTGGCCTGCATCCTCCCGAACTCGTCGAACGCGGACGCGTTGGTCTCGTCGTGGATGGCCTTGGGCTCGATCCTGACCGAGACCTTGCCGTAGCCGGCCGGGTATGTCCCGTCGGCCTTCATCCGCAGGGTGTCGAAGGTGAACAGGTCGCCGCCCTGCTGCGAGATGCGGGCAAACCCGTCGCACTTGATCGTCGACGTCGTGGAGTTGCACCAGCCGCTCGACGCAAAGCTCGTGCCGTAGGCCGAGTTGTACGCCGACTGCCCGACGATGATCGGGTGCTGGCCGGACTCGAACGTACCGGAGCCGTTCGCCTTGTGGCTGAACGCGTTGCGCAGCCTGGTCACGTTGAACGCGGTCGCCGGCGGGTTCGGGGCGATCCTGACCTGCATCACGGTCCGCGTGTTGGGGCCGTAGCCGGGCAGGATCGTCGGGGCCCCAACGGGCCGGAGATCCGGGGCGCCGGTGTAGTAGTCGTAGCTCGGGATCCGCGCCGGGAAGGCCGCGGGTGCGTCGTTGTACAGGATCAGCGTCTGGCCCGCGAACTTCGAGAAGTCCACCACCACGTCGGCGCGCTCGGCCGGAGCCAGGAGCAGCGAGTGCTGGTCGACGTTCCCGACATCGAACCGGGTGGCGTCGTTGATCCAGGTCGTCACCTGCTGGCCGTCGACGACCACGGGAGCCGGCAGGAAGCCGCCCTCGGTGCCGAACTGGACCCAGTCGGGGCCGGCCGGGCTCTCGGCGAGATCCGGCGTCGGGAAGACGACCGGGTCCGTCTGTGCCGCGGCGACCTCGTCGGCGTTGAGCGCGACCTCGGTCGGGCCGATCGGCTGACCGGCGATGTTGAGCGACATGCTCGCCGTGTCGGCCTCGCCCACGTACCACTGCAGGTTGAAGAACCGGTCGTTCGCCGCGCTCAGGATCCGCAGCCGGTACGACTTGGGTTCCAGGGTGAGGGTCGGATACGCCACGCCGTTCACGATGGGGGTGTCGTTGAACTGCTCCATGCCCGCGGAGATGTTCGGCGTGCCGGGGATCAGCTGGGGCTCGCAGAACGGATCTTCCTGGAACTGCCAGGTTGCCGGATCGTCGAGGCTGCACGGGACGGCGAGCGGCGAGGTCCAATCGTCCGCGTTGCCCGCGGTGCCGTCGGGCCCCTCCGGATCCATGTTGTAGTACGGGTTCGCGATCGGCCCGTACTTGGTGTCACCCGCGGGTGGCCAGAACCATGGCCCGTACATCCAGCGACCGAACCCGCTCATGCCGCCCGGGTCGCCGGGGTTCTGGGCGGGCATGTAGACGTGGTGGTACCAGAGGTTCCCGTAGCCGCCCCACCGGGCTGCATCCCAGGTGGGATCCTGCCAGGCGAGCTGCTCGGGCTGAGGAACGAACGTCTTGTCCTGGATGACCAGCGGGATCGTGTCCGCGAGGCCGGGGAGCGCGCCGCTGTTCACGAGCGCGGTCTCGGTCTGGTCCTGGATGACGTAGCCCGCGGCCTCGCCGGCATACACGTTGAGCCGGGTGATGCCCCACGCGTGGTCGTGGTAGAACATCAGCCGCGCGCTCTGCTGGTTGGTGTAGTAGAAGGTCTGGCAGCCGTCGTCGGCCGCGTCGCAGACGTTCATGTCGGGGACGTCCTCGACGCTGACCCCCTCGGGCCACGCCGTCATCGGGTTGGACGCGTCACCCGCCGGGGTGATCCACTGGTGGACCGTCCCGTCGCTGATCCACGGGGTGTTGCCGCCGTGGAGGTGGAGCGTCGCCCGGTTCTTGAGGAAGCACATCTCGCCCATGCTGCGGGCGTCGGTGCACATCGGGTTGCGGACGTCGTCCACGACCGTGCCACCGGGGACCGGGGTGGGCTCGAACGGCTCGTTCATGTCGCTCATGCCCGAGCCCATGATCGTGGTGTCGACCGGGAAGAACAGGTCGCCCTCGTCGCCCGAGGGAAGGAGGTTCCGGAAGACGATCCGGACTGCCTTGTCCTTCTGGGCGATGAGCGTGGGCCCGAGGTACTGCGGCGGCGTCACGGCCAGGTACTGGTTGCCGCCCGCGTCGCGGACCGGCTGGCTGGTCATGAACAGGCCGGTCCCGTCGATCGAGACGGTGCCGGGCGCCGGTGTGAACACGACGACCCACGGGTCGGCGAGTGAGCCGGACCCGCTGGCTGCCCCACTGACGCCCGCGGCAAGGAGGGCTGCCTGGACGTCACTCGCGGACGCGTCCCATGGGATGGCCGCGGTCGTCGCGAGGTCGACGGTGAGCGTGAAGGTGCCGCCCGTGGCGTCGCCGACGGTCACGTCGTACGTGTCCGAACCGGGCGCCGCCGCCGTGGCGGCCGCGTTCGTCACGGGCACCGGGCCGAGGAACTCGTTGACGAGCGGGAAGTGCTGGCTGACCCCGACGTTGGCGGGGGTCTCAAGCTGGACGTAGCCCCGCACGAGGCTGGACGGCAGGCTTGACGAGAAGCTCGTCCGGTACTGCACCAGCCCGATCTCGTACGTGTCGGAGACGTCAGGCGTCGCCTGGTACGGCCCCGCGGGGTCCGAGACGCCGATCGGGATGTACTTGGCGCCGGGGACGATCTGGTAGTCCGGGCACTGCGGAACCGCGGGCTCGAGGGCCGCGCTGGGATAGCACAGGCCCGGCAGCCCATCGGCGAACTTCTGGATGCCGCCGGAGGTGATGTACCCGGATCCACCGTCGACCAGCGTGATCGAGGTCACGGCGCCCGTGTCGATCGTGGCCGACGCCGTGGCACCGTCGCCGGCGCCCGCGAGGTCACTGATCGTGACATCGGGCGGGGTCACATATCCCGAGCCGAAGGTATCCACCACGATCGACTGGATGTTGATCGTCGCCGTGGCCTGCGCCTCGACGAAGAGGGTCCCGGCCGGTGGCGTGATGGGGTCGAACAGGGTGCCGTTGCGGATGGCCACCTTGGGGGCCGTGGCGTACCCGGAGCCGGGCTCGTCGACGACGACGCCGGTGATCGTGACCGTCTCGGTCGGCGCGATCGGTGCGCAGTCGGCCTCGGCGCACACGGCGTGGCCGCTGGCCTGGACGCCGTTCGGGTCGTCCGGCATGTCGAAGTCGACGGTGGGCATCGAGTAGCCACTGCCGGCGCTGTCGAGGAAGATGTCGGGATCGACGCTTCCGTACGCCGTCGCGGTGGCATCGGACGGGGCGGCGAAGGTCGTGACGCTCGCACCGAACGAGTAGGTGCGCGCCTGGGAGAAGTCGGGGAACCCTCCGGCGCCAAATGTCAGCGTGTCACCTTCGGCCGGGGCCGCCGGCGCCGGGAAGCTGAAGCGGTCGAGGCCACCGGCAACGATGTCGACCGGGATGCCGGAGCCGTAGAAGCCGAGGACATCGCCCGCCTGCACGGCGGTGTCGACAACGTCGTGGGTCGCGAGCTCGGATGCGGCCCCGCCAAGGGCCGGGACCGTGAGCTGGCCGCTGTCGAGGACGACCAGGTACTCGTTCGCGACACCGGTGGGCCGGAGGACGTAGGCGTGGAACCGCTGGCCGGCCGAGGCGACGGGGCTGAGGCCCGGATCGGCCTGGTTCCATGACTGGAAGTCCGTCAGGATCCCGGCCGGCGCCGCCGTCGGCACGATCACGAACACCGGAACCAGGGGGTCCGGCTGCGTGAGGTTGGTGCCGTCGACCACGACGGTCGCCGGCGCAGGCGTGAAGGTCACGACCCACGGTCCGGTGCCGCTCACGGTCGCCGTGACGCCGGCTGCAAGCAGCGCGGCTTCGATCTCGGCGGCCGAAGCGTTCCAGCTGAGTGCGCTGGTCGCGGGGCCGCCGTCCACGCTCAGCGTGAACGTGCCGCCGCTGGCGCTGCCCGCGGTCAGGTCCCAGGTGCCGCTGGTCGCGGTCTCGGTCGCCGCGGCGGGCACGACCACCGGCGGCGCGACGAAGTCCGTCGCATACGCGCGGTCGGTCAGCGGATTGCCGACCGTCACGAAGATCTCGTTACCACCCGAGATCGAGACCGCCGGCTGCGTGTAGCCGCTGCCCGGCGTGTCGACGGTGATCCCGGTCACGGCGCCCGTCGACGTCACGGCGGCGATCGCCGCGGCGCCGGAACCCGGGCCGCTGATGTTCACGTTGGCGGCCCAGTAGCCGTTGCCAGGGTCGGTGATGGTGATGCCCGTTACGGCACCGTTGGCCCCGACCGTGGCGACGGCCGCGGCTCCGGCACCGTGCCCGGTTGGGTCGCTGATCGTCACTGTGACGTCGGGCAGCGTGAACGGGCTGTTGGCCCAGTTCGGGTATGGCCCGAAGTAGTGTGGGACCTTGGACTCGTCAGTTGGTGAGCCGGGTGCCGAGACCGGTGCCGGGGTGACGGTGTCGGTGGCCCTCGGGCTCACCGTTGCCGTGCTCGGGGCGACGGTCGTCAGGCACAGCGCGACGGCACCCAGCAGGGCCGCGAGCTTCCTGGTCATTCCCAGCCTTCCTCCGTTTGTCCGGCGATGCCGGTCTCCTCTTGCTGGGAGCGTCCCCGGTGGATGACGTCCCCGCATCCAACATGGCGGACGGATGACGGGACGCGTCCGCACTCGATCGATCGGACTACCGTAGGGACGCCGCCTTCGACCGCCATCGGGGGCGACACTGACAGCGGCACGGATTCCTGAGTCGGTAGCGGGCCCGTCCCACGTACCGCAGAATCCGTACCCCGATCCGTACGGCACCCTGATGCGGCGCGGACCTCGCAAGGGCCATGCTGCACACATGGATGGCAGGACCCGCAATCTCGGCGACCCGGGCAGGTCGTCCGAACCGGGTCGCGACTCGACGCCGCACGGTCGGGATTCCCCCGACGAGGCGGCGAACCGCCGCGCCGTGGACGATGCGCGCGCCCGTGAGGCGCGTACCCGGCTCCGCGAGCGGGGCATCATCCCCGTGGATCCCGACTGCCGGATCGCCGTCATGCTCCAGCCCGACGAGTTCCTCGTGGCGGTGCGTCGCGCGGTGGCCGTGGACCGGCGCCAGCCCGGGCCGGCGGAGGGCCGCGGACTCAGCGGCGACCTCTACGTGACGACGCGCCGGCTGGTTCATCTCGGGCGCCGGTCGATCAGCTACGACCTGGACGGAATCCGCGATGTGGTGATCACCAGCGACCGGTTGCTGCTGGTGCTCGACGACGGGTGCGGCCTCGCGATCGCCGTCGACGACCCTCGTCACCTGCGCGTGGAGATCGCGGCCGCTCGAGCGGCCGCCCGCGCGGCCGCTCGCGCCAGTCGGCGGGGGGTGGACGTGACCGCGGCTGACGTGGGCGACGAACCGTAACGCGTTGCGTCAGCGGTCCTCACGGTAGCGCCGCGCCGCCTCGTTCCTGTTGCGGACGCCGAGCTTGTGCAGGATGTTGCTGACGTGCGTCTCGACCGTCCGGACGGAGATCGTCAGCGCCGTCGCGATCTCGCGGTCGGTCAGGTCGTCGGCGAGCAGCCGGAGCACGTCGCGCTCGCGCTGGCTGAGCTGTTCGACCGGAGGGTCGCCGGCCTCGGGCGGCGGGCCGGCCCGACGAGCCAGCCGCTCCACCAGCCTCGCCGCCAGCCGCCGCGGCATCACGAGCTCCCCGGTCCGGATCGCGCGCACCGATCGCGCGAGAGCCTCGGGTGTGACGTCCTTGGTCAGGTAGCCGTGGGCGCCGCTGCGCATCGCCTCGTCCACGTCGCGCTCCGCGCCCGACACCGTCAGCATGACGATCCTCGTGTCGGGGAGGCGGGGCGCGAGCTCACGGACGAGCTGCACGCCGGACATCCCGGGCAGCGCGATGTCCACCAGCAGCACGTCGGGCGCGACGGAGAGCGCGAGCGAGAAGGCCTCCTCTGCCGTTGCCGCTTCCGCCACGACCTCGGTGTCGTCGGACGTGATCGCCTTGGTGACCGCCGCGCGCACGAGCGGGTGGTCGTCCACGATCATCACCCGCACACGGCCGCGACCGGTCCTCAACCGCCCGCCCCCGGTGTCGTCGCCTCTGCGTGGAGCGGTGCCGTCAGGGTCACCCGGGTCCCCTCGCCGGGCGCCGACACGACCGACACGCGCCCGCCGATGAGGGTCGCCCGCTCGCGCATCGCGTGCAGCCCGAAGGACGAGCGCTTGGCGGCCGCGACATCGAACCCGCGCCCGTTGTCGACCACGCGCAGGCTGACCTGGTCGCCGTCGATCGCGAGCCGAACGCCCACCACGGTCGCGTCCGCGTGCTGGCGAACGTTGACGAGGGCCTCCTGGGCGATCCGCAGCACCTCGGCCTGCGTGCGGGGCGCGATGCGCGAGGTGTCGCCCCCGCTGGTGAACTCGACGCGCAGACCGAACCGGTCCTCGAAATCTTCGACGTAACGGGCCATCAGCTCGTGGAATCCGAGCTCGTGCTCTGCGGCCAGCCGCAGCGCCATGACCGCCTGTCGGGCCTCGGCGAGCCCGGTGTCGATCGCCGCCTGGGCTTCCTCCACCAGCGGCAGGGCATCGGCCGGCAGGCCTGGCCATGTCGCCAGCTGTCCCGTCTTGAGCTTGGCCAGCCAGAGGTCCTGGGCGAGCCCGTCGTGGAGCTCGCGGGCCAGGCGGGCACGCTCCTCGATGGCCGCCCGCTCCACCTCCGACTCGCGCAACGAGGCCAGCTCGACATTCGCGACCCGGAGTCGCCCGATGACCTGGCGAGCCTCGGCTTCGATCCCGAGCAGGAGCGCCAGGAAGAACACGAGCCGCAGCAGGTCGGCAGTCGACACCTGCCCGGGGTGGCCCGCCGGGAACGCGGCCCAGTGGATCTCCGCGAACGCGGCAAAGACGAGGCCGATCGCCATCCAGGCGTTCGCGACATCACCCTCACGCCGCCAGCGATCACGACACACCATCGCGGCCTGGAAGAACAGGGCCGCCAGCACCAGCTGGACGAGCACGCCGAAGGCGGTGACGGCGGGCAGCCCCGAGCGATCCGGATCCGCCGCCGCGACCTGGAGGGCCAACGGCGGCGACCACCCCCCGACGAGGCCCAACAGCGCGACGGCGACCGGGGCGATGGCCGGACCGATGAGGATGAGCCTCGAGCGTGCGGCGCCCAGCCGGCCCGCGGCCGCCGTGCCCCCGATGACGATCAGCGTGGCCGCGAGCACTCGGGCGAGGGCGAACACGTACGTCTGGAGCGGGTTCGGATCGGCCAGGCTGGCGACATCCTGGTCCCGCCCGAGGCTGATCAGCACCGCGCTGCCATAGGCGACGGTCAAGCACAGGAAGGCAGAAGCCTGGAACAGCGCCATCGGCGTGCGCCGCTCGCTGAAGTTCGCCCACGCGAGGATCATCACGGCCGCCGACACCACGCCCGCCATCGTGTCGAGCGCGAGGTCGATGGCCGGCGCGGCGAAGTGGCCGTGGACGACGGGCACGGTGACGATCGGGACCGTGGCGATCACGAGGAACACGATCGAGCCGCGGAACAGTCGCTCGAGCTGATGCTCGGTCAGGCCCGCCCTGGGCGTGACGATGGGCAGTCGTGCGTGTCGTTCGGCTGCCAAGGGGGTGCCCCTGATAGCGGCGCTTCGGTGGGTGCTGGCCGACCCGGGAAGGCTCCAATCGTCTACCACGGCCGTCAAGGGCCGCGGGGCCTCGGGTCTCCCTGAATCACCGGGCGCTGGGGCATGCATTCACGGGACCATCGGTCCGACCCCTCGGCCGTCACCCCGCCGGGGGCTGGTCGACCCCGGTCAGGCCGCCGAGCCACGCACGGCGAGCGCCCCACGCACGGAACGCGCCGCCCCACACGGCGCCCAGGAACAGCAGGGCGCCGAGGTCGGCGAGCGAGACGGATCGG
>MGOE01000151.1:14078-17366 GCA_001797035.1 Chloroflexi bacterium RBG_16_72_14
CTGCCGAGGATCAGCCCGGCCCCGGCCAAAAGCTCGGGTCCGACGGGCTCCCCAAGCGCGATCGCACCCCACAGCATGCCGAACGCCGGGACGATGAACGTGCCGGTGCTGGCCGCGGTCGGCGTGGTGTGCGACAGGACGCGGAAGAACACGGGCCAGGCGAGGGCGGTCGAGACGAGCGCAACGCCCACCAGCGCGACCAGGCCGGTCGGGGAGGGCGTCCCCGGGGCGCCCGACAGGACGGCGACCGGCAGCAGGACGATCGACGCGGCGACCAGCTGGCCCGTCGCGAGCTCGACGCCACCAACGTCGGGGAGCTTCCGGCGCACGAAGGTGCCGGCGATCGCATAGGAGAAGGCGGCCCCGAGGGCGGCGGCGACGGCGAGCAGCGTGTCCGGGCCAAGGGGCAACGGCGACCAGCCGACGAGGATCAGCACCGCGGTCATGCCCACGGCGATGCCGGCGATCACCCGCCCCGACAGGCGCTGGCCGAGCGCCACGGCCCCGACCATGGCCGTGAACAGCGGCGTGGACGCATTGAGCAGCGCGCCGAACGCGGTCGGCAGGGTCAGCGCGGCGAACGCGATCAGGGCGAACGGGATCGCCGCGAACGCGGCCCCGGTGAACGCGATGGCGCCCAGGCGATGCCGGAACGTCGCCCACGCCCGACGCCCGAACAGCGCCGACATGGCGATCGCGGCCAGCCCGATCCGGGCCTCCGCGGCCCAGACCGGGCCGACCTCGGGCGAGGCGATGCGGAAGGCGAGGAACGCGCCGCCCCAGACGGCGCCCAGGAACAGCAGGGCGCCGAGATCGGCGAGCGAGACGGAACGGGTGGCGACGGGGACGCGCGTGGACATGGCCCAAGCCTGCCGGGCCAGCCTCGGCCGCTGAGTGGGCGCGGGTCGAGATCCCGGCTACGTCATTCGTCGCCCGGCACCGGCGCGGCCGACCGTGCTCACCGTTCCCCCGCGACGGGCCGCAGGTCGTCGACGATCAGGCCGTCCACCCCGTACGCCTCGAGGATCGCGTTCGTGACGCCGCTCTCGGCCCGGCTCCACCACGCGAACACCCGTCGACCGGCCGCGTGCGCGCCGCGGATCGAGTCGGGGTTGAGCAGCAGCATCTCGCCCATCGGGCAGACGTAGGCGGCGTCGGCGGGTGGCGCGGACAGGTCGAGCTGCCACAACCCGGTGATCCAGCAGGTGTCCGCCTCGGGGGCGATGACGCGGAGCCGGAGCAGGGTCCCGGCATCCGAGGACTGGATGACGGCGCGATCCAGGTAGTCCGCCGCCCGCAGCAGGTCGACCAGCTGCGCGGCGATCGCGGGGTAGGCCGCCCCGTCCTTGACCTCGGGCAGCACGCGAACGCCGGCCGACGCCGCCAGCGCGACCACCTCCTCGACGGTGGGGACCTGCGCCCCGCCGCCGGCGTCGAGCGCCCGCACCTCCTCGAGCGTGAGTGATGACACCGGCCCAGTCCCGTCCGTCGTCCGATCCACGGTGTCGTCGTGCATCACGACCAGCGTCCCGTCGCTCGTGCTGCGGACATCGAGCTCGAGCCAGTCGGCACCGGCGTCCAGGGCAGCCCGGAAGGCACCGAGCGTCCCCTCCGCCGTTCCGGTCGTGGCGGGCCCTCCGCGGTGCGCGATGGCGACCGCCGGGCCGTCGGCGGGGAGGTGCCGCACCCAGGCCACCCCGTACCAGGCGGCGAGCAGGACGGCCGCGGCCAGCAGCAGCAGCGAGGACCGTCGCCGGCGATGCACGCGGGGTCCGATTCAGCCGATCAGCGCGGGCAGCACGGACCCGGCGGCCAGGTGCGCGTCGAGCCCAGTGCGCCGCAGCACGTCGTCGAGGTCCGCGACGGTGCCGGGGTCCGCCGGCACCCCCGGCGCCCGGACGGTGGCATGGGCGATCGCCCCGCGCCGCTGGTACACCAGCTTGCGGATCGGCAGGTTGAGCAGCGCCTGGTTCTCGAACCGGATCAGCGTCGCGTACCGGTCGAACACGGCTGCGGCGCCCTCGCGATCGCCGGCCGTCCAGCGCCGGACCACGGCCACCAGCACCTCCGGGAACCCGAAGCCGGTCATCGTCCCGTGGCTGCCGCGGCGCAGCTCCTCCAGCAGCATCTCCCCGCCGAGCCCGCCCAGGACCACGACCTCGGGCGGGCCGGCGACGAGGCGGCCGGTCTTGGGCGGGGTCGGCTCCTCCTCCAGCTTGATCACGCGGCACTGCGCCGCCTCGGCCGCCAGCGCGAGCAGGAACTCGACGGACATCGGCACGCCCGAGCTGGCCGGGTGGTCCTGGACGACGATCGGGAGCGACACGGCCGACGCCACGGCCAGGTAGTGGCGGCGCAGCGCGGCGTCCGTGGGGCGGGCGAGCGGCGGCGGGGCGAGCATCACCGAATGGGCGCCCGCCCCCTGGGCCTCGCGGGCGAACGCGATCGCCCGGTCCGTGGACGCGTGCGAGACCCCGACGCAGACCGGGATCGAGCCGCCGGCGGCCTCGAGGACGGCCTCGAGCACGGATGTCCGCTCCGCGTCGCCGAGCCGCCCGGCCTCGCCCAGGACGCCCAGGATCGTGATGCCGTCGACGCCCGTGGCGCGCACGAACGACACCAGCCCGGGCACGGACGCGAGGTCCAGCCCGCCGTCGGGCAGGAACGGCGTGGGCACGATGTTCCACACGCCCCGCAGCGCCGCGATGTCGCCCACGTCGTCCTCCGTGTCCGCCCGATGGGCCGAGGCTACACCGATCCCGCCGCCCGGAGGAGGCGGGCCGTCGGCACGGGATGAACGCGCGGGGGTCAGGCGGGCCAGCGGAACCGGATCGCCGTCCCGTGGTCGCCCGGGCCGCGCCCGACCTCGAGGCTGGCCCCGCATGCGCGCGTCTCCGCGCGCATGTCCGCGATGCCCCGCCGCCCGCTCCGCGCCGCGGCGCCCTCGTCCACCGGCGGTCCGTCGCCGTCGTCGACGATGTCCAGGCGGATTGCCGCCGGCGACACCGCCACGGTGGCGGTGACCGTCGAGCCGGGGGCGTGGCGGATGACGTTGTCGAAGGCGAGCTGGGCGACCCGGAACGCCGCCCGCTCCACCTCCCGGGGCGGGCGCCCCGGCGCCCCACCGGCGGTCGCGGCAGCGGGCGGCACGGCCGCGTCCCCGGCGACCTCGATGTCCACCCGGACCTCGGAGCGCTCCTCGACCCGCTCGGCGAGCCATTCGATCCCGGACAGCAGGCCGATCTCCTCGAGCACGATCGACCGCCGTGACAGCAGCAGCGACTCGAC
>MGOE01000151.1:17397-18792 GCA_001797035.1 Chloroflexi bacterium RBG_16_72_14
CGCTCCACGGTCCCGCCCGCCTCTGCCTCGGCGAGCGCCCGGCGGAGCGAGGGCAGGACGTCCGCGTGGAGGTCGGCCGCCAGCCGGCCGCGCTCGGACTCGACGGCCTCGGCCCGGCCCGCCTCGCGCCCTGGCACCAGCTCGTCCACGAACACGCGCAGCAGGCTCAGCGCGCCCCCGGTGCGGTCCGATCGCGCCTCGCCGGCGGCCAGCCGGACGCGCGTGCGGGCGAGCGCGGGTGCGAGGTCGCGCACGAACCCCATCGTGGCGATGATCGCGACGGCGAACAGCCAGACCCACTGGGGGAGGCCCCCGGTCTCGAACCCCAGGGCGCGCCGGACCCAGTTGGCGACGAACGCGAACCCGAGCACGGCGACCGTGCCCCAGACCGCAGCCGTCACCGGGCGCGGCCGGCGGCCCCCGGCGGTCGCGTACCCCGCGGCGATCAGGAGCGGCACGACCAGCGCGAGCACGACGAACCCGTCGAGGACCGGCCGCCCGACGTCGCCTGATGCCGCGCGCACGCCACGCACCAGCCCCACGGCCCCGAGCGCGGCCGCCGAGGACCCCACGATCGTCGCGCCCCAGGCGAGCGTCGGGGCCCAGCTGGTGGTCAGCACCAGCACCACGAGCGCCCCGATCCCCCACAGGTGCGGGACCAGGTCCGAGGGCGTCGGATCTGGCGCGCCGAACGGGTTGGCCAGCCGCACCAGCAGCGAGCCGCCGACCAGCGCCGCCGAGGCCGCCGAGGCCAGACCCAGCGACCGCGAGGTCACGGCCGGGCCTTCTCCGTGACCCAGCCCTCGCGCAGCGCGAGCACCGCTAGCTCCGTGCGTGACAGCACGCCGTAGCGGTCGAACAGCCGGCGCAGGTGGCTCTCGACGGTCTTCTCGGTGACGCCCAGCCGGGCCCCGATCTCGTCGTTCGAGGCGCCCCCGCAGACCAGCGTGAGGACCTCGATCTCGCGGTCCGACGGGCGGCGCGGGGCGCTGCGGATCGTGCGCAGCATGGACGCCGAGAACGCCGTGCCGCCGCCGGCCACCGTCCGGATCGCGTCCAGGATCTCCGACACCTCGCTGGTCTTGAGCAGGTAACCGGCGGCGCCGCGCTCGAAGGCCGTGCGGATCAGCGGCGGCTGGTCGAACGAGGACAGGAGGAGGACGGCCGGGCCACCGGGCTCCACGGCCTCGAGCAGCCGCAGCCCCTCCGCCTCCCCGGCCAGCTGGACGTCGCTGATCACGACGTCGGGGGTCACCCCGCGCGGTCCCGCGATCAGGCTCCGCGCATCGTCGAGGGACCGCGCGGTCCCGGCGAGGGCGAGGTCCGGCGCGGCCCGCACGGCCGCGGAGATGGCGTCGAGGATCGCCGGGTGGTCGTCGACGAGCACGACCCGGA
>MGOE01000151.1:18826-19054 GCA_001797035.1 Chloroflexi bacterium RBG_16_72_14
GCGCGGCCCGCGAGCGAAGCCCCGCGCGCAGGGTCCGCGGCACACGCGGGTTGCGGGATTCCCCGCATACTCAGTGGCCAACGAAGCCGCAGGGGGCCGATGGACGACCAGCAGACCGAACCCGTCCCGCGGCCGGGCGCGCCCGCCCCCGACCCCGGCCAGCCCGCGCCGCCGCCCTCGCCCGACGCGCCTTCGCCTTCGCCCTCGCGCGACGGACCGCCGCCCCCG
>MGOE01000152.1:0-2492 GCA_001797035.1 Chloroflexi bacterium RBG_16_72_14
GCACCGCCGCGCGCGGGCCGAGGGCGATGGAGGCCAGGCTCTCCATGGCCGCCGCCGGCCTCACCACCGCGGCAGCCTCGCTGGCCGCGCTCGGGCCGCAGGCGACGCTGGACCGCGGCTACGCGATCGTGCGGCGCGCCGCCGACGGGACCATTGTGCGCGACCCCGTCGTCGCCGCCGCGGGCACGGCGCTCGAGATCGCGCTGTCGCGCGGCACGCTCGCCGCCACGAGCGACGGCCCCGCCGCGTCAGATGCCCGGGCGCCGCGGTGAACGAGACCCTCGCTATGATCGTCGCCGGCCCGCCCGGGGCCGGCACCCAGGAGGAGCACGCGTGACGGACGCCACCGGAGCCGCCGGCACCACCCCAGGCACCGGTCCCGACGCCGGCATCGAGGAGCTCCCGTACGACGACGCGTTCGCGGAGCTCCAGCGGGTCGTCGCCGCGCTCGAGTCCGGTGGCCAGTCGCTCGAGGCAACCATCACCCTGTACGAGCGGGCCGTCGCCCTCCAGCGGCGGTGCGAGCGCCTCCTGGCCGAGGCGGAGCTGCGCGTCCAGCAGCTGATGGCCCGCCCGGGCGGCGCCCTCGCCGCCGTTGACGTCCGACCCGAGGATGCCGCGGAGGAGTAGGGGGACCTTCCCCATCATGCTACCATCCGGTATCGAATTATCCGGAGCCACCACCCCCGACAGGAGCACACGGTTCGTGCCGATCCTCGACCGTCTCCAGGACCCCGCGGATCTCCGCGGCATGTCCGAGCCCG
Source organism: Chloroflexi bacterium RBG_16_72_14 (assembly GCA_001797035.1). GTDB lineage: Bacteria > Chloroflexota > Limnocylindria > Limnocylindrales > CSP1-4 > CAIXZV01. Next base: position 765 of record MGOE01000152.1, read on the forward strand.
AGCTCGCGCAGCTCGCGGCCGAGATCCGGGAGACGATCATCCGGACGGTGGCCGTGACGGGGGGACACCTGGGCTCCTCGCTGGGCGTGGTCGAGATCACGATCGCCCTCCACCGGCTGCTGGAGTCGCCGCGCGACCGGATCGTGTGGGACACCGGCCACCAGGCGTACGCCCACAAGCTGCTGACCGGCCGGCTGTCGCGGTTCCACACGCTGCGCCAGATCGACGGCGTAGGCGGCTTCCCGCGGCGCACCGAGTCACCGCATGACGTGTTCGACGGCGGCCACGCCGGCACGGGCCTGTCCATCGCGCAGGGCCTGGCCACTGCGCGCGACATGCGCCACTCCATGGAGCGGATCGCGGTGGTCGTCGGGGACGCGGCGCTGCTGTCGGGGCTGTCGCTCGAGGCGCTCAACGACATCGGGCACCGCCAGACCCAGCTGCTGATCGTGCTCAACGACAACGAGATGTCGATCAGCCCGTCCGTGGGGGCGCTGTCGAAGTACCTGTCCGAGATCAAGCTCTCGGTCGCGTGGCGCCAGAGCAAGACGTTCTGGGACGGCGTCACCGAGCGGATCCCGGTCGTCGGCGGTCGGCTGGTGGAGCTGTCGCGCCGGTTCCGCCAGTCGGTCGTGTCGTTCGCGCAGCCGGGCCAGCTGTTCGAGGACCTGGGGATCACCTACATCGGCGTGATGCCGGGTCACGACCTGCGCCTGCTGGAAGAGACCTTCCGCCGGGCGCTGGCGCTCAACGGGCCGGTCATCGTCCATGTCCGGACGCAGAAGGGCAAGGGCTACCGCCCGGCCGAGAAAGACCAGGTCTCGTTCCATGGCGCCGCGCTGCCACCGATCACGCTGGCGCCGTCCGCCGACGCCCGCGATCGCCTGGGCGTCCTCAACGGCTCCGGCAACGGCGAATCGATGGCGTCGGCGGCCGCGGGCGGGGCGCCCCTCACGCTGTCGCGCGACGCGGAGGACGGGGCGCCGCCGTCGGCGTCGGTGATGGCCGACCGGCGGACGCCGGCCCACAACGCCGAGGGGACGCCGGAGCCGCCCGCCGCGCAGGCCGCCCCGGGCGAGGCGAAGAAGGCCCCGAACTACACGGCGTTCTTCTCCGAGGAGCTGGTCGCGCTGGGCGCGAACGACCGCCGGATCGTCGCGATCACCGCCGGCATGCCCACGGGCACCGGCCTCGCCCGGTTCCAGCAGGCGTACCCGGAGCGGTTCATCGACGTGGGCATCGCCGAGCAGCACGCGGTCACCCTCGCCTCCGGGCTCGCGCTGGCGGGCATGCGCCCGGTCGTGGCGCTGTACTCGACGTTCCTGCAGCGGGCCTTCGACCAGACGGTCCACGACGTGTGCCAGAACGACGTCCCGGTGTTGCTCGCCGTGGACCGCGCGGGCCTCGTGGGCGAGGACGGGACCAGCCACCAGGGCATGTTCACGCTCCCGGCCCAGCGCCAGCTGCCCCACCTGGTCATCGCCAGCCCCAGGGACGAGCAGGAGCTCCGCGCGCTGCTGCGGACGGCGCTCGCCCAGGACCACCCGTTCGCGCTCCATTACCCGCGCGACGCGGGGTTCGGCGTCGAGGCGCGGGACCCGGCCCCCGTTCCCGTGGGGCGGGGCGAGGTGCTGCGCGAGGGCCGCGACCTGCTGTTCGTCGCCTTCGGCCCGATCGTCAATCGGGCGCTCGAGGCCGCCGACACGCTGGCCACCGATGGGTGGTCCG
>MGOE01000152.1:2509-2881 GCA_001797035.1 Chloroflexi bacterium RBG_16_72_14
CGCCCGGTTCGCGAAGCCCCTCGACCGGCAGCTGATCCTGGACCAGGCGCGCGGCAAGCGCCTGGTCGTGACGTTCGAGGAGAGCGTCGTGACCGGCGGCTTCGGGTCCGGCGTGCTCGAGGCGTTCGAGGAGGCGCGGCTCGCCGATCCGGTGTACCGCGACATCCCGGTGCGGATCGTCGGCATCCCGGGCGACCGGTTCGTCGACCACGGCGCAGTCGGCGACCTGCGCCGCCTGATCCGGCTCGATGTACCGGGCCTCGTGGCGCAGGTGCGCGAGGCGACCGGGCAGTTGCGCCTCGCTCCCGGCGAGGGTGCGGCGGCGGCACCCGAACCTGCTGGGCCGGCCGCGACGAAGGCGCGGCGCGCCCG
>MGOE01000152.1:2888-5291 GCA_001797035.1 Chloroflexi bacterium RBG_16_72_14
CGGCTGACCCGCCGCCGGCGGTCCGGACCCGCCGCCGGCCGTCCGGGACCCGCCGGGCGCCGCAGGACGCCGACGCCGCGGTAAGCCCGGGCGATGCGGTAAGCCCGGGCGATGCGGGCTGTGCCACGATAGGCGCGATGGGCGCCGCCACCGCGAAACGGATCCGCCTCGACCAGCTCCTCGTGGAGCGTGGGCTCGCGCCCACGCGCAGCCGGGCGCAGGCGCTCGTGCTCGCGGGCAAGGTGCGCGTGGGGGCGGGCGACGCCGCGCGCCACGACCTCAAGTCGGGCGACCTCGTGGACCCGGGCGCCGCGGTGGAGGTTGCCACCGGCCGTGAATGGGCGAGCCGCGGCGCGCACAAGCTGGTCGCGGCGCTGGACGCCTTCGGCATCGACCCCGCCGGCCTCGTGTGCGTGGACGTGGGCGCGTCCACGGGCGGGTTCACGGACGTGCTGCTCGCGCGCGGCGCCGCCCGCGTGTACGCGATCGACGTCGGCTACGGGCAGCTGGCCGAGCGGCTGCGCCGGGACCCGCGGGTGGTCTCGCTGGAGCGGGTGAACGCCCGCACCCTTGCCCCGGCGGCGCTCCCGGAGTCCGTGGACCTCGCCGTCGTCGACGTCTCGTTCATCTCGCTGGGGCTCGTCCTGGGCCCGATCCGCACGATCCTGCGGGACGGCGGGGGCCCGATCGTCGCGCTCGTCAAGCCGCAGTTCGAGGCGGGTCGCGCGGACGCGAAGGGTGGCGTGGTGCGCGACCCGGAGGTCCACCGGCGCGTGCTCCGCGAGACGGTGGCCATGTCGGCCGCCCTGGGCATCGGCACCCGGGCTGTCGTCGCGTCGCCCATCCTGGGGCCGGAGGGCAATCGCGAGTTCCTCGTCCACCTGGCGGCCGGGCCCTCGTGCGCGGAGGTCGAGGACCGGATCGACGAGGCGGTGGCGGCCGCATGGGAGGGCGCGGCGTGACCGTCCGGCGCATCGGCTTCGCGTACAACCCCACGATCGAAGAGGCGTCCGAGCTCCGCGAGCGTGCCGCGGGCTGGTGCCGCGTCCGCGGCGTGGACCAGTGGGCCGCCCCGGCCGGCGACCTCGACGCGCTCGTGCGGCAGCTGCCCGGGACGGACGTCATCGTCGTGCTCGGCGGCGACGGGACGTTCCTGCGCGCCGTCCAGGCGGTGGCGATCGTGGACGTCCCGATCCTGGGCATCAACCTGGGCAAGATCGGGTTCCTGTCCAAGGCGGAGGCCCACGAGCTGGAACCGATGCTCGAGAAGCTGCTCGCCGGCGAGTACGTGCTCCGGGAGCGGATGGCGCTGGCGGGCGACATCATGCCCGCCGGACGGCCCGCCACCACGGCGTTCATCGCCCTCAACGACATCGTGATCGCGAGAGGAGCGCTCGCCCGGGTCGTGCGGCTGGCGGTCACGATCGACGAGTCGCACCTCGCGACGTTCGTCGCGGACGGCCTGGTCGTGTCCAGTCCCACCGGGTCCACCGGCTATTCGTTCTCGGCCGGCGGCCCGATCCTCGATCCCGGGGGCCGGAACCTCGTCGTGACGCCGATCGCCGGGTACCTGTCCGCGATCCGCTCGATCGTCGTGTCACCGCTCCAGGTGGTCCGCTGCCGCGTGCTCGACGCCCACGAGGCGCTGGTGTCCATCGACGGGCGCGACGACCGGCCGATCCAGGTGGGCGACGTGGTCGAGGTCCGGGCGCTGGAGCAGCCGATCCGGTTCGTCGAGCCGAAGGGGGCGCTCCCGTTCTGGGACCTCCTGCGGACGAAGGTCGAGCTGCTGCCTTCCTGACGATGATGGACGCTGCCCCCGACCGGGCCGGACGCCTCCTCGAGCTGGCCGTCGCGGACCTCGCGCTGATCGACCGGCTGCGCCTGGTGCTGGGGCCCGGCTTCAACGTGCTCACCGGCGAGACCGGTGCCGGCAAGAGCCTGCTGATCGATGCGCTGGGGCTGGCCCTCGGCGCGCGCGCGGACACGACGCTGGTCCGGCACGGCGCGGAGGGCGCGCGGGTCGAGGCGCTGTTCGACCGCATCCCGGAGCCGCTGATCGCGTGCGCGAGGTGTCCGCGACCGGCCGGTCCACGGCGCGCCTGGACGACGAGACGGTCACCGCGGGGCGGCTGGCGGCGTCGATCGGGCCCCTGGTCGAGATCCACGGCCAGCACGAGCAGCAGCGGCTCCTCGACGAGGACTGGCAGCGGGACCTGCTCGACGCGTTCGGCGGCCACGGCGAGGCGCGGTCGCGGGTGGCGGCGGTCGTGGAGCGCTGGCGGGCGAACCGGGCCGCGCTCGCGGAGCTGTCCATGGAGCCGCGGGAGCTGGTTCGCCGCCTGGAGATCCTCGAGCACGAATCCGCGGAGATCGCCACGGCCCGGCTGCGGGACGGCGAGG
>MGOE01000152.1:5439-6452 GCA_001797035.1 Chloroflexi bacterium RBG_16_72_14
CTGGCCCGCCTCGACGAGCGCTGGGCGGCGCTCGCGGACCGGCTGGCCGGCGTGGAGGCCGAGCTCGAGGACGTCGCGGCCGAGGTCCGGGCGCTGGCCGAGACCGTGGACCACGACCCCGCGACCTTGGTGCGGCTGGAGGAGCGGCTGGGCGAGATCCACCGGCTCCTGCGTCGCTACGGTGACGACGAGGCCGCGGTCATCGCCCACGGCGAGCGCGCAGCGGCCGAGGCCGAGCGCCTGCGGGGCCTGGAGGACGAGCGGGCGCGCCGGGCCGCCGAGGACGCGCGCCTGCTGCTCGAGGTCGCCGGGGCGGCGGCGGCGCTCTCGATCGGCCGCTTGGCAACGGCGATCGAGCTGGGCGCGGCCGTGTCCGCGGTGCTGCTGGAGCTCGGCTTCCCGGCTGACGCGTTCGAGGTCGGCCTCGGCCGGCGACCCGCGGCGCGCGACGACCCCGCGGTCGAGGTGGACGGCGACGCGGTCGCCTTCGACGCGAGCGGCATCGACACCGTGGTCTACCGGTTCCGTCCCAACCCCGGCGAGCCCGCCCGGCCGCTGGCTCGGATCGCGTCCGGCGGCGAGCTGTCGCGTGTCGCGCTGGCGATCAAGCAGGTCCTGGCGGGCGCGGACCGGACGCCCACGCTCGTGTTCGACGAGGTGGACACCGGGATCGGCGGGCGGGGCGCGGACCCGGTCGGGCGGAGCTTGTGGACGCTGGCCCGCGAGCACCAGGTCCTGTGCGTGACCCACCTGCCGCAGATCGCCGCGTACGCCGACGCGCACTTCCGGATCGCCAAGCGCGAGCGTGGCGGCCGGACCGTGACCGAGGTCGTGAGGCTGGGCCGCGGCGAGCGCGAGGCGGAGCTGGCGCAGATGATCGGCGGCGAGGCGGGCGGGGAGGCGGCGCGGCTGTCCGCCCGCGAGCTGCTGGATCGCGCCGAGGCGTGGGCCGCGGGGCGTGCGGCGGACGTGCCCGCCTGAGGGCGGACCCGTGGTGACCGCGACGACCGACC
>MGOE01000153.1:0-3626 GCA_001797035.1 Chloroflexi bacterium RBG_16_72_14
GGACCGTCGAATGCCACGAACCGGGGAGCACCCGACTCCGATCGACCCGGATCGCGTGGGGAAACGCGCCCAATCGGGGACCGCCGGACCCCGATCGTGCCGGCGACACGGCGTGGCGGCGCCTGGCAGGCCCGCTCGGGGCGCGGCAGGCCCGACCGTGCCGCGTGCCCCCTGCTCAGGCGTTGTCCAGCTCGCGGGAGATCGCGCGCAGGATGAACCTGGCGGCCTCGGCGCTCTTGCCGCCCAGCCGCTGGCCCTCGTCCTGCTCCAGGGCGACCGCGAGGTCCGCCAGCATGGCCCCCAGCACGGGCGTCTTCTGCAGCGCGCCCGCCTCGAACGCGGCCTCGAGGCCTGCGATCGCGCGCCGCGCATTGTCCACGGCGTGTCCCTTCGCCTCCATCCAGTCGCGAAACGCCGCCCGCGCGGCATCGGCCGCGGCTCCCTCGCTCGGCATCGTCAGCCTCCTCCTCGGTGTCCAACCGGCTCCCCGCCCCCTGCGTCCCCGACGCCCTCGGCGCGCCCCTCGGCGACCGCCCGGGCCTGCCAGCGCGCCGCGCGCCACTCCGGCTCCAGGACGCTCATGTGCAGCTCGTCCCACCAGGTCCCGTCGCGCCAGATCGCCTCGCGCGACCGCCCCTCGACCTCGAACCCGACCCGCAGGTACGCCCGGATCGCGCGCTCGTTGAAGGCGAACACCGACAGCGCCACCCGGTGCAGGCCGAGCGTCCCGAACGCATGGTCCACCATCAGGCGGGTCGCCTCGCCGCCATACCCGTGGCCCCACGCGTCGTGCTCGCCGATCGTGATGTGGAACAGCGTGGAGCCGTTGTCGCCATCGAGCTGCGAGAAGGCGCAGGTCCCGATGAGCCGGCCGGTCTCCCGGACGTGGATGCCCATCGCCATCGACTCCGGGCCCAGGGCCCGCATCGTGAAGAACCGCTCGATCTCCTCGGCGCGCATCGGGCCGTCCTGGTAGCGCGTCAGCCGGGCCACCTCCGGATCCTGGTACCAGCGCAGGAAGTCGCGCAGGTTCTCGCGGGTATGCCGGCGCAGCACCACGAGCTCGCCGTCGATGTGGTCGGGGAACCAGCGGCGATGGAGCATCGTGGACACCCTATACCATCGCCGTCATGCGTCGCTGGGGTGATGTCGCCGGACGCGTGGCGGCCACGACGAAGACGTCCGAGAAGACCGCGATCCTCGCCGCCTACCTGGCGGACCTGGCGCCTGCCGACCTGCCGGTCGCGGCGGTGTTCCTCACCGGGCGCCCGTTCCCGGAAGCGGACCAGCGCTCGACCGGCGTCGGCTGGGCCGGCCTGGCCGGCGCGGTCCTGCGCGTGGCGGCCGCGGATGGCGAAGCGCTGCGCCGGGCCTATGACCGCTCGTCCGACGTGGCGACCGCCGTGGGCGAGGTCCTCGCCGAGGCCGGCCACGCCCCCGACCCCGCGCACGAGCCCACGCTGGGCGAGGTCAGGGCGGCGTTCGAGGCGATCGAGGCGGCGTCCGGGGCGGGAGCCAAGGCCGCGCTCCTGGAGGCGCTGCTCGCCCGGACCTCGCCGGCGACGGCCACCGCCATCGTCCGGGTCATGTCCGGCGAGCTGCGCATCGGCCTGCGCGAGGGGCTCCTCGAGGCCGCCATCGCGAAGGCTTTCGACCGCCCGCTCACGGCCGTCAAGCGGGCCGGCATGCTCACCGGGGACGTCGGGCGCACGGCGCTGCTCGCCCGGGACGGCCGGCTGGAGGAAGCCGCCCTCGCGCTGTTCAACCCGCTCAAGTTCATGCTCGCATCCCCGGCCGAGGACGCCGCGGAGATCATCGGCCGGCTGGGGCCCACGGTCTGGGTCGAGGACAAGTACGACGGCATCCGCGCCCAGCTCCACCATGCCGGCGGCGAGGTGCGCCTCTACTCGCGCGACCTGCACGACATCAGCGGCCAGTTCCCGGAGGTGGTCGAGGGCGCGCGCGGGCTGCCGTGGGCGGGCATCCTCGACGGCGAGATCCTCGCCTGGCGGGACGGGGTCGTGCTGCCGTTCCTCCAGCTCCAGGCGCGGCTCGGGCGCAAGAACCCGTCGGCCAGGATCCTGGCCGAGATCCCGGTCATCTACGTCGCCTGGGACGTGCTGGGGATGGACCGTGGCGCGGACGCGCTCGTCGCGCCGCTGCTCGAGGAACCTCTCACGGAGCGGCGGCGGCGGCTCGAGGCGCTGGAGCTGCCGCTGGCCGCCGACGGCGGCCGCTTCGCGCTGAGCCACCTCGTCTCGGTGGACTCGGTGGACGGCCTCGAGGCCGCGTTCGCCGAGGCGCGGGCGCGCCGGAACGAGGGCCTGATGGTCAAGGACCCCACTAGCCGGTACACGCCCGGACGCCGGGGCATGGGCTGGCTGAAGATGAAGAAGGCGCTGGCGACGCTCGACTGCGTGGTGGTGGGGGTCGAGGTGGGCCACGGCAAGCGCCACGGCGTCCTGTCCGACTACACGTTTGCGGTCCGCGACGACGCGAGCGGGCACCTGGTCACGATCGGCAAGGCGTACACCGGCCTGACGGACGCGGAGATCGCCGAGATGACCCGCTGGTTCGAGGCCCACACGATCAGCACCCACGGCCGCTACCGGGTGGTGGAGCCCACGGCGGTGGTCGAGGTCGCCTTCGACGTGATCATGCGCTCCGCCCGGCACAAGTCCGGCTTCGCCCTGCGGTTCCCGCGGATCGCCCGCCTGCGCCCGGACAAGCCGGCCGACGAGGTCGACACGCTGGCCACGGTCACCCGCCTGTACGAGGGCCTCCAGCACGGCGCCGAGCACCTGGTGACCGCGAGCGCCAGGCGATAGGACACGCGCCGTCGGGTGCGCCCGCCGATCTGGGGATCGACGCGGGCCGCCAGTTCCGTATCCTGCTCGCGACGCGCCTGCGCGCCCGGGGGGCGCACGCACGGAGGACTGCATGTACGCGGCATTCCAGGAGCTCGGCCGGGCCGAGCTGACCCTGTACACGGACTCGCTGATCGCCCGCGGGTCGATCCGCACCCGGCAGCACCGGGTGACCGACATCCTCAACCTCGCCGAGGATCCGTTCCTGATCCTGGAGGAGGTCACCGTCGAGGAGTTCGGCGGGCACGGCACGCCGATCCGGGCGGCGTATGCGCAGATCAACCTGGACACGGTCCTGTTCGCAGTGGCCAACACGCCGGTGGAGCCGATCCCGGAGCTCCGGACGCCGAAGACCCAGGAGCAGGTGATCATCGAGGTTCCGCCGTTCAAGATCATCGGCACGGTCCACCTCCTGCCGACCGGCGGCAACCTGCGCGAGGCGCTGGTCGAGCTGACGGGACGCTTCCTGCCGGTCACCGACGCGACGTACTGGTCGGACCAGGTGGGTGAGGCCCGGCAGACGGCGCTCGCGCTCGCGATCAACCACCACCGGGCGCAGATCCTGGCGCCCCACAAGGAGATCGACCCGTGGGCGGGGCTGGGTGGCCCCGCGGCCGATGCCGCCGGCGGCGGGACGCCACCGCCCGGGTCGCCGCCGGAGCCGCCCGGCGGCGGCTGGTAGGCGCCCGTCAGGCGCCGATCAGGCGCCGGTCGTTCCCGGGCGGCGCCATATCAGCGGTCCACCGGCAGGTCGAGCCG
>MGOE01000153.1:3636-5671 GCA_001797035.1 Chloroflexi bacterium RBG_16_72_14
GGTCGCCCCACTCGGCCCAGCCGCCGTCGTACACGGCGACATCGTCGTGGCCGAGGAGCGTCAGCACGTAGGCGAGCTTCGCGGCCGCGACCCCGGCCCCGTCGTAGCAGATCAGGCGCCGGCCGCGGGTGACGTTCGCCTTGAGCAGCAGCGCCCGGAGGTCGTTCGCGTCGCGCAGGCGCTGCGTGCCCGGCACGTGCATCGAGGCCACCGGCACGTTGACGGCGCCCGGGATGTGGCCCAGCCGCCGCACGTTGCCCTCGAACCCGCGGTACTCGGCCGGTCCGCGGGCGTCCACCAGCTGGACGTCGGGCGCCCCCAGCAGGCCCCGGACGTCCGCGGTCGTGAGCCGGAGGCGCACCTGCGCCCGCGGCGTGAACACCGCCGGGGCCACCTCGACCTCCCCGCTCGCCACCGGGTGGCCGCCCGCCAGCCAGGCGGGATAGCCGCCCTCGAGGATCCGCACCGCCTCGAGGCCATACGCCCGCAGGCTCCACCAGACCCGGGCCGCGTAGTAGGACAGCGTGTCGTCGTAGACCACGACCGAGGTCCCGTCGCCGACGCCCGCCCGCGACATCGCCGCCACCACCTGGGGCGGCCGGGCGAGCAGCATCGTGTCGCCCGCCTCGTCGGTCTCCACGACGGCCGCCTTCCAGTCCACGTGCACGGCCCCGGGCACGTGGCCGGTGCGGTAGACCGTGGTCGCCGTGCCGTCCGGCCGCCAGCGCACGTCCACGATCCGCACGTCGGTGCGGCCGAGGTTCTCGGCCAGCCACTCGGGCGTTGCGACGAGCTCGGGGCGGGCGAAACCGGCCACGGGGCCTCCGCACGGGGAATGGTGAGATCGGGGACCGACGGTCCCGGTCGATATCATACGGGCGTGGTTTCCCCGTTCATGCCCGAGGCGGAGAAGGTCGCCGCGATCCGGGCGGCGCTGCCCGCGACCGGCGCCGGCATCTACCTCAACGCGGGGACGGCGGGTCCGATGCCCGCCGAGACCCAGCGCGCGATGGACGAGCAGGCGGCCCGCGAGCTCGCCACGGGACGCGGCCACGTGGACATGTGGCCCGAGACCGTGCAGCGGATGGCCGAGGCCCGGGCGTCGGCGGCCGCGGTGCTCGTGGCGGACCCGGACGACATCGCCCTCACCCACTCCACGACGGACGGCATGAACCTCGCGGTCGGGGCGCTCCCCTGGCGCGAGGGCGACCGCGTGGTCACGACCCGCCACGAGCACGCAGGGGGCCTCGCACCGCTGCTCGCCCTCCGCGACCGGCTGGGCGTCGAGGTGGAGATGGTCGACATCGGCGACGGCGGCGATGACGACGGGACCGTAGAAGCCTTCGCCCGCGCCCTCGACCGGCCGGCCCGGGCGCTGGTCGCCAGCCACGTCCTGTGGACGACCGGCGCGGTGCTGCCGGTCGCGCGGCTGGCGCGGCTGGCCCGTGACGCCGGCGCGGTGAGCATCCTCGACGGTGCCCAGTCGGCCGGGGCCATCCCCGTCGCCCTCGAGGAGCTGGGTGCGGACGCCTACGCCGTGCCGGCGCAGAAGTGGCTGCTGGGGCCCGAGGGCATGGGCGCCCTGTGGGTGCGCCGGGGCCTCGCCGACGCCACGGTGCCGGCCGCCTCGGGGTGCCTCGCCTATCCCACGTTCCACCCGGTGAGCGGCGGCACGCTGTTCCCGGGCGCCCGCCGGTTCGAGGCCACCAACTTCCACCGCCCGTCGCTGGTCGGGTTCGCGCGCACCTGCGGCTGGCTGTCGATGTACGTTGGCCTGCCGTGGGCGCTGGACAGGGCCGCCCGGCTGGCCGCCGCTGCCGCCGACCGACTGGCCGCGATCCCCGGCGTCACCCTCGTCACCCCGCGGGCGCGGATGGGCACCCTGGTCACATTCCGGATCGCCGGCTGGCCGCCCGTGCGCGCCGTGGCGGAGCTGGGCGGCCGCGTGTTCGCCATCGTCCGGGACCTGCCGGCGATCGACTCGGTCCGGATCTCGGTGGGCTTCTGGAACACGGAGGAGGAGCTGGACCGGCTC
>MGOE01000153.1:5700-11878 GCA_001797035.1 Chloroflexi bacterium RBG_16_72_14
GAATCGATCCCGCCCCAGCGCCGGCTCGCAGTCCTCGGCAGCGATGACCGGCCACTCGGCTGACCCGGGGACGCCGGCGCGACCGGCAGGGACACCGCCCCGCCCGCCGGGGATGCCCCCCCACCCGGCCGCACCGCCCGATGTCCCCCGGCGTGGCTTCCTCGAGGTGCGCTGGCGGCAGTTCCGGCGGGCGCCGCGCCCCGTCGTCCGCGCCGTTGCCAGCAGCCTGAGCGTCGCGCTGGTGCTGGGGATCGCGTACCTCGCCTACGACCTCGCACTGGACACCGGCGCGCGGCTCCCGGGCGGCGACCTGCGCCTGCTCGCGCTCACCGCCTACGTGGCGATCGTGCTGGTTGCCGGGGGGTTCGTGACCTGGCTCATCGTCCCGCTGCCCACCGGCGCCGGCGACCGCCGCCCCACGCGCACGCGGTGGAGCGCCGCGCTCGGCCTGTTCGCGGCGGTGCCGATCGCGTACCTCGTGCTGGTCGTGCTCCACGAGCTGGTCAAGCCGCTAATCGCCTGACGTCGCGCACGATGTCCATGCGCCGGATTGGTCGCGGATCGCTATCATCGTGCCGGTCGGTGGACCGAAGACCCCGCCGCTGGTGAGGATTCGCGTGGTCAACGAAGAGCACGGACACGTCGCACTGCCCAAGCTCTATGGCGCCCCCGCCTATGCGCGCCCAGCCATCACGCCGGTGCTCCGCGCGGACCGTCCCTTCGATCCCGATGAGCTGCCCCTGGAGGCCGCCCAGACGGACGAGGAACGGGAGCTGGCCCGACAGCTCGCCGGCCGCCCATACACTGGCGGTGCGCAATCGGCACCCGCATCGGGCGGTCGCGAGGGCGCGCCGCTCCTGCGCGGCCGGCCGTTCCGTCTCGGATTCATCACCGGGCGGCTCCGCGGCAGCGGCATCGGCTCCGGCAATGGCTCCGGCAACGGCTCCGGCAACGGCTCCGGCAATGGCACCGGCGCCTGACGGGCGTTCCGGGTCGCCGGTCTCGCGGCACGGCCGCGGGGCCATCCTCGTGGGGGAGTAGCTCAATCGGTCAGAGCAGCGGGCTTATATCCCGCCGGTTCCAGGTTCGAGTCCTGGCTCCCCTACCATCCCGCCGCAGCTACCGGCTCGCCGCGACCGACCGGATCACCTCCACGAGGCGCTCGCGCCGCGCCGGCGTGAGGCCCCGCTGCGGGGGGAGTGCCTCGAGCCACGCGGCCAGCTCGCCGGTGCGCACGACCGCGCAGGTCGGCGTCCGCATGATCTGCTCGTCGTCGCTGACGATCGCCGCGTAGACCTTGACCAGGAAGTCCCGGTCGTCTGCGGCCAGCCAGCCCCGCATCCGCTCGGCGTCGCGGGTGGCGCGGTCCAGCGGCGCCTCGATGGGGATCCAGCGCCCGCGGGCCCCGCGCACCTCCCAGCGCGAGCCGACGTGGCGGCAGGCGCCGGGGGGCGGCACGTCGCCCAGGACGACGATCCCGAACGGGCCCAGGACCAGCTCGTGGATCCGGCGGCCGCCCGGGATGACGAGGTTGGTCGCCACCACGTGGTCCGGGCCCAGGGCCCGCGCCAGCCGCGGCGTCACGGCGTCCGGGCGCATCGCCGTCAGGCTCTCGAGCGTGCCCAGCACCTTGGCCACGCCGATGATCAGCAGCCCCGACGGCACGACGATCGCGAAGCCCCAGGCGAGGATGCCGACGGCCGCCTGCATCGCGCTCGGCCGCCCGGCGGGGACGAACGTGCCCATGATCGGCGTCGCGACGCAGACGTAGGCAAGCATCGCGCCGACCACGATCAGGAGCACGGCGGCGACCGCCGACCGGAGCACGGCGACACGGCTGGTCCGGGGGGCCGGGGGCGCGGCGGCGATGACCTGCATGCCGGCATCCTCGCGGGCGCGCGCCCGTCCGGGAATGCGACCTTCGGGCTAGGCCCGATGTTCGACGGTCCGTCCAACCTCACCGCACCGCACCGGACCACACATGGGTGGTGCCGCTGCGCACCACCTGCTCGCGGTTCCCGACCGGTTGCCGCCATTCGGGCTGGGACGCGCACCGCCGCCGGTCCGGGCGGCCTCGGGACCCCCGTACCATTGCGGGCCGCCCCCGGGACTCCGATGCTCCGCCCTGAACCCCCGCGCACGGGGGCCACGGAGGAGGCGGGAGCCTGTTGGTCCACCTCACGAGGCGCGTCATCGGAGCCATCTCCGGTGGGCTGGGCCGGTCGTCGGTCCGGGCCGCCGGGCTTGCCGCGCTCCTCGTCGTGCTCGCCGTGATGCCCGCCGCGGCCGGTCCCACGGACCTCACCAGCCCCGCCGTCTCACCCACCACGGGCACCACGGCCGACCCGATCACCTTCTCGGTCACCTTCCGCAGCGCGAAGGGGGACGCGCCGGAGTATGTGCGCGTCGTCGTGGGCCCAACGGTCTATGCGATGGCGAGGAAGGCCGGGCCCGAGACGTGGAAGAACGGCGTCCGGTACGCCGTGACGAAGAAGCTCACGGTGGGCACCTGGGCCGTGCGCTTCGAGGCCAGGTCCGGCAACTTCGTGGAGTCGATCAGCGGCGAGACCGTGAACATCACGGCGGCGCCCAAGCCCAAGCCGACCCCGGAGCCCACGCCCAGGCCCACCCCCCGGCCGGAGCCCGCGGCGACGCCCAGGCCCACGCCCAGGCCCACCGAGCCTCCCGCCACCGCCCCGCCGACCCCGGACCCGACGGCGCCGGGCGCGAGACCCGACCCGCTCGACTGGCCGCTGCTGCCCGGGGCGACGCCCGATGGCGAGCAGCCCGAGGCCAGCGACGACCCCGTCACGGCCGGCGTCATCCCGGGCGCGGGCGGCGGGTTCGGCGGGTCCGGTGGGACGGGCGGCACCGGCGGCGGCGATGGCACGCTTCCCGGCGGGCTGGGCGGTCCCCCGTCCCTCATCGACACCCTCGCCCGGGTGCTGCCGACCGTGGTCGTGACCACCGGCGGCGTCACGATGCTGATGGCGTTCCTCGCGTTCGGCAAGCGACGCCGCGACGAGGCGCCCACGGCCCCGGACCATGCGCTCGAGCAGGCGGCCGGCCGTGGCATGGGACTGCCCGGCCACTCCGGCCTGGTCCCAGCCACCGCGTCCGCGGCCGCCTTGGCGGCCGCCCCGGGCAGGGTCGCCGCGATGGTGACGCCACTGGCCGTCGACGATGTGGACGCCCACCTGCCCCGCTGGCGCCGGCCGTCGCTCATGGAGGCACGCAAGTCCGACCCGATGCGCACCGTGTCCACCGACATCCGCCTCAGCTTCGAGGGCGAGGTCGGGGCGGCCGTTGACGGCATGGAGCGGCGGCTGATCCGGTACCGCCTCGTCAGCCTGCTCGACTCGCCCGACGAGGTCCGCGGCGTCGAGATCGGCGTGCTGGACGAGGGCGACGAGGTCGTCCTGCTCGAGAAGCGCGGCACGTACTGGCGCGTGCTGTGCCCCGACGGCCGGCACGGCTGGCTGCACAAGATGACCCTCGGCGATGTCGTGATCGAGGCCGGCGCCGCCGGCACGAACAGCTGGACCTCGGGCGACGACGGCCCCGCCACCGGGACCTTCGAGGACATGCTGCGGGCCTACACGGAGCGCCGCGAGCAGTTCGGCGAAGCGTCCTAGCTCAGCCCGTCGCCGTCGCCTTCGCCGTCGCCTTGGGCTTCGGGCTCGTCCGGCCGCGTGCCGGCGGCTTCCGGAGCACCACGATGTGCTGGTGCGCGATGTTGGGCACGAAGGCGTTGGGGTAGCCGTACGGCCGCAGCCGCGTCCCCGCCTGGTACCACGCGATGTCGCCCTTGGGCACCAGCCCCGCCGCGTCCGCCCGCGCCGCGAGGTCGGCGGCGGTGAACAGGTACCGGCCGCCCTGGTACGCGTCGCGGACGATCAGCACGCAGTACCGGCCGGGGCGGAGCACCCGGCGGACCTCGGCCAGGATCTCGCCCATCGCGTCCAGGAACGCCGGGTAGTCGGGCAGGTTGGCGAGGTCGCCGTCGAGCTCCGAGACCATCGCGTAGCCGGTGCGCCGGTTGGCGTGGGCCTCGGCGAGCCGCCCGCCTGCCATCGTCATCGGCAGCTGGACGTTGTACGGCGGGTCGGTGGCGACGAAGTCGACCGAGTCGGCGGCGAGGGTGGGCAGGATGGCGCGCGCGTCGCCCAGCCGCAGCTCGAGGCCCGACGGGTCGAATGACCGCGGCCCGCCCGGGTCGTTGGCGCCCAGGTCGGCGAGCGCCGGGCCCCGGCCGCCGTGCTCGGCGCGGAGCGACCCCAGCGTCGCCTCGTAGACCGCCACCCAGCGGGGGTCGAGCTCGATCCCCACCGCCCGGCGCGGCCCCCGGGCGATCGCGGCGCCCAGCAGCGTCCCGCCGACCCCCGCGAACGGGTCCACGACCAGCTCGCCGGTCCTGGTGAAGAACTCGATCAGCCGGGCCATCAGCCGCGGCGGCTTGTTGGCGCCGTGCGCCCTGCGGAGCGCGTGACCCAGCTCCGAGGGGTAGGCCGTCGTCCAGACGGACTTGGTGAAGTACAGCCACTCCTCGCCGGGCAGCTCGTTCAGGTCGTTGGCGGGATGGGGCGGGCGGCGCTCCTGCACCCGGGCAGCGTACCTACAATGCGGCGATGCCGGGCAGAGTGGTCAGCCGCCGCTTCATCGGGCGTGAGCAGGAGCTCGCGCAGGTCGAGGCGGCGATCGCGGCCGGCGCCCGCGGGGTCGCGACCACGGTGCTCATCGGCGCCAGCGCGGGCATGGGCGCGACGCGCTTCCTCGACGAAGCCCTCGATCGCGCCGCGGCGTCGGCGGACCCGCCGCTCGTGCTGCGCGGCGCCGCGCACGGGCCCGTGGACCCGCCGTGGGCGGCGGTGCACGACGCGCTGGGCCCGACGATCGCGAGCCGGCCGCGGGACGAGGTGCTCGGCCTGCTGCGCCGGGACTCGCGGTCCGTCCTCGCCGGGCTGCCGGGGATGGCGGCGCTCGCGACAACGCTCCCGTCGCCCGCGGTGAGCGCGCTGGCGGACCCCGAGCGGACGCAGCCGCGCGCGCTCGAGGCGCTGCTCCGCTGGCTGGGCCGGCTGGCCGTGGCGCGCCCGATCGTGCTGGTGCTCGAGGACCTCCACGTCGCCGACGCGGCCACGCGCGCCTTCGCCACGTTCGTCGCCCGGACCGCGCGCGACGAGCGACTCACCCTCGTGCTCACCTTCCAGCCGGACCGCCTCACCCGCGAGCACCCGTTGCGCGAGAACCTCGCCGTCGTCGAGGGGAGTCTCCGGCCGCCCGTCCGCGTGGACCTGGCGCCCCTGTCACGACGCGAGATCGGCCGGCTGATCGAGGGGATCGAGGGCGACCGGCCGTCGGCGTCCATCGTCGTGCTCGTCGCGGAGCGTTCCGCGGGCTCGCCGCTGGTCGTCGAGGAGCTCGTCGCGGCTCGTCGCGAGCTGCGCAGCGCGACGCTGACCGGGACGCTGTCGGACCTCGTCGCGGCGCGCCTCCAGCGGCGGTCGCCGGAGTGCCGCCGGCTGCTCCGCCTGATCGCGGCGGCGGAACGGCCGATGGACCGGTCGCGGATCGCCGCCGCCGCGGCGGCCTTCGAGGAGGGCGTCCAGGCGCGCCTGCCACCGCGCTCCGTCACCCGGCCCCGTCGCGGCACGGCGATCCTGGACGCGGATCTCGCGGCGGGCCTCGACGAGGCGCTGGAGCACGGGTTCGTGCGCTCGGACGCCGCGGACCGGGCGTGGATCCGCCACGAGCTCGTCGCCCGTGCCGTGGTCACCGACCTGCTGCCGACCCAGCGGCCCCGATACCGGGCGGCGCTCGCCCGGGCGTTCGCCGACGTGCCCATCGTGGCGGGTTACCACTGGCGGGCGGCGGCGCGCCCGGCGGAGGCCCGCATCGCCGCAATCGAGGCCGGGCGAGCCGCCATGGCGGTGGACGCGCCCCGCGACGCGCTGACGGCGTTCGAGATCGCCCTGGAGCTGCCGGCGAGCGGGGACGCCGCGCCCGCCGACACCACGCTGGAGCTGGAGCAGCTGGCCGCCGAGGCGGCCCTCGCCGCCATGCGCCCGACGCGCGCGATCGCATACGCGGAGGCGGCACTGGCCGGGCTCGGCGAGCGGCGCGACCGGATGGCGCACGCGGTCCTCGAGGCGCGCCTCGGGCGCTACCGGCTGGCGGC
>MGOE01000153.1:11910-18675 GCA_001797035.1 Chloroflexi bacterium RBG_16_72_14
GGGCGGCCGACGTCGTCCCGGGCGGACCCAGCCTCGAGCGCGCCCGGATCCTGGCCCTGCTCGCCCAGGAGCGGATGATCGCCGGCGCGTTCAGCGACGCGGAGCGGGCCGCCACCGAGGCCCTGGCGATCGCCGGCATCCTGGGCGAGGACGCCGAGGCGGAGGCGATCCACGCGATGACGACGCTTGCGGTCGTCCACGGCTGGGGCGACGACCCGGAATCGGCGGTGCCCGTCCTGCGGGAGGCGATCGAGCGGGCGCGGGCGCGGGGCCTGGTCGAGGAGTGGTGGCGTGCGGGCGCCAACATGGCCGTGGTCCTCGAGCTGCTCGGCCGGCCGGGCGAGGCGATCGAGGTCGCGTTCCGGGATATGGAGGAGGCACGCGCCAACGATCTCGACGCGGTGTACGGGAAGCTGCTCGGGGGCAACGTGGCCGGCCTGCTCGTGGACGCGGGGCGCTGGGACGAGGCGCGCGAGCTGAGCCTGCGCGCGCTCGACTGGAGTCCCGCTGGCGTGCCGTTCGTGAACGCGATCCTCAACCTCGTCATCGTGGAGATCGAGTCCGAGGCGGGCGAGGAGGCCGGCCGCCTGCTGGGCCGGATCCTGGTCGAGCTCGAGACCGGCGGTGACCTCCAGTTCGCCGTCCCCGCCTACCAGGCGACCGCCTCGTACGCGATGTGGAGCGGCGACCTCGCCGACGCGCGCCGGGCCGCCGAGCGCGGCTGGGCCCGGCTGCGCGGCACGGAGGACTGGGTGCTGGTCGCGCGGATGGCGGCGACCGCGCTCGAGGTGGAGGCCGCGGTCGTCGCCGAGTCCCTCGAGCGCCGCCGGATCGCGGACGTCGCCGCGTCGCGCGAGCGGGCCGGCCGGATCCTCGCCGAGGCAGAGGCGTCCGTGGCTCGGGCCGGCCTCGAGGCGTCCGGCACCGGGGCCCGCGAGCCGTATGCGAGCCTCGCCACGGCGCGCGCGTTCCACGCCCGCCTCCACGGCCGGGACGACCCCGCGCACTGGGCCGACCTCGCCGGGCGCTGGCACCTGCTGGGCGACCCGTACCGTGAGGCGCGCGCCCGGTGGCGACAGACCGAGGCCATCCTCGCGGGTGCGATCGCGGGCCCGGCTGCGGGCTCGCGGGCGCGGACGGACGCGCGCGTGGTGCGGGCGGACGCGCGCGAGCCGCTCGCCCAGGCCGTGGCCCTGGCCATGGGCCTCCGTGCGCGGCCCCTGCTCCGGGAGCTCCGCGAGCTGGGCCGTCGAGCGCTGATCACGCTGCCGGAGGCGGTTGACGCCCTGCTCGACGAGCCGGCCGCCCCGGCCGGCGGCCCACGGGCGTCGGTCACGCCCGGCCCGGTGCCGGACGCGACCCCGCCGGCCCCCGCCGTCACCACGCCCAAGGGCCCCGGCGCCGGAGGCGACACGTTCGGGCTGTCCCGGCGCGAGCTGGAGGTCCTCGGGCTGATCGCGCAGGGCCGGACCAACCGCGAGATCGGCGACCGGCTGTTCATCAGCCAGAAGACGGTGGGCGTGCACGTCGGCAACATCCTCGCCAAGCTCGGCGTGTCGGGCCGTGTGGAGGCGGCCGCGGTCTCGATCCGCCTCGGGCTGGAGCACGGGGGCCGATCGGAGGCAGGTCCGGCGAGATCACGGTAGGATCGGCCCCTTCACCCAGACCGACTCGAGGACTCGATGCGCCGTCTCCTGCTGCCCCTCGCCCTCCTGCTGATCGCCCTGGCCGCCGCCGCGTGCGCCGGTTCGGCCGGCCCGGGCTGGACCTACGCCCCGCCGACCGAGGCGCCAGCTGCCACGCCCGTGCCCTCGGGCGACGCCTCGGAGGCACCCGGTTCCGAGGCGCCGTCCGACGGCGCTGGCGGCACCGTCCTCCAGCTCTCGGCGTTCAACGTGGACTGGGAGCAGAAGGAGCTCAGCGCACCCGCGGACACGGCGTTCACGATCCACTTCAACAACAAGGACGCGAGCGTCCCCCACGACGTCGTGATCAAGGACGCCGGCGGTATGGAGATGTTCAGGGGCCAGCTGACCACCGGGCCGCAGGAGATCGACTACCAGGTCCCCGCGCTCGCGGCCGGCACCTACCAGTTCATCTGCAGCGTGCACGCGAACATGGTCGGGACGCTGACCGTCGGCGGCTGACGGCATGGCCGAGGCGCGCTCCCGATGACCCCGCGCGTCGACGAGGTCTGCTACCGCGACGCCTACGCGCGCTCGCTCGAGGCGCGCGTGCTCGAGGTGGCCGCGGCGGACGGGCCGCCGCTCGTCGTCCTGGACCGGACCTCGTTCTACCCGGGCGGCGGCGGCCAGCCGTCGGACCGGGGCACGATCCTGCGTGCCGCCGACGGCCGGTCCTGGGTCGTGCGCGCGGCCCGGCGCATGGGTGGCGACATCGTCCACGAGCTCGAGGCGCCGGAGGACGGCGAGCTGCCCCGGGCCGGCGACCTCGTCGCCGTGGACGTCGCGTGGGCCCGCCGCTACGCGCTGATGCGCACCCACACCGCGCTCCACGCCCTGTGCGGCGTCGTGTGGCGCGATCACGGCGCGCTGGTCACGGGCGGCAACATGGAGCCCGGCTCCGGCCGGATGGACTTCGAGTTCGAGCGGATGTCCGGCCACCTGGTGGACGAGATCGAGGCCAAGGTCAACGCCGAGCTCCGCTCCGGCCGCGACGTGCGCGTGAACGTGCTCCCGCGCGCCGAGGCGTTCGCGATCCCGGACCTCATCCGGACCAAGGTCAACCTCCTGCCCGAGGGCATCGAGCGGATCCGGACGATCGAGATCGTGGGCCTCGACCTCCAGGCCGACGGCGGCACACACGTCGCCAACACCCGCGAGGTCGGCGGGATCCACGTCACCGGCTACGAGTCCAAGGGCCGGATCAACAAGCGGATCCGGATCGCGCTGGTGGAGGCGTAGGCGACGCGCTGAGAGTGGACCTATCCATGACCGCGATCTGTGGCCTCCTGTTCCGTAGACGTCGACATTCGAAGGAGGACGGACCTGGCCAACGAGTCGCTGGTCGCGGACCTTCGTCAACGGCATGCCGACGCCCTCGATGTCCGCCTGCGGATTGACGGCACCCTCAACAGCCGCATGGACCCCGACAACACCTGTCGGATTTCGGAACGCGCACCGGCCCTGCCAGGTGGCTGGTATCTGTTGGAGCGGCGTTTCCCGTCCGCTGGCAGCTGGCGCATCAGGTGCGATCAACGGCCAGGTCGTGGGTTCCGCCGTGATCGCCCATCACCTGCGGTCCGCTGCCCAACTCCGATCCGAGCGTGTCGGGCGCCCCTACACCACGTCGTGCTCCGACGCCTTCGCCATCGTGTGGGGCACAGGGCCGCGAAGGTCGGCGAGCCTGGCCGCCCCGTTGCCAGACGACACGGGAAACCGGTCGGTGGAGCCCGCGGAGTACACGCAACGCGGAGTTGCGAGGTCCCTGCAACCCCACGGCGGGCGGTCAGCGGTACGGGTGCAACGGCGGATCGGCTATTCCGGTCTGGTGTCCCGGAGCGTCGGGACGCGAGAAAGGAGGCGCCCCATGGGCAGCGCCACGCTCGAGGACATCCAGAAAGGCTGGAAGGTGTTCGCCGGGGCCGAGGAGGTCGGCGAGGTCGCTGACGTCGAGGAGCACGCGATCAGCGTGCGCCGCGGCACCATCCTCCGCCGCGAGTTCCGCGTCCCGGAGGAGTACGTCACCGAGGCGATGGACGGGGTCGTCGACCTCAGCATCGACCGCGACACCGTCGAGTCGATGGAGGTCGAGCCCGGCCGGTAGCCGCGCCACCAGCTACGCCACCGGCTGCTGGAGCTCCGTCACCAGGTCCGCCTCGCGGTCAACGAGGTAGGCGCTCGGGACCCGCAGCTCCGGCTCGGCGCCGAACTGGAGGTACAGGACCCGGAGCGGGCCGGCCGGGGCGAGGCCCGCCGCCCGGACCCAGCGCTCGAGGGCCGCCCTCGCCTCCACCAGCCCGGCGTACGAGCCGCGGTGGATCAGCGACGCGGCCCGGCAGGCCGGCAGCCGCCGGTAGCCGATCGCGCCCCGCGGCGCCACGAGGCCCGTCACCCCCACGAAGAGCTCGACGCGGTGGTCGCCGGGGTCGGTGGCGTCGATGGCGCCGGGCGGGCGCGGCCCCCGGCGGCCGAGGTCGCGGACGTACGCCTCCAGCCCGTAGAACGCCGCCCCGAGATCCGTGACCTCCGGGTCCACCGTGAGGGTGGCGACCGGCTCCGCCGCCACCGGCCTGACCACGATGTCCCACGTGCTCGTCTCGCGGTCCCCGCCGCCCACGCGGTCGCGGGCCGTCGTGGTCATCGCCAGCGAGATGTCCAGTGCCGTTAGCCGGCGCTCGATCTCCTGCCGCTCGCGCTCGAGCTCGGCCCGGCGGCGCGCGAGGGCACCCTGGAGGTCGGCGCCGCCGGCGATCAGGCCGCCGATGTCCGCCAGCGGCACCCCGACGTCGCGCAGGGCGAGGATCCGGCGGAGCGCGGGCAACTGGGCCGGCGAGTAGTAGCGATAGCCGTTCGACCGGTCCACCCACACCGGACGGAACAGGCCCAGCTCGTCCCAGGCCCGGAGCAGCTTCGCGGACACACCCGCGAGGCTGGCGAACTCACCGATCCGGAACATCGGCCCAAGGATACCGCTTGACTTTCCCCCTGGGGGAAGGTTCAGCATCCCTCGATGACCAGCCCAGCCTCGGAGGTTCCCCGTGCGACCCATCCGCATCGCCGCCCAGCTCCACCCGCAGCAGGGCGAGTACCACGCGATCCGCGACGCCGCCGTCCGGGCGGAGGAGCTGGGCTATGACATCGCGTACACCTGGGACCACTTCTTCCCGCTCTACGGCGACCGCGACGGGCCGCACTTCGAGTGCTGGTCGCTGCTCGCGGCCTGGGCGGAGGCGACCGAGCAGATCGAGCTCGGGCCGCTCGTGGCCTGCAACAGCTACCGCAACCCGAACCTGCTCGCGGACATCGCCCGGACGGTCGACCATGTCAGCGGCGGCCGGGTGATCCTCGGCCTGGGCGCCGGGTGGGCCCGGCGCGACTACGAAGCGTACGGCTACGAGTTCGGGACGATGGGCGGTCGGATCCGGGCCTTGGGCGAGGCGATCCCGGTGATGACGCGGCGCCTGGCCGCGCTCAACCCGCCCCCGGTCCGCCGGATGCCGATCCTCATCGCGGGCACCGGCATTCGCCGGACCCTCCGGCTGGTGGCCGAGCATGCGGACGCGTGGCACGCGGCGTTCCCGGACCGGCCCACCGACCTAGAGCCTGCCGTCGCGGCACTCCGCCGCTGGTGCGCGGAGGTCGGTCGCGACCCGGCCGACATCGAGTGGTCGGTGGGGGTCGAGCCCGACGACCTCGGGCGCTTCCTCGACGAGGACGCCCGGACGTACGTCGAGATGGGGTTCACGCAGTTCACGCTCGGCTTCAACGGGCCGTCCTGGGACGTCGCCGCCGGCGAGCGGATTCTCGCCTGGCGCGATGCCGTCAACCGCGAGGCGCGGCCGGGCGCGTGACCAGGGTCCGACCCTCAGCTGTCGACCACGAGCGTGCCGGTCATGTTCGGGTGGACCGGGCACAGGAAGACGTACGTGCCGGCCTCGAGCGCCGGGACGTCGAACACGGGCGCCCCGGGCCCCGTCACGATCTCGCTGCGGAAGACCGACCGACCCGCCCCATCGCGGATCTCGACACCATGGGGGATGCCCGGGTCCTTGTGGATGAGCTGGAGGGTGAACGGCGCATCGGCGACCGCGGTCACCTGCGCCTCGAGGAAGGCAATGTTCGCCGCCGTGAGGACGACGTCGCCTTCGGCGCCCTCCGGGGTGGGCACGGGCGTGACGACGGGCGTCGGGAGGACCTCGGTCGGGAGGACCTCGGTCGGGGTCGCGGGAGCGGCCTCGGACGGGGACGCGGTTGCCGGGCCGGGCGAGGCGTCGCAGCCGGCCGCGAGCCCCCCGGCGACGAGCACGAGTGCGACGACGCCGGCCTTGCCCGACCGGACGGTGGAGCGAGTCACGCGGCTCCTCACCTGCGCGGCGCCCGGGCGACGCCGATCCGCGCATGATCGCCGACGCGGCCTGCGCCGTCACCATCCGGCATCATCTCCGGATGCCAGACCTCTCCGCCGCCCTCGCCGACCTCGACGCCCGCTTCGACCGTCTCCAGCGTGAGGCCCGCATCCCGGGGGTTGCCTGGGGCGTGGTCATGGGCGGGGAGCTGATCCACGCCGGCGGCGCCGGCACGATCCGCGACGGGGAGGAGCGGCGACCGGACGCGGACGCCGTGTACCGCATCGCGTCGATGACGAAATCGTTCACGGCCGCCACGGTGCTCCTGCTCCGCGACGAGGGCCGGTTGCGCCTTGACGAGCCGGTGGCGACGTACGTCCCGGAGCTCGCCGGGTGGCGCCCGCCCACCGCCGATGGCCTGCCGGTGACGGTCCGTGACCTCCTGACGATGTCCGGCGGCCTGCCCACCGACGACCCGTGGGGCGACCGGCAGCAGGGCCTCGACCTCGCCCGCTTCTCTGAGCTGCTCGCCGCCGGGCCCGGGTTCGCCTGGCCGCCGGGCACGACCTTCGAGTACTCGAACCTGGGGTACGGGATCCTCGGGCGGGTGATCACGAACGTCGCCGGCGCAGAGTACCGGGAGGTCGTCCGGGACCGGCTGCTGGAGCCGCTCGGGATGACGGCGACCGCCTACCTCGAGGCGGACGTCCCCGAGCCACGGCTCGCGCACGGGTACG
>MGOE01000153.1:18685-30564 GCA_001797035.1 Chloroflexi bacterium RBG_16_72_14
ACGCGCTCGTGCGCGAGGGGACCGACGGCTACGGCGCCCTGGCCTCGATGGGCGGCGTGTACACGTCCGTGCGCGACCTCTCGCGCTGGGTGGCCGGGTTCCTCGACGCCTTCCCCGCCCGCGACAGTCCGGAGGGTCCCCACCCGCTCCGCCGCGCATCGCGGCGCGAGATGCAGCAGGTCCACCGGGCGTTCGGACCGTCGGTGGCCGCGTACGCCCCGGACGCGGAGCCCGTGGCGACGGCCGGCGGATACGGGTTCGGGCTGTTCGTGCTCCGGGACGTGGAGCTGGGCACGACCGTGAGCCACGCCGGCGGCTATCCGGGCTTCGGGACCCACATGGCCTGGCATCCGGCGACCGGGGCGTGATCGGCCTGGGCAACCTCCGGTATGCGCCGGTGCGGCCGGTCGTGGCGGACATGCTGGCGATGCTCGTGCGGGCGGAGGTCGCGCCCCGGCGGCGGGTGATGCCCGGCGCGGCGGTGGCGTCGATCCGGCCGGTCGTGGAGCGGCTCATCGAGTGTTGGGACGAGGCGGCCGCGGACGAGGTGTTCGCGATGAACATGGACCTCGACGAGCCGCGCGAGCTCCGGCGGGCCTCGGTGGCGAAGGTGACCGACGAGCTGGGCCCGCTCCGGTCGGACGACGCGCGGCCGACGACCTCGGACTCGCCGGCGGGCCTCGCCTGGTGGCTGCGCGGCGAGCGCGGCTGGGCGCGGGTCTCGATCCTCGTCACACCGGAGCCGGTGCCGCGGCTCCAGAACCTGAAGGTCACGGTGGTCCGCGATCCGTCGCCCGCACTCCGCTCGCTCGCGGAGCGGGTGCTCGCCCTCACGGCGGCCGTCGCGCCAGCCTGGCCTGAAGACCTGCCCCTGGCCGAGGGCGTGGACGGAGCCGCGATCGAGCGGGCGCTTCGGGCGGGCGGGGCGCGCTTCGGGTCGATGCGCCTCGGCCTCCCGGTCGAGGGCGACGGGCGGACCACGTCGGTGTTCGAGCTCGAGACGGAGCGGGGTGGGCGAGCGACGCTCAAGGTGGGCCTCGACCCGGAGTCGGGCGCCGTCACCGCAGCAGCGCTCCAGGTGCCCGAGCGCGAGGCGCCGGCGGAGGCCTGGTAGCGAGGTCCCGCGGCCCAGACGGCGGCGATCTCCCGGATCGGGTCAGTCGTGGTCGACGCGCAGCGACCGCCCGCGGTCCGGCGGCTCGCGCGACGCCGTCCGCCGGATCCCGACCACGCCGATCGCTGTGACCGCCAGGCCGACGAGCAGCGGGATGGCGGGCTCACCGCCATCGGGCCACGACCCGTCGGCAGCGACGATCCCGGACCGATCCGGTGCCTGCGTGGCCTCGGCGGTCGCCGAGGCCAGCGTCGGGGAGACTGTCGCGCTGGCGACCGGCGTCGCGATCTCCGTCGGGCCGGGCCGCGGAGTTCCGGCAGATGGTGTCGGCGCCGGCGTCGCGACCGATACGGGCGTGGTCGCGTTCGGGGTGGGCTTGGGCGTGGGCTTCGGGGTGGGCTTGGGCGTCGGCCGTGGGGTGGGTTTCGGGGTGGGCCTGGGCGTCGGTCGTGGGGTGGGCCTGGGGGTGGGCGCCGGTGTCGGCGTCGGCTTCCCCGGCTTGCCGGACGGCTGGACGGCGAGGACACCGTCTGGACCTGGTTGGACACCCGCCCAGCCCACGCCGACAGTGGACGCCGCGAGGGCGACGCCCACCAGGATCCGCGCGACATTGGTGGCAAGCGCTGTCCGGCGTGCCATTTCCGACTTCACCCTCAGCGGCGCTGCTGGTGTGACGACGCACCGCCCGCTGACCGTAGACCCGGTCATCCTCGATGGCGAAGACCCTGAGGTACCACGCCGCCCGTACTCGTGGGTCATGGGTGGTGCCGCCGCGCAACCGCGATGCTGCGGCGGCGATGAGCGCCCAGGCAGGAGCGGCCCTCAACTCACCGTGGACCGAGGTCCAGGGCGGGGTACGGGCGCCCCTGGTCGATGACGTCGCCGACGCCGCACGCGAGGTCCGGGCGGCGATGGTTCGCCTGGCGACCGGCGTGTTCCTGGTTGCGATGACGGCCATCATGGTCACAGCCGGCGCCGCCGACGGTGCGCCACCAGCCCTTCTCGTGCTCGGCGTCGCCGGGGCCGGCGCGCTCGCCGCGACCACGGTCATCGGGCTGCTCCGCGTCGCGCTGGCCAACGCGAATCGCCTGACGGCAGCCATCGCCGACCTGCGCGACGGGTTTGACATCGTCCGCCTGGATTCCGTTCGCGATCCGCTGACCGGGCTGGGCAATCACCGCGGGTTCCAGGAGGAGCTGGATCGAGCCGCCGCGATGGCGCGACGGCACAACCAGTCGACGTCCCTCCTGCTGATCGATGTCGATGACCTCAAGCGCGTCAATGACGCGGAAGGTCACGCGGCCGGCGACGAGGTCCTGCGGACGGTGGCCCGCGTCATCGCGGCGAACAGCCGGCGGATCGACCGTGCCTTCCGCATCGGTGGCGACGAGTTCGCCGTGCTCAGCGCGGCGTCGACCGTGGACGACGCACGGACGCTCGCCCGGCGCATCCTGGCCACGGCGCTGGACCGCGATCGGAACCCCGGCCAGCGCCCGATCTCGCTCACGATCGGGATCTCGGGCCTCCCGAACCCGAGCGCGGATCGGAACCTGCTGTTCCGGCACGCGGATGCCGCCCTGTACTGGGGGAAGCGTCACGGCCGCACGGACGTCCAGGTCTACGATCCCGGCCTGCACGGGGTTGCCGACGACGAGCGACCCACCCCCGAGCTGGCCGCGGCCGTCGACCACGTCGTCGCGCAGCGCCTGCTGACGCCCGTCTACCAGCCCGTGTTCGCCCTTGCCGACGGCGCCTGCATCGGCTTCGAGGGCCTGGTCCGGCCCGGTGACGGGGCCGCCTTCCGAAACGCTGGCGCGCTGTTCGTGGCGGCGGAGGTCGTCAGCCGGACGGTCGAGCTCGATCTGGCGGCGGTGCGCGCGCTGGCGGGTGCCGCCAAGGGCCTCGAGCCCGCGCACTATCTCGCCGTGAACCTGTCGCCGCGAACACTCGAAGCGACGGCGTTCAACCCGCACGAGATCCTGGGCGTCCTTGCCCAGGTCGGGATCGAACCGTCACGGCTCGTGATCGAGCTCACCGAGCGCGAGGCCGTCGGGGACTTCGACCGGCTCGGCCGCAACCTGGCGGTCTTCCGGCGTACGGGAGCGCGGATCGCCGCCGATGACGTCGGCGCCGGCAACGCGGGGCTCCAGCTGTTGAGCCGGATCGAGTTCGACGTGATCAAGATCGACCTCTCGCTGGTCCAGAGCGGCGCGATCCTTGCCCCATCCCGAGCAGTGCTCCGGGCACTGATCGAGATGGCCGCCCGTCGCGGCGCCTCGACGGTCGCAGAGGGGATCGAGACACGGATCCAGCTCGAGACCGTGCGCGATCTCGGCATCCAGGTCGGCCAGGGGTTCCTGTTGGGCGTCCCGTCACCGCGGCCTTCGGCGGCGTCGATCGACATCCTGGGTCTGCTGCCGGAGCCCGAGCCGAGATCTGCCGCCGACCCCAGAGCGTTGCCCGCGCCCGCCTGACTAGCGCCAGAGGTCGGGCGGCGTGACCGTCGCCCCGACCGCCGCCGCGAGGCGCTCCACGATGGCGAACCAGTCGAAGTGGCTGGTGGCCTCGGAGGCGCGGATCGTGAGCAGGCGGTCAGCCGGCACGAGGGTGGGCAGCACGCGGTCCAGGATCCCCTCGATCTCGGTTCGGAACGCGTCGCTCGTGGACCGCACGCCATCGGCCTGGAGCGCGACGTCCGGCAGCAGCCGGACGACGAGGTCGTAAGTGTCCGACCAGCGGCGGACCAGCGGCTCCACGTCGTAGCGGTCCGTGCCCCCGCACGACCGGAGGTAGTACGCGTAGTTGTCCATCACGCCGCGATCCGTGGCCAGCACGTTCGCCTTGCGCGCCAGCTCCAGCTCCTGGCGGATCTGCGAGACGAGGACCCACAGCTGGGCCTCGCCCGTGGCGCCCTCGTTGATGCCCAGCGGGTTGTCGCGCACGACCTCGCGTCCCAGCTCCACTGAGCGGCCGGCCCGCTGCACCTCGGCGGCGAAGGCGAGCAGCGCGGAGGTCTTCCGGATCCCGTGGGACCCGATGAACGCGATCTTGGCCGGACGCGGCCAGGGCGTCACGGCGGCGCGCTTGCGGGGCATGCGCGAAGAGTAGGTCCCGGCCGGCAGCCGCGCCGTGCCGGTGTGCACCCGGAGGGACATTCGGGTCAGGTGATAGCGCCTGCCGACGCGCGGAGGGGCAACCCGTGCATCTGCGCGTACAGGATCCGACCGGCGCCGTGGCCAGGGGGCGGAGGTCGTGCAGCCGGCCCTACAGCAGCGGCCACCCGGGTGCCCGAGTGTCCGCTCTGATGCACACACCGACGGTGGTTGTCCGCCCGGATGCACACGAGCTGCCGATGCCGGTGCCGGACCCGCCGGTGCCGGACCGCCGGCGCCACCACGGGCGAAGAGCCCGGCCGTGCGTCCCGGGACAAGGAGCGGCCCCGGCGTTGCCGCCGGGGCCGTCTGCCAGTCGGGCTTCGACGTTGGTGCGCCCGGGGGACGGGCGCGCTGGATGCGGGCGGGCCCCAGGAGGTTGCCCTAGAGCGCCTTGACCGCCGCGACGAGGTCCGTGAGGCCCTGCTTCGCGTCGGCGAACAGCATCCCGGTCCGCAGGTTCGTATACAGCTCGTTGTCGATCCCGGCGTAGCCGCGACCCATTGAACGCTTGATCACGATCACGTTCTTGGCATGGTCCACGTCCAGGATCGGCATCCCCGACACGGGCGAGCCCGGGCGGCGGGCCGCCGGGTTCGTCACGTCGTTGGCGCCGATGACCAGCGCCACGTCGCACCGGTCGAACTCGGGGTTGATGTCCTCCATCTCCCTGAGCTGGGGATAGGGGATGTTCGCCTCGGCAAGCAGGACGTTCATGTGCCCCGGCATCCGGCCGGCGACGGGGTGGATCGCGTACTTCACGTCGACGCCCCTCGCCTCGAGCAGCTCGGCCAGCTCGCGCACCGCGTGCTGGGCCTGCGCCACCGCGAGGCCGTACCCCGGGACGACGATGACGGACGAGGCGTACGCGAGCTGGATCGCGGCATCGTCGAGGCCGAGCTCCCGCACGCTCCCGAAGGCGCCGGTCGCGGCACCCTGCGTCCCCTCGCCGCCACCGAAGCCGCCGACCATGATGTTGATCACGGAGCGGTTCATGGCGTCGGCCATGAGCTTGGTGAGGATTGCGCCGGATGCGCCGACGAGGGCGCCCGCGATGATCAGGACAGGGTTGCCGAGCACGAAGCCGGCCATCGCGACCGCCGTGCCCGTGAACGAGTTCAGGAGGCTGATGACGACGGGCATGTCGGCGCCCCCGATCGGGAGCGTCATCGTGCAGCCGAAGATCAGGGCGACCGCCAGGATGACCAGCATCACCGGCAGGCTGACGTTGCCGATCCAGAGGTACGCCGCAGCGACGACCGTGATCGCCGCCAGGGCCATGGTCACCAGCTGCCCGCCCGGGACCATGACCGGGCGCGAGGGCGTGATCCGCAGGCCCATCAGCTTGCCGGACGCGATCAGCGAGCCCGTGAACGTGATGGAACCGATGACGATGTCGAGGACGGTCGCGACGTTGACCTGCAGACCCGGGACCGTGCCCGCGCCCGAGAACTTGAGGTAGTCGTCGATCGCGATCAGGGCCGCGGCGCCGCCGCCGACCGCGTTGAACAGCGACACCAGCTGCGGCATCGCGGTCATCTTCACGGTCCGCGCGGTGTACAGGCCGAGGCCGCCGCCGAGCGCGATGCCGGCCACGATCACGATCCAGCCGACGGCGTTGAAGCCCTCCGGGGCCTCGCCCGCGGCGGTGGCCGCATTCTCGGGCCTGGCCAGCAGCAGGATCGCCGTGGCGACAACCGCCACGAGCATGCCGCCGGCGGACAGCAGGTTGCCGTTCCGGGCCGTGGCGGGAGAGTTCATCCGGATCAGGCCCAGGACGAACGCGACGGCGCCCAGCAGCCACGCCAGGTAGACGAGCGGTTCGAGGAACGACAGGTCCACGTCAGCCCTCCGCCTTCTCGGCCTTGGGTGCCGCGGGCTTGCGCCTGAACATCTGGAGCATCCGGTCGGTGACGACGTAGCCGCCGACGACGTTCATCGTCGCGAACGCGACCGCGATGAACGACACGAGGTAGGCGATCGGCTCGTTGGCGGCGATCGCGATGAACATCGAGCCCACGAGGACGATGCCGTGGATCGAGTTGGCGCCCGACATCAGCGGCGTGTGGAGCGTCGCCGGGACCTTCGAGATCACGGCGAAGCCGGACAGGATCGCAAGCACGAAGATCGTGAAGTTGGACAGGAAGATGTCGAGCTCGCTCATGCGTGGCCCCCGGCCGGGGCGAGCAGCTTCGCGACGGCCTCGGACACGACCGCGCCACCGTGGGTGATGACCGTGGCCCGGGTGACCTCCTCCTCGAAGTCGAGGTGGAGGGCGCCGTCCTTGACCATGTTGAGCAGCAGCGCGGAGATGTTGCGGGCGTAGAACTGGGACGCGCCCATGGGCATCGACGCGGGCAGGTTCTCCGTGGCCACGATCGTGACGCCGGTATCGGAGACGACGGTCTCGCCGGCCTTCGACAGCTCGCAGTTGCCGCCCAGCTCGCTGGCCGCCATGTCCACGATCACGGAGCCGGGCTTCATCCCCGCGACCGCGGCCGCGGTCACGAGGACCGGCGGCTTGCGGCCGGGGACCTGGGCCGTGGTGATGATCACGTCCTGGGTCGCGATGACCTCGTTGAGCTCCGCCTGCTGGGCGGCGCGCTCCTCGGCGGTCAGCTCGCGGGCGTAGCCGCCCGCGCCAGTGGCGTCGATCGAGGTCTTGAGCCGCACGAACTTCGCGCCCAGGCTCTCCGCCTGCTCGGCGGTCTCGGGGCGGACGTCGTAGGCGGACACGACGGCGCCCAGGCGCCTGGCCGTGCCGATCGCCTGGAGCCCCGCGACCCCGATCCCGAGGATCAGGACGTTGGCGGGCTTGGCCGTGCCGGCGGCGGTCGTCAGGAGCGGGAAGTAGCGCCCGAACGTGGTCGCGGCGATGAGGACGGCCTTGTAGCCGCCGACGTTCGCCTGCGACGACAGGGCGTCCATCGTCTGGGCCCGGGGCAGGGTCCGCGGGATGGCGTCCAGGCTGACCGCGGTGACGCCGGCGGAGGCCAGCGCCTCCATCAGCGCGGGGTCGAGGAGGGGCGACAGGAGCCCGACGACCGCCTGGCCGCTGCGGAGCTTCGACACCTCGGCTCCGACCGGCTTGTGGACGCGGAGGATGACGTCGGCGGTGGCATACAGCGCGTCGGTGGTGACGATCGTCGCCCCGGCGTCGGCAAACGCCTGGTCGGGGATCGCGGCACCTGCCCCTGCACCTGCCTCGACGAGGATCTCGAGCCCGGCCGCCGTCAGCTTGCCGAGCGATTCGGGCACCAGGGCGACGCGCCGTTCTCCGGCTGCGGTCTCCCTGGCGACGCCGAGTTTCATGGGCATCACCGTCCATTGGGACACAGTGGGGTGGACGGCTGCAGTCTACCGGAGGGACCCCGCGACGCGACGTTGCAGCCCGGTGACGGGCCGCTGCGGCGCGGTGACGGGCCGCCGCCGCTCAGCCGATGTCGTCGTCCGCGTAGCGGGGCAGCGCCACGATGAATCGCGCCCCGCCGTCGGACCGCCGCTCGGCGCGGATCCGGCCGCCCATGGCCCGCACCAGCTGGCGACACACGAACAGCCCGATGCCGCCGCCCGCGTGCGTGGCGGCGAGGGTAGGGGAGCGGTAGAACAGGTCGAACAGAAGCTCCGCCTCGCCTTCCTCGATCCCCGGACCCTGGTCGGAGACCCGCAGCTCGACGTCCGCGGGCGTCGCCGACGCGTCGATCGTGACCGTGGACCCGGAGCCGCCGTACTTGGCGGCGTTGCCGAGCAGGTTGCGCAGCACCTGCTCCAGGTACGTGTCCTCGCCCTGGAGCGAGGGCAGGTCGGGCGGCACCCGCACGTCGAACCGCACATCCGGCCAGCGGCCTCGCTCCGAGGCCACGACCCGCTCGATGAGCCGGCCGAGGTGCACCGGTTCGTC
Source organism: Chloroflexi bacterium RBG_16_72_14 (assembly GCA_001797035.1). GTDB lineage: Bacteria > Chloroflexota > Limnocylindria > Limnocylindrales > CSP1-4 > CAIXZV01. Next base: position 26,853 of record MGOE01000153.1, read on the forward strand.
GCCGACGTCCAGCGTGCCGCGCTCCACGCGGGTCAGCACCAGGAGGTCCTCGGCCAGGCGGTAGAGGCGGTCCGCCTCCTCGACCACGTCGGTCAGGATCTGGTCGCGGGCATCGGGCTCCAGGTCCCGCCAGCGCCTGGCGAGCACGCGCGTGCCGCCGTAGATGGTCGTGATCGGGGTCCGCAGCTCGTGCGAGACCACGCCGATGAACGCGTCGCGGAGGCGCGCGGTCTCGCGCTCGGCCTCGAGGAACCGGTCTCGCTCGGCCTCGGCCAGCTTGCGATCCGTGACGTCGCGCGTCGTGCCCAGCATCCGCTGGGGCCGGCCCTCCGGGTCGAGGAACACCTTGCCCACGCCATGGTTCCACTGCAGCGCCCCGTCGGGGCGCAGGATCCGGAACTCGATGTCGTACGGCGCGCCGCCCTCGACGGAGGCCCGGATAGCGCCGGCGACGCGTTCCCGGTCGTCGGGGTGGATCTGCTGGAGGTACTCGGACAGGCCGGCGGGCACCTCGTCGGGCGACCGGGCATAGAGGACGGACACCTCGCTCGACCAGGTGAGGCGGTCCTCGGGGATGTTCCACTCCCAGGTGCCCGTGCCGGAGGCCTCGAGCGCGAACCGGAGGCGCTCGTCCTGCTCGCGCAGGGCCGCGAACAGGCGTGCCCGCTCGAGCGCCTGCGCCACCTGCGACGCCAGGGCGCCCAGGAACCAGCGCTCGTCGGCATCGAGCTCGCGCGCCGTGCCGAACGACACCCCGAGTGCGCCGATCACCCGGCCTTCGATCGAGATCGGGACCACCGCCGACGCCTCCAGGCCGGCTGCGGGCCCGCCCCGTTCGGCCCTCGCCGGGCGCGTACGGAGCCGATCGGCCGCGGAAGCGAAGTAGATCGGCTGGCCGGTGCGGATCGCGGCCGTCATCGGGAGGTCGGCGCCGAGCGGCACGCGACCCCACGTCCCGAGCACGGGCGGCGTGTATCCCGTCGCGTGCAGGATCTCGGCCTGCTGCCCGTCCGGGGTCACGACCGTCACCCATCCCCGGGGCGTCTCGAGCCCGTCGCAGGCGGCGTCCACGATCAGCGCGGCGATCGCCCGGGGGTCCACGGTCTGGGCCAGCGCGGCCGCGACCTCCTGGAGGCGGGCGCGCTGGTCCGCGACGCGGACCGCGGACGGCTCGGGGCGGCGCGGATCCGGGACGACGCTCACGCCCCGAGTATGCCGTCGCGCGCGCCTTCCGTCCCCCACGGCCCTTGACGCGGGTGTCTGCGCATCCGTCACCATGGCTCCCGTGAACGACGATTCCACCGACCCCGGCCCTGATCCCGCCGCCGCCCACCCCCTGCCCGATGACATCGCCGCCGTCGCTCCCGCCGGCCGGCCGAGCCGGCCGCCCGCGATCGCGCTGGGCGCCCTCGCCGTCGTCCTCGCCTTCGGGGCGGGGATCGGCGTCGGGCGGGTCACCGCGCCGGGCGGCGGGGCCGTTGCGTCTCCGTCGCTTGCCGTCGCCTCGCCAGGGGCCTCGCCCGGCACCTCTGCGGGACCAGGCCCGTCGCCCACGGGGATCGCCGCCCTCCCGTCCGAGGGCAACCGCCTCGGCCGCGCGGACGCGAAGGTCGTCGTCGAGTACTGGGCGGATTACCAGTGCCCGTTCTGCGCACGGTTCGCGCAGCAGGTCCTGCCGCAGCTCCTGTCGCGGATCGAGGACGGGACCGTGGCCGTCGTCCACCGCGACTACGCGTTCCTCGGCGAGGAGTCGCTGGACGCGGCGGTCGCCGTACGCTGCGCCGGCCGCGAGGCCCGGTACTGGGCCATGCACGACGCCGTCTACGCTGGGCAGGTGGGCGAGAACCAGGGCGCCTTCGCGCGGCCCCGGCTGGCCCAGATCGCGGCCGCCGTCGGGCTCGACGCCACCGCCTTCGCGGCCTGCATGGACGAGCGCGAGCCGCTGGTGGACGTGCTCGACGACACCTCGGCCGGCGTCAGGGCCGGCATCGAGTCCACCCCGACCACGGACGTCAACGGCAACCGGTTCCTCGGTGTCCCGGACATGCCGGCGTTCCTGGCGACCATCGACGCTGCGGCCGCCGGCGCCACGCCCGCGCCGTTGCCCACGGCCCAGCCGCCCGCCGACCCGTGGACGGGGATCGCGACCAGCGCCCGCGAGGCGGGCGACACCACGGCGCCGGTCACGGTCGAGCTGTGGATGGACTACCAGGCCACCGGATCCGCGGTGATCGCCAACGATCTCGGCCCCGAGTTGCGGACGCGCATCACCGCCGGCGACATCCGCGTCGTCCAGCGCGACCTGGCCGCGCTGGGCGAGGAATCCGTGGTCGCCGCCTCCGCCGTCAGGTGCGTGGCGAGCCAGGACGGGCCGACCTGGTTCACCCACGACGTGCTGGCCGTCTCGGCGCGGGGCCAGGGCGCGGGCATCTACACGCCGACCAGCATCCTGCGCTTCGGGGCCCGGCTCGGCCTCGACGTGCGGGCGCTGAGCGACTGCATGGACGATCCGGCGATCGCCTCGGCGGTGGCGGCCGAGACCGCCGAGGGCACGGCGGCCGGCCTCACCGCGGGGCCGGTCGTGATCGTGCGCACGGCGAGCACGGAGGTCGCGCGCTTCAGCGGCCAGCTCGACGTGGCCGCGATCACGGCCGCCATCGACGGGGCGCGCTGACCCCGAAGGGCTACAGGTCGGCGACCGAGATGATCCCGCGCCGGATCGCGTACTTGAGCAGCTCGACGCGATCGTGGAAGCCGAGCTTCTCCATGATGTTCGCCCGGTAGTTGTGGACCGTCTGCTCCGAGAGGTGAAACACCTTCGCGATCTCGCGGTTGGTGTGGCCCACGGCCGCCAGCAGCAGGACCTCCTTCTCGCGATCCGAGAGCGTCGAGTACGCGTCCTCGAGCGAGCCCTCCGGGCTGCGCAGGACGTAGGTGTTGACCATCCGGGTGACGATCGAGGGGCTGACGTACGTCTGCCCGCGGCTGACCGACCGGAGCGCCGCCACGATGTCGGAGGTCTCCGCCTCGCGGGTCAGGAACCCGTCGGCCCCGGCCTTGAGGGCGAGGCTGAACTGCTCGCTCCCGCAGCGGCACTCGATCGCCAGGATCCGGATGTCGGGCCGGACGGCCCGGATCTGCTCGATCGCCTCGTAGGTCGTGCAGCCGGCGCCGTTGAACGGCAGGCACTCCGTGATGACCACGTCCGCCTTGCTCTGGCGCAGGGACTCGGGCAGCTGCTCGCGCGCCGGCACCTCGCCCACCACGTGCATGTCCGGCTCGCCGTCGATGATCGCGCGGAAGCCGGCCACGAGCATCGGGAACTCGAAGACCGCGAGCAGCACGCCCAGCCTGCCGCCGCCTCCGGGACCCGAACCGTTTGCTCTCACCCCGACCCTCATACCGGATTGCACGCACCAGCGCACCGTGCGGGCACGGGTCGCATCATGCACTGTGCGGTCAGCGGGGCACCGTGAGAACGGGCCATCGGTCGCGTTGCCGACCCGCGCGAGGCCCACAGGACCGGGACCGGGGGCCCGTCCCCGCCGGGACCTTGGCGGTGGCCCGCCGGGCCTTGCCGGTCGCACGCCGGGACCTGCCGGGCGCCCACCGGGGATTGGCGCGGCTTGCGGCGCCGCGTAGGCTGTCGGCCCATGCAGCGTCTCGACGCCGTCGTCGTCGGCGGCGGCCATGCCGGTCTCGCGGCCAGCCA
>MGOE01000153.1:30582-31144 GCA_001797035.1 Chloroflexi bacterium RBG_16_72_14
CCTCGAGCGGGGCCGGATCGGCGAGACGTGGCGCTCCCAGCGCTGGGATACCTTCGCCATGAACACCCCCTCGTGGGCGAACCGGCTGCCCGGCGACACCGACGAGGACGTGGCACAGCCGGCGGACGGGTTCATGTCCGCGGGCGTGTTCGCGGACTGCCTGTCCGCCTACGCCGCGCGCTGGCGCCTGCCCGTGCGGGAGGGGTCGGCCGTGTCTGCCGTGACCCCCGACGGCCGCGGCGGCTTCGACGTGGAGATCGGGGGTCCCGGCGGCGACCGCGTCGGTACCCGGTCGGTCGTCGTCGCGTCGGGAATCCAGAACGTGCCCAGCGTGCCCCCGATCGCCGCGGCGCTCCCGCCCTGGCTGACCCAGCTCCACTCGCTCACGTACCGCAGCGCGGCCGCGCTGCCCCAGGGCGCCGTGCTCGTCGTCGGCGGCGGCCAGACCGGCTGCCAGATCACCGAGGACCTCCTGGACGCCGGCCGGCCGGTGTACCTCTCGCCGTCGCGGGTCGGGCGGCTGCGCCGGCGGCATCGCGGGCGGGACGTGTTCGAGTGGCTG
>MGOE01000153.1:31178-39497 GCA_001797035.1 Chloroflexi bacterium RBG_16_72_14
GGACCAGGTGGAGGATCCTGCCGAGCTCCGGGCTCGCCAGCCGCTGACCTCGGGCGTCGGCCGCTACGGCCACACGCTCAGCCTCCAGTGGCTGGCGGACCGCGGGGCCACGCTCGTCGGCAGGATGCGGGGGCTCGATGGCGACGCGGTGCTCCTGGACGACACCGTGGCGGACTGCATCCGGTTCGGCGATGAGACCTCCGCCAACGTCTCGCGCCTGCTGGACAAGGCGATCGAGGCCTCGGGGGCCGGCCTGCCGCCGCTCGAGGACGATCCCGCGGACGAGCCGCACCCGGACGCGGGCTCGGTCCGCTCGCCGGCGCGCCTCGACCTGCGGGCGCTCGGCATCCGGACGGTCATCTGGGCGACGGGGGTCCGCGGCGAGTTCGGCTGGCTGCCCGGACCTGTCCTGGATGCCGCGGGCGTGCCCCGCCACGAGGCCGGCAGCACGCCCCTCGCCGGCCTGTTCGTGCTCGGCTTCCCGTGGCTCATGCGGCGCGCCTCCGGGATCGTCCACGGGATCGCGCAGGACGCCCAGCACATCGCCGATGGGGTCGCCGCCCGCGCGACCTGACGCGGGCGAGGCTCCGTGACGGCCGGCGCGATCCCGGCGCGACCGGTCAGCGCGCGACGCGGGTGGACGCCCCTCGAACCACCTGCTCGACCTCGGCCAGGGTCGCCGTCGAGGTGTCACCGGGCGTGGTCATCGCCAGCGCGCCGTGCGCCGCGCCGTACTCGAGCGCCTCCGCCACGGGACGGCCGGTGAGCAGGCCGTAGATCAGGCCCGAGGCGAACGAGTCGCCGCCGCCCACCCGGTCCAGGATCTCGAGGTCGGGCCGGGTCGTGGCGACGTGGAGCGCGCCGTCCGCCCAGCAGGCGGCGCCCCAGTCGTTGTGCGACGCCGTGCGCGCGCTGCGCAGCGTGGTGGCCACCAGGCGCAGGTCCGGGTAGGCAGCCGTGACCCGCCCCATCATCCGGCCGAAGCCCGCCGGGTCCAGCGACGACAGGTCGGGGTCGAGCCCCTCCACCTCGAAGCCGAGCGCCGCGCCGAAGTCCTCCTCGTTGCCCAGCATCACGTCCACCAGCGGCGCCAGGGTCCGGTTGACCTCGCGCGCCCTCGCCTCGCCCCCGATCGCCTGCCACAGCGACGGCCGGTAGTTGAGGTCGTAGCTGACGACCGTCCCGTGGCGCTTCGCGGCCGCCATGGCCTCTGCCGCCACCAGCGCCGTGGACTCGCCGAGGGCCGCGAAGATCCCGCCGCAGTGGAACCAGCGCGCACCCTCCTCGCCGAAGATCCGGTCCCAGTCCACGTCGCCGGGCTGCAGCTGCGAGATCGCCGTGTGGCCGCGATCGGAGCAGCCCACGGCACCCCGCACGCCGAACCCGCGCTCGGTGAAGTTGAGGCCGTTCCGGACGCCCCGACCGACGCCGTCGTAGGGCACCCAGCGCAGGTGCGACAGGTCCACGCCGCCCTGGAGCATGAGGTCTTCGATCAGGCGTCCGACCGGGTTGTCGGCCAGCGCGGTCACGACCGTCGTCCGCATCCCGAAGCAGCGCCGGAGCCCGCGGGCGACGTTGTACTCGCCGCCGCCCTCCCAGGCGCGAAAGGTGCGGGTCGTGGCGATCCGCTCCTCGCCCGGGTCGAGCCGGAGCATCACCTCGCCGAGCGCCACGAGGTCCCAGCGGACGTCGGCCGCCGGCCGGATCGCGAGGTCCGTCATGCGGCGCCCGGCCGCGAGGGGCTCGGCACGGGGCTCGGCACGGGGCTGATGGGGCAGGGCACGATTGGCAGGTTCACGGCACGAGTGTCGGGCCGGGACATGCCCCTCGGCAAGAGCCCCGGATCTGACCGGGCCGCCTGATCCCCGAACTCGGGCCAGCTTGGTCGCTGCTCGCCCGCCGGAGCGCCGGATCGAGTGCCACGTGGGCCGGCTCCCGAGTGTCCAGCGCGTCGTCGCCTCGGCGTCGCATGGCGCCCTCGTGATCGTGGCAGCTGGGCCCGCTCCGCGTGGTGGAGGCACCCGTCGGCGCGCTCGAGGGCACTCGCGGCTAGGCTGTCACGGTGCACCGCCGACACGCCGCCCGCCTGGGGCTCGTCGTCGCGCTCGTCCTGGCCACCCTCGCGGGCTGCGGACCCGCGCCGGACGACGGATCGCCGCTCGCCTCATCGCCGCTCGCCGAATCGCCGTCCAGCGCCGTCCCGTCCGGCCCGGCCGGCGCCTCGCCGCGCCCGGTCCCGGGCACCGAGGTCTACGGCTTCCTGCCGTACTGGGAGATGGACGAGGGGATCGCCGCGCACGTCGCCGGCACCCGGCTCACGACGCTCGCCCTGTTCAGCGTCACGCATGCCAGCAGTGGCGCGCTCAACGCGGGCCAGCGCGGCTACCGGGCGATCACGGGCGAGGTGGGACGCCGGCTGATCAGCGAGGCCCACGAGCGCGGGACACGCGTCGAGATCGTGTATACGAGCTTCGGGATCGGCCGAAACCGCCGGTTCCTCGAGGATCTCGCGCTCCAGGACGCGACGATCGCGTCGCTGGTCGCGCTGGCCGGCGAGATCGGCGTGGACGGGGTCAACGTGGACATCGAGGCGCTGGACCCGCTGCTGGTGCCCGCCTACGGGGCGTTCGTGGGACGCCTGCGCGAGGCCGTGGTGGCCGCGGACCCGGGCGACGAGGTCTCGGCCGCGACCGGCGCCGGCGGGGTCGGCGCGACCATGGCCGCGGCGGCCACCGCGGCCGGCGCCGACCGGATCTTCCTCATGGGTTACGACTACCGGACGGCCGGCTCGTCGCCGGGCGCATCAGCGCCCCTCGATCGGCGCGACGGCGACGGCAAGGACCTCGCCTGGTCGCTGGACCTGTACGCGGCCCTGGGCGTGCCGGCGGAGCGGACCATCCTCGGGCTGCCGCTGTACGGCGTGACCTGGCCGGTCGCGGGCCCCGTGGTCGGCGCCCCGGAGACCGGCCGCGGTGAGACCTGGATCCCGCGCCGGAACCTCGAGCTGCTGACCGATCCGGACGTCGCCCCGGTCCGCGACGAGGTCGAGCAGGTCGAGGTCTACCTGCTCGGCTCGGACGGGAGCATGGGCCCGCCGGCATCCGAGGCGACGCCACCCGCCGGATCGGCCGCGGACGTCCGCTGGGAGGCGATCTACGTGGATTCGCCGGCGACCCTCGCGCCCAAGCTCGCCCTCGCCCGGGATCGGGGCCTGGCCGGGTCGGGCTTCTGGGCGATCGGCTACGAGCGGGGGCTGCCCGGCTACACGGACCTCATCGCGCGCTTCGCGGCCGGCGACGCGTTGGACTGACCCGCCGCCTCAAGCGGAGGTACCCCGTCGCCGTCCCGTGGTCCCTGCCACCGTCACCCGCCAATCGTGGGCCGTGCCGCGTCCCCGGCGGGCTCACCGACCACGGTCGTCGCGCCTGCCCGTCCGGTGAGGAACCAGGTCGGGGTGGGACCCTTGCCCTTGATGTCGACGAGACCACGAGCCTCGAACCGGAACGCGCCCTCGAGCCGCTCCCGCACTGCGTGCGTCACCTGGACCCGCCCCGGCACGCCGTGTGACTCCATCCGGCTGGCCAGGTTCACGGTGTCCCCCCAGATGTCGTAGATGAACTTGCGCGTGCCGATGACGCCGGCCACGACCGGCCCGCGATGCAGGCCGATCCGGAAGGCGATGCCCAGCCTGACGGCGGCCTCGATGCGGCCGACCGTGTCGGCGAGCTCGAGCGCCATCGCGGCCATCCGGGCCGTGTGGTCGTCCATGCGCTCGGACAGCCCGCCCACCACCATGTACGCGTCGCCGATGGTCTTCACCTTCTCGAGCCCGTAGCGGTCGACCAGGTCGTCGAACGCCGTGAACACCTCGTTCAGGACGCCGACCAGCTCGGTCGGCGACAGGTTCGACGACAGACGGGTGAACTCGACGATGTCGGCGAACAGCAGAGTGACGTCGTCGAACCGGTCGGCGATCAGCGGTTCGCCCTCCCGCAGCCGCCGGGCGATCGGCTCCGGGAGGATGTTGAGCAGCAGGCGCTCGTTCTCGCGTGCCAGCCTCTCCCGCTCCCGGATGGCCGTGATCTCGGTCCCGTACACGTTCACGAAGCCGAACTCCGGGACGTCCACGGCCAGCAGCGCAAACGAGCGCTCGCCGGCCTCGATCTCGAGCGACGCCGGATCCGCGGTTGCCGCGCGTGCGAGCAGCGCCCGGCGGAGATCGGCCGGCAGGCATTCACCGATCCTCAGGCCCAGGCCGCCGATCAGGTGCGCGCTCGCCGGGTTCGCGTACACCAGCGTCCCGTCGGGGCGGATGCGGAACACCGGGTTGGGGTTCTGGTCGGGAAACTTGACGATCGCCCGCTCCGCGGTGACGTCCATCCCGTACAGGTTCGTGAACCCGAGATCCGGGATCGGTACCGGCCACAGGGCGTAGGTCCGGCTGTCCCAGGCGAACTCGACGAACCCCCGTGACGATGCGACGGCCGCGAAGCGGTCGAGCACGTCCGGCGCCAGCCGGTCACCGAGGGCCGTCCCGAAGGCCTTCACCACGCCGGCGCTCGCCGGGTTCGCGTAGATCAGGCGCCCGTCGTCATCGAACCGCAGCACCGGGTTCGGATTGTCGTCCGGAAAGCGGTTGATCGCGGAGACCTGGGCGCCCGTCAGCAGGCCTCCGCGGACGTGACGCTCGGCTGACCCACCGGGGACGCGGCTTGCCATGGTGAGGATCGTAGGGCGTCCGTCAACGGCGCGATCAGCGCCATTGACTGAGTCGCCATTCAGTGAAAGACTGCAGACTGAACACTCAGTCAGCGAAGGAGTCGCTCACGATGGCACCCCGCACGAGCGAGAGCGGCGACCAGGCGCGACGGGCCAGCCGCGCACGGATCCTCGATGCCGCGCTGGCGCTGTTCGCGGAGCGCGGCTTCGCGGCATGCCGGGTCGCCGACGTCGCCCGCCAGGCGGGCATGAGCCCGGGAAACGTGTACTGGCACTTCGACTCGAAGGAGGACATCCTGCGCGCGCTCCTCACCGAGGGGTTCGGCAGGCTGGAGGCGATGACCGCCGCGGTCGCCGACGAGTACGGACCCGCCCGCCGGAAGCTGGACATCCTGGTGGACCGCACCCTCGAGCTGTACGAGCGCAACAGCCAGTTCACGGTCATCCTCGGCGGCCTGATGGGCGAGGGCGGCCGAGCCCTCTTGCGCTCGCTCGGGTTCGACATCGACGAGATCGGCGGCCGGTCCCACGCCAACCTCCGACGCGTGTTCTCGGAGGCCCGCACGGAGGCCGCGATCATCGCCTCGGCGGACCCCGACCTCCTCGTCGCGTTCTACCTCGCGTTCTTCAACGGCCTCGTCATCAGCTACGGCGGCCTGTGGCCGACGGTGCCCCACGACGTCCTCCGCGATGCCGCACTGCGCCTGGTGGGATACCGGCCGGCCGGGTAGTCCGTGGCGAATGGGCTCGCATCGGCCGGCGAGTCGCCGCTCGCGGGGCGGCGGGCGCGAGGACCGGCGCACCCGTCCGCCTGCAGGACTGTCGGCGGGACCCTGACCGCGCTCGATCGGTGCCCTCGCGCACCGGAATCTGCCGCCGGGACGGCACCCTGTGTCGAAACGGCCGACTGGTCCTTGATTCGGCAAGGTGACGGGGAGACACTCCGCCCGTGCCGCGATCAGGTCGCTCAACTCTCGGTCTCGGAACCGGCGCGGTCGCCGTGGCGGCGATCCTCGCGCTGGCCGTGGCGATCCCGGCCGTCGGCCAGGACCCGACTCCCACCCCTGCGCCTGCCGCGAGCGAGAAGCCGGGCAAGGGCCCCAAGGCCGACAAGGCCCCCAGGGTGCCGGCGGTCTCGATCTCCGTCTTGGGCCGCGTGGGCACCAGGACCGACGCCGACGGCGACACCGCCTACACCCTGACCGTGGGCTCGACCGTGTATGCACTCCACGTCGGGCCGCCGTGGTGGTGGGGCGAGGACCATCCGCTCAAGGACCTCGTGGGCAAGACCATCGCGATCACGGGCGAGCGTGCCCAGGGCTCCACGGACGTCGACGTGTTCACCGTCGACGGCAAGGCGGTTCGCGAGGCCGGGCGGCCGCCGTGGGCGGGGGGCTGGAAGGCCGTCGGCGAGCGGCACCCGGGCTGGTCCCAGTGGAAGGCCGACAGGTTCGCCGAGAAGCTCCCGCGGAAGGGCGTCGGCCGTCCGCCGTGGGCCGGCCCAACGACGCCCGAGGACGCCGGCGACTGACGCGTTGATCGCCCGGCCCGGAGCTCGCCGGGCGAACCCGCGTCCCCGATTGGTGCCCCGCGGTCCGCCCACGCGCGCGACGGCGAAACCTTTGCCCCTCGCGGCGCCTCAGGTCGATAGACCCCGGGCGGTGGCGCCCTGCGTGGAGGAGCCGTTGCGCACGTACCCGATCACCCAGCGACTCCTGGCAGGCACGCCGATGGGCGGCGCGGCGGAGCGTCTCGGCGCGCACGTGGCCAGGCTCGGCCCGCTGCCTGGCGATCGGCGGCGCGACATCATCCCCAGCCTGGAGGCGAGCGGGCTGCTCGGCCGTGGCGGCGCCGGGTTCCCGGTGGGGCGCAAGTGGCGCGCCATGGCGGAGCGGCGGCACGGCGACGCGGTCATCGTCGCCAACGGCGCCGAGGGCGAGCCTGCGAGCTTCAAGGACCGGGTGCTGATGGCCAACCGGCCGCACCTGGTCATCGACGGTGCCATCCTCGCCGCGGAGGCGGTCGGCGCGGGTGAGATCGTCCTGTACGTCGGCGGGGAGCACGAGGCGGCCGTGGCCGCCATGAGCCGGGCCCTCATGGAGCGCGGCGACGAGCGGCGTCCGCCCCTGCGGATCGTGACCGCACCGGTCGGCTACGTTGCCGGGGAGGCGACGGCGGCGGTCCACTACATCAACGCCGGCGACGCCCGGCCGACGACCACCCCGCCGCGGATGTCGGAGCGCGGCGTGGACGGCCGCCCGACACTGGTCCAGAACGTGGAGAGCCTCGCGTATGCGGCGCTGATCGCCCGGTTCGGCGAGGACTGGTACCGGACGGCCGGTCGCTCGGAGACGCCGGGGACGGGGCTGATCACGGTGACCGGGGCGGCGGAGCAGCAGGGCGTCCGCGAGATCGAGCTGGGGACCACCGTGGGTGAGGTCGCCGCCGCGTCGGGAGCCGGGTCCCACGCCGTCCAGGCGGTCGTCCTTGGCGGCTACTTCGGGACGTGGGCCCGCGCCGAGGACGTCTGGGACCTGCCGCTCGATCCCGCCGGCATGCGCGCCGGCGGCCTCGCCTTCGGCTGCGGGATCGTCGGGCTGCTGCCGGAGGGCCGGTGTGGCGTGACGGCCACCGCCGAGATCATGGGCTTCATGGCGGACGAGAGCGCCGGCCAGTGCGGCCCCTGCGTGTACGGGCTGCGGGCCCTGGGCGATGCGACGGCAAGGGTCGCGCGGGGCCGCGCCGAGGCCGACGATCTCGACCGCATCGAGCGCTGGACCGCCCAGCTCCCCGGCCGCGGCGCCTGCCACCACCCGGACGGCGCGGTCCAGCTGCTGGCCAGCGCCCTGGACGTGTTCGGGGACGAGTTCAACCGGCACGCGCGGATGCGACGGTGCTCCGTCACGAGGTCGCGGCTCGATGTCGCGTAACGGGGAGCGGCGCCTCCGGGTGGACTGGGTCAGGTGCGACGGCTACGGCCTGTGCGGGGACATGCTGCCGGAGCTGATCGACCTCGACGAGTGGCGGTTCCCGATCCTCCGCGCGGGGCCGGTGGATCGCGACCTGCTCCACGACGCGCAGCGGGCGGCGGACTGCTGCCCGATGAAGGCCCTGATCCTCGAGCCGGTGCCGGCCGACCGCCGGCGCTAGCCAACCGTTGCGGCCGGCCGGGACCGTCGCGGCCGGCCGGCAACGGCTTGCCCCGGGCGGCTAGACTCGCCGTCCCAGTCGCCGGAGGAGAGACTCGTGCGCCCGTTCGAGATCGGCGTGGTGCTGCCCATCGCCCAGTTCGGGCCGGAACGGATCACGCCCCGCTGGACCGACCTCCGCGTGATGGCCCTGCGGGCCGAGGCGATGGGTTTCGACACGCTGTGGATACCCGACGAGCTCCTGTGGCGCGTCGAGGACGCGGCGCCCCAGGGCATGTGGGACGGCGTGTCGATGGCCGGTGCGGTTGCGGCCACGACCTCGCACGTCAAGGTGGGGACGTGGGTGCTGTCCGCGCTCCACCGCAACCCCGGCATCATCGCCAAGACGGCGGAGACGCTCGACGAGATCAGCGGCGGGCGCTTCGTCTTCGGCCTGGGCGCAGGGCACGAG
>MGOE01000154.1:0-73 GCA_001797035.1 Chloroflexi bacterium RBG_16_72_14
CACCTTCGACCGATCACCGTGGCTCCTCGAGCCCACCGTCTCGTTCCTCAACCACGGCGTCTTCGGTGCCTGC
>MGOE01000154.1:81-1573 GCA_001797035.1 Chloroflexi bacterium RBG_16_72_14
GGTCCTCGAGGCCCAGCGGGTGTGGCGCGAGCGGATCGAGGCCGAGCCGGTCCGCTTCCTCGACCGGGAGCTCGAGGGGCAGCTGGACGACGTCCGGGGACGCGTCGGGGCATTCCTCAACGCGGACCCCGAGGGGATCGCCTTCGTCCCCAATGCCACCGCGGCCGTCTCGACTGTCCTCGCGTCACGCCGCTTCCGGCCCGGCGACGAGCTGCTAGCCGGCGACCACGAGTACAACGCGACGCTCAACGCGATGCGCGCCGCGGCCGAGCGTGACGGGGCCCGGCTCGTCATCGCGCGGATCCCGTTCCCGATCCACGACCCGTCGCAGGTCGTAGAGGCGTACATCGAGGCCGTCACCGAGCAGACGAGGTTCGCGCTGGTGAGCCAGGTGACCTCGCCGACGGCGCTGATCTTCCCGGTGGCGGCGGTCGTCCGTGAGCTGGACCGGCGGGGCGTGGACACGATGGTCGACGGCGCGCACGCCCCGGGCATGGTGCCCGTGGACGTGACCGCGATCGGCGCCGCGTACTGGACGGGCAACGGGCACAAGTGGCTGTGCGCGCCGAAGGGTGCGGCGATCCTGTCCGTGCGCTCCGACCTCCGCGCGGGCACGCATCCGCTGGTCGTGTCGCATGGGGCGAACGACCCGCGGACCGATCGGTCGCGCTTCCGGCTGGAGTTCGACTGGACGGGGACGATCGACCCGACCGCGGTGCTCGCGCTGCCAGCGGCGATCCGCTACGTCGGCGGCCTGCACGACGAGGGCTGGTCCGGGCTGATGGCCGCCAACGCCGCCCTGGCCCGCCGGGCCCGGGATACGATCTGCGCCGCCCTCGGCGTGCCGGCGCCGTCCCCGGCCGAGATGCTGGGCGCGATGGCCTCGGTCCCCCTGCCCGGCCTCGCGGCGACGCCGGCGGCAGCGGAGCGCCTCCAGGCGGCCCTGTTCGACGAGGAGCGGATCGAGGTGTCGGTGCTCACCTGGCCGGTACCCGCGGCGATCCCCGACGGCGAGCGCGCGACGTCGGTGCTGCTCCGCGTCTCTGCCCAGCGCTACAACCGGCCGGACGAGTATTCGGCGCTGGCCGAGACCCTCGCCCGGCGGCTGCGGGAGCGCGGCTCGCCACGGTCGCTGCTCGGGCGGCTGCGACGAGGCTGAGCTGACCCCGGTTCAGCCCCGCACCTGACTCGCGTGGGAGTCATCCGGGCGATTTCCGCGCTCGGCTCGCACGCGGAACGTCGGCTTCGAGGCGCGGGCCACGCTCGAGAATCGCCCGTTTGAGTCACAGCGGAGTCAAGCGCCTGGGTGTGATGGCTGGGTGGGCCCTACGCGGCGCCCGGGTGCTCGGCGTGGTAGGCGCAGTCGCGGCACAGGGCGATGCCGTCCTCGAGCGATCCCGGGGCGCGGTGGTGGTCAGCGCCGCGCCAGTCGATTCGCCGCCGGCAGGCGGCGCAGGTGGCGGGCTTTCTCGTTACGGCTCGCATGATCGGC
>MGOE01000154.1:1619-7737 GCA_001797035.1 Chloroflexi bacterium RBG_16_72_14
GAGGGTCACCGCCCGTCGAGCCCGATGCGCTGCCCGTTGACGGCCGCGGCGGCCGGCGAGGCCATGAACGACAGCACCTCGGCGACCTCTTCCGGCGTCGTCCAGCCCGCGTTCCTGGGCGACGGCGCGGACTCCCGCTCGTGGGCGGCGTCCACGGCGCGGACGACGAGCAGGTTCGCGGTCACGCCCGTCCCCGCCGTCTCGCGCGCCAGCGACCGCAGGAGGATCTCCTCGCCCGCCTTGGCGATCGCGTAGCTGGCGCCTCGCGGGCCGGGGCTGGCGGCGAACGGCGAAGATACGGCGAGCACCCGTCCGGAGCCACGCGCGACCATGCCCGGCACGACCGCCTGGACGACGTGGAGGGTCGTCCACAGGTGCTGGTCCAGCATCCGCCGGACCTCGTCCGGGTCGAGGTCCACGACCGCGGTGCCTCCGGTCCAGCCGCCGACCAGGTGGAGCAGCACGTCGATCCGCCCGAACCGGGCATCCACGGTGGCCGCCACCGCGCGCGCAGCCTCGCCGTCCCGGAGGTCCGCCGGCACCGGCAGCACGCGGTCCTCGGGCAGCCCGAGCTCGCGCACCACGGCATCGAGCCGGCCGGGATCCCTGCCCACCAGCGCAAGGCGCGCGCCGTCGGCGGCGAACCGGGCCGCGGCCGCCCGGCCCACGGGCCCGGTGGCCCCGGTGATGAGCACGACGAGCCCGCCGCCAGGCATCGCCATCGCGTCAGCCCCTTCCCCGCTCGTCAGCGGTCCCGGTCCGACGGCCATGGCGCGGATAGATGATCAGGATCCGTGCCTCGTCGGGCCCGATGTTCTCGGCGTCGTGGGGCACCGTCGGGTCCCAGGCCAGGTAATCGCCGGGCCCGAGCTCCATCACCGAGTCGCCGTGGGTCATCCGCCAGCGGCCGGACAGGACGACGTGGTGCTCGTCACCCTGGTGGGCGTGGACCCCGGTCGCGTGGCCGGGCGGCACGACCGCCTCGATGATGCACATGTCGCGCGACGTCCCCGCGTCGACCTCGGTGACGCTCGCCCCGCCGGTTGCCGGCAGGCTCGGCCGGTCCCCGGCCAGGACCACCCGCGGTGTCATACCGGAATCGAGCAGCAGCCACGCCGCCGGCACGTCGAGCGCTGTCGCGATCGCCTGGAGCGCATCCAGCGAGGGGACCGCCTTCTCGTTCTCGATCTGCGACAGGTAGCCGACGTTGAGCCCGCTTCGCTCGCTGACCTGGGCGAGCGTGAGCGCGCGCGACTGCCGCCAGCGCCGCGTCTCCCGGCCGACGTTGACCCGGGAAGCCGGCTTCCGCTGTTTTTCTTCAGACAACCTACTTGACTCCTGGCCTACACCATGGCAGAGTATCGCTGTCGGCAATGTTGATTTGCCTGAAGCAAAACGTCAAGACCCGGCGCCGGGATCGGCGACGGATCACGGGGAGGTTGGAGACTACGCCATGAAGATCGCCGTTATCGGCACCGGGAACGTCGGCTCGGCGCTCGGCAGCTCGTTCTCGAGGGCCGGCCACCAGGTCACGTTCGCCGCACGCGACGCCGAGAAGACCCGGAGCGTCGCCAGCGGCGCCGGCGGACGGGCCGCGACCGCCACGGAGGCTGCCGCCGGCGCGGACGTCGTCGTGCTCGCCGTCCCCTATGCCGCCATCGAGGCGGTGGCGGCGGACATCGTCCCGGTCATCGCCGGGAAGGTCGTGGTGGACGCGACGAACCCGCTCAAGCCCGACTACTCCGGCCTCGCCACCGCGGGCGGCGCGTCCGGGGCCGAGCGCCTCGCCGCCCTGCTCCCGGGCGCGCGCGTGGTGAAGGCGTTCAACACCGTGTTCGCGACCAACCAGGCCAACCCGTCGAGCCAGGGCACGACCCTCGACGCCCTATTCGCGACGGACGACGACGCGGCCGCGACCGCCGTCGCGGAGCTTGCGGGCTCGATCGGCTTCCGCCCGGTCCGCGTGGGCCCGCTGGCCGCCGCGCAGGAGCTCGAGGGCCTCGCCTGGCTCAACATCCGCCTCCAGATGCTCAACAACGGTGCCTGGAACACCGCCTACGTGCTCGTCGCCCCGCCCGAGACTGCGGTCGTCCGCACGCCGGTCGCCGCCTGATCCCCCCTCCTTCCCGCGCCGGGCGACGCCTCGTTGCGCCGCCCGGCGTGACCGGCTAGCGTTCCCGCCACCTCATCGAACCCGGAGACACCCGCTCCCGATGACCGTCCAGCGTCCCCGGCCCGACACCGCACCCGCCGCCGGCCCGCTCCCCGCCCTGTACCTGGGCCACGGCGCGCCGCCGCTGCTGGACGATCCCCTGTGGATGGACCAACTCTCGGCTTGGGCCCGCGACCTCCCGCGGCCCGCGTCGATCCTCATCGTCAGCGCCCACTGGCAGACCGCGCCAATGGCGATCGGGGCCACGACCACCGTCCCGCTGGTCTACGACTTCTACGGCTTCCCGCAGCGCTACTACGACCTCGAGTACCGGGCTCCCGGCGCGCCGGAGCTGGCGACGGCCGTGAAGGCCCGGATGCCGGCAGGCGAGCCGGTTCTCGAGCGCCCGACCCGCGGCCTCGATCATGGCGCCTGGGTGCCGCTGATGGCGATGTACCCGGACGCCAACATCCCCGTCCTCCAGCTCTCGATGCCGGACCTCGACCCGGAGCACCTGTTCGAGGTGGGGAAGCGGCTGGCGCCGCTGCGCGACGAGGGCGTGCTGATCGTCGGGTCGGGATTCATGACCCACGGCCTGCCGTTCATCGCCGAGTACATGATGGGCCGCCCGGGCGCGCCGCAGTGGTCGATCGAGTTCGACAGGTGGGCGGCCGAGGCGCTCGCCCGGGGCGACCTCGACACGCTGTTCGCGTTCCGCGAGAAGGCGCCGGGCATGCCGTTCGCGCACCCTACCGTGGAGCACTTCGCACCCCTGTTCGTGACGCTGGGTGCGGCTGCGACGCCCGACGATGCGCCGAGGACGGCGATCGAGGGCTACTTCTACGGCCTCTCCAAGCGCTCCTTCGAGGCGCGCTGACCCAGCCCCGCGTGGCGGAGCGTCGCGCCGGCCCACAGGACGACCGTCGCCGCCACCAGGATCGCGAGCGTGTCACCGGTCGCGTTGAGGACCGTGAGCACGCCGGCGACGAGCGCGATCACGCCCAGCAGCGACGCCCAGGCGAGGTACGGCGGGGAATCGTGCAGCAGGGCGGCGAAGCCGGGCCCTCACGACGCTGCTCGACGGCATCGTCCTCGAGCCCATCGCCGCCGGCACCGGCCCCTCCGCTGCGGACGTGGAGCGGCGGGCGATGCTCCTGCTAGGCCTGCCCGTCGGGACGCCTCGGTCGACGTGGCCGCCGGCGTCAACGCCAACGCCGATCCTCTGCCGCGTTGTGGTCCTCTCCGGCCCGCAGGGGGACGTGATCGCGCTCGTACCAACAACGCCTGTCCCCCCGGCCAGGCGGCCCGGGTCCCGGATCCGTCCGAAGCGCCTTCCTGGTTCCCCCCTGGGCGACGCGTGCCTTCCGCGGGCGGCCGGTCGCGCTCGATCGTGTCAATGAGGCGCGGAGCCGGGTGCATCATTGGAGGCGACGCCGCCCAATGGCGGCTGACCTGGTGGGAGGTGGGGGATGCGCGCGGGACTCGTGGCCGTCGGTCTGACTGCCGGCCTTCTGCTGACAGGATGCGCGGGTGGTTCGGGCGCTCCGGCCGCGACATCAACAGCGCCGCCCGATGCTGCGGCGACCCTCGAACCTACCGACGAGCCCACCCTAGAGGAGACCCTTCCACCGATCACGCTGCCATCCAAGTACGTGGAACTCTCGAAGCGGGCCTGGCAGAAGGTCGTGAAGTCGCCCGACACGTATATGGGCAAGGGCTACAAGCTCTGGGCCTGCATCTGGCAGTTCGACGCAGCGACGGGCGCCGACGGGTTCCTGGGCTATGCCTCGTACCGGCGGGAGGACTACTGGGCGCTGGACGGCGAGAACGCCGCGTTCGCCGGCGATGCCGCCCAGCTCTCGGACTTCGTCGAGGGCGACATCGTTGCCATGAGCGTGGTCGGGCTCGGGTCGTACAGCTACGACACGCAGGTCGGCGGGAACACAACGGTCCCGTCGTTCCAAGTCGTGAAGATCAAGCGCCAGAAAGGGTCGTGCGAGTAAGCCCAAGGCGCCTCCGTGCCATGGGTCGCGCTCGACCCCGATCAGACGGGCAGCAGGCGCGCCCCTCTGCATCTCAGGCGCACTAACCGCGACGAGATCGACACGCCCCCGTTGGCCTTCCTGTCACGCACGCGATGGTCTTCCGTGCTCGCCAGACCCGAGAGTCGCCTTCTTGGGGCTCGGGCGGATCCAGGGACTTGGGCGATCAATCTGGGCGGTTACGCGACCGCTCAGCGGCCCATCCGTCGTCCAGAGGAGCGCCGCTGGCGAGCCCGCTGGGATTCGAACCCAGGACCGGAGGATTAAAAGTCCCCTGCTCTGCCACTGAGCTACGGGCTCGGATGGGACCGTAGCACGTCCGCGTGGCGGCACATCCGCGCGGTTCCCGAGTCAGGCTCGTGCTGGCGGCCCTCAGCCGAGCTGGGCGATCGCCGTCAGCAGCAGGGCGATCGCCCCCATGGCCGTCGCCCCGTCCGCGACCAGCACGAGGACGTCGAGGACCTGTCCCCGGCCCTCGTCCGTCGCCTCGCCGACCGAGCGCGCCAGGCGGTCAACCACCACCGCCAGCGCGATCATCACGACGATGACCAGGTGCTTGACGAGCATCAGCGTGGACCACGACGACGAGAAGTCGCCGATGCCCGTGTAGCGGTCGTCGACCACGAGCAGGTAGGCGCCGGTGACGATGAACGCGACGGCAGCGGCCACGACGAAGGGCAGCGCGCGCCGCTCCACCGCGGGCACGGCCGTCGCGAGATCCGGGCCGTCGAGGCTCCGGCGCAGCGCCGGCAGCACGATCCGGGCCAGGATCCCGTAGTAGCCGAGCACGATCACCATCGCCAGGGTGTGGAGCCACAGGGCGCCCACGAGGACCGGGTCCATGTCCATCCTCGAACTGGGCGGGGGCCGCCACGCGACGACCCGCCACCGCCGGGCGCAGACGATGGGGCATGCGCTCGGCAGCGGGGAACGGCCCGATGGCCCGATCGGAGGGGCCGGCCATCCCGCCGCGGACCGCCTCAGGGCAGCAGCGAGTCGTCCACCAGCTGGTCCACGGTGACCGGGTTCGGCACCAGGCCCAGCGAGGTCATGAACTCCAGGGACTGCTGCCAGCCGTCGCGGTCGATCGTCCCGAACGGCGCCTTCGTCCGGCTGTTCGTCCAGGTCGCGATGGTGGCGTCCAGGATCTCGCGCTGGAGCTCGGGATCGGCGGCGAGGTCCGGCACGGCGGCGAACGCCGCATCCAGGCCCTTCTGCGGGTCGGCGGCGATCTCGTCCATCGCGCGGAGCGTCGCGGCCGTGAACGCGGCCAGGGCGTCGCGCTTCGATGCCAGGGTCGCCCGCCCGGTCACCAGACCGGGTCCCGGCAGCGGCGTGACGTCGTCGATGCCCAGCACGACCGGCTCGATGCCCGCCCGCCGGAGCACGATCGGCTCGTTGTTGGCGAAGCCGGTCGCCGCGTCCACGGCGCCCTGCTGGAGCGCGGCCGTCTGGCCGAAGTCCGGGTATGGGACGATCTCCACGTCGGCCTCGGTCAAACCCGCCGAGGCAAGCAGCGCCTGGAGCTGGATCCACGAGGTCCCGAACTTGCCCGGGATGCCGATCTTCTTGCCGCGCAGGTCGGCGGCGGTCGTGATCCCCGAATCGGCGCGGGCCACGACGATCGCCGGGAAGGTGCCGTAGATCGTGGATGTGTAGACGACCGGGATGCCCTGGCTGACCGCCGGGATGACCGAGGTGCCGTCGCCGCTGCCGATGTCGATCGAGCCCTGCCCGAGGAGCGTGATCAGGTCGGGGTCGATCTTGTTCTGGAGCGTGACCTCGAGGCCGGCGTCGCGGTAGTAGCCCGCCTCGTCGGCGAGGTAGAACTGGGCGAACTGGACGCTCGGGATGTAGCCCAGGCCGACGACGAGCGGGGTCGTGGGCGACGGCGTGGGCGGGGTCGAGCCGCCGCAGGCGGCGA
>MGOE01000154.1:7757-8519 GCA_001797035.1 Chloroflexi bacterium RBG_16_72_14
GCAGGCGGCGACGAGGACGGCGAGCGCCGCGACGAGGGCTCCGAAGGGCCGGACGGCGAGGCGGGGTCGGGCGAGGCGGGGGCGGGCGAGGCGGGGGCGGGGGCGAGCGAGGCGCACGGGTCTTCGATCCTCCTGGGCATTCCGGTGGCTCATCGGTCGCCGACCAGCCGGCGTTCGACGAGGAGCATGACGAGGTACAAGGCCACGCCGGTCAGCGCGAGCGTGACCAGGGTGGCGAACATGAGCGGGATGTCGAACAGCGAGCCGCGGGCGACGTTGATCAGCACGCCGAGGCCGGTCTCGCCGCCGGCCCACTCGGCGACGATGGCACCGATCACCGCGAGCGTCACGCCCACGCGCATGCCGCCCAGGATCGCCGGCAGGGCGGCCGGGACCTCGACCCGGGTGACAACCTGCCAGCCGGTCGCCCGGAAGCTGCGCGCCATCTCGAGCAGGCGCGGGTCCACGGACCGGATCCCCACCATCGTGGCCACGGCGACCGGGAAGAACACGATCAGCGTCGTGATCACGAGCTTGGACAGGAGCCCGGTGCCGAACCACAGCACGATGAGCGGGGCCAGCGCGAGGATCGGGGTCGCCTGGGCGGCGACGAGGTACGGGCTCAGGAGCCGCTCTGCGAGACGAGATCGCGCGAGCAGCACCCCGGTGACCAGCGCCAGCCCGGCACCGATCGCGAAGCCGAGCAGGACCTCGACCAGCGTGGTCTGCATGTGGGGCCACATCGTGCCATCGGTCCAGGCG
>MGOE01000154.1:8666-10390 GCA_001797035.1 Chloroflexi bacterium RBG_16_72_14
GGTCGTCGTCGCCGTCACGGCTCGTCCTCCGGCCGGAACGGGTCGAACCAGGCGGGGGTGCCGGGCTCCGTGTCGGCGTGACGACGGGGAGCGTCGGGCGGGGTGCCGGGCGGAACCGCGATCCGAGCCTCGGCCATGGCGATCGCGTCATCCGTGGTGTCGACGAGGTGTCGCCGGACGTCCGCCGCGACCGAGGTCACGAACGCGGAGTCGAGGTCCGTCACCCGTCGCGGCCGCGGCAGGTCCACCGGGACCTCCGCCACCACGCGCCCGGGCCGGGGCGACAGGACGACGACCCGGTCCGCGAGGAACACCGCCTCCGGGATGCTGTGGGTGACGAGGACGATCGTCGTGCCGGTCCGCTCCCACAGCCGGAGCAGCTCGGCATTGAACCGCTCGCGAGTGAGGGCGTCGAGGGCGCTGAACGGCTCGTCGAGCAGCAGGACGCCGGGCTCCAGGGCGAGGGCGCGCGCGATCGAGACCCGCTGGCGGGTGCCGCCCGACAGGGTGGACGGCTTCGCCTTCGCGAACTCGCGCAGCCCCACCAGCCCGAGCAGGTCCTCGGCGCGCGCGGCCTGGCGGTCCTCCGGCCAGCCGGCGAGGTCCATCGGGAAGCGGACGTTGCGCTCCGCCGAGCGCCAGGCAAGGAGGCGCGGCTCCTGGAACACGAGGCCGACCCGTGGGTCGGGGCCGGTCACGGGGTTCCCGTCCAGCACCACCGTGCCGCTGTCCGGCGCGATCAGGCCGCCGATGACGCGCAGCAACGTGCTCTTGCCGCAGCCGTTGGGCCCGATGAGCGCGACCACCTCGCGCGGCCGGATGTCGAGGTCGATCGCGTCCAGGGCGTGGACTGTGCGCGTGCCGTGGAACGTGAGGGAGACGCCGTCGATCCGGATGCCGGCGCCGGGCACGGGCGCGCGAACGGGCGCGGGCGTGGGCGGACTCGACGGGATCGTCGCCGGCTCCCTCGCTGTCGCCATCACCACCTCCGTACACGCTCACGGCGCAACGGGGCAGGAGGCGCGCGGCGACGATCCCTGGGCGGAATCGAACCGGCCCTTGGCCTTCTTCCATCCGGACTGTACCGTCGGCTCCGCTCGGCGAGGACCTGCCTCGCCCCGGATCTGCTGCACTCCCCGGGCTGACGCCCGAAGAGCCGCTCGTGGGCTCGCCCCGCATTCGCGGGACCCTACCACCGGTCGGGAATCGCACCCTGCCCCGAAGGCTCTGCGGGGATGCTACCACCGCGCGGGCGAGCGCTTGCGCCGGTGAATGGGCCTGCTGACGTTCGCGTTCTTCGGCGTCCCGCTCATCTGGCTCGCCGGCGCCGCCGTTGCGGGCGTCAGCTGGGCGCTGCGGCGCCGGCGTCGAAGGCGGGCTTGAGGGCCGGGTAGAGGTCGCGGTAGACGGCGAACAGGTCGTCGTAGCGGGCGTGTGCGGCGGGGTCCGGGGCCAGCCGTCGGGCGGTGGAGGTCATGGCGGCCACGCCGGCCTCGAGGTCCGGCACCGCCCCGGTCCCGGCCGCCGCGAGGATCGCCGCCCCCAGCACGGCCGTCTCGCCGATCGTCGGGATCGCCACCGGGACAGCCAGCACGTCGGCCTTGATCCGGGCCCACAGGTCGCCCGGGGTGGGCCGGCCCGCCGGGCGCAGCTCGCGGAGCGGAATGCCGGCGGCGAGGATCGGCTCCGCGACGTGGCGCACCGCGAACGCGCCGCCCTCGAGC
>MGOE01000154.1:10405-10583 GCA_001797035.1 Chloroflexi bacterium RBG_16_72_14
CAGCGTGAGCCCCACGAACGCGCCGCGCGCCGCCTCGTCGAAGATCGGGGCCCGCTCGCCGGCGAGGTAGGGCAGGAACACCAGGCCGTCCGCACCCGGTGCCACCGATGCCGCCGCGGCGAACAGCTCGTCCGGTGTCCACCGCTCGCCCAGCACGGCGGTGCGCAGCCAGTCGACG
>MGOE01000154.1:10685-10988 GCA_001797035.1 Chloroflexi bacterium RBG_16_72_14
GGCCGCCGGACGTGCCGCCGGTGTCCACGGCGTCGCCGGCCACCCGAAGGCCGGCGCCCAGGACGCTCGCCATCCCGTCGTTGACGCCGGCGATGACCGGGATCCCGGCCGGGAGCCCCATCGCCGCCGCCACGGTCGCCCGGAGCGGGCCGAGCACGGATCCAACGGGCACGGGCGCCGGCACCCGCTCCGCAGGCACCCCCGCGGCCCGCAGCGCCTCCCCGTCCAACGCCGTCTCGTGGCCCTGCAGCGCCGTCGCCGCGCGCCCGGACAGCCACAGGCCCAGCGCGTCCCACGCCGTGG
>MGOE01000154.1:11035-13846 GCA_001797035.1 Chloroflexi bacterium RBG_16_72_14
TCGCGTGCCAGCCAGGCCAGCTTCGGCAGCAGGCCAAAGCCGCCATTGCCGGCCCGGCGGTCCTGCCACGAGATCGCGGGCCGCACCGGCATCCCCTCGGCGTCGAGCGCGGCCAGCGTCGGCCCCTGGCCCACCCCGCAGACGGCCGCGACCTCGACCCCGGCGGGATCGATCGACCGCACCGCCGCGACCACGGCCGCCCACCAGTCCGCCGGCGACTGCTCCGCGCGCCCGTCGGGCCCGGTGTCCATCGGGTACGACGCCCGGCCCAGGCCAACCAGCCGCCCGTCGAGCCCGACGAGCGCCGCCTTCGCCTCCGTGGTCCCGAGATCGATCCCGAGGACGGCCGCCTCAGCCACGCGCCGCCACGTCCTCCGGCAGCAGGAACCAGCGCAGGGCCTCGAAGTCCGGGCCCACCGCGCCTTCGTCGATCGTCGGGGCCGCCAGTCGCCGCGGCCGGTCCGCGAGCAGGGCGCGCGCCTCGGCGAGGTACGCCGCCAGCCGCGACTCCGCCTCGTGGCGCCGGTGGCCGTCGTACGCCATCCGCCCGTCCGCGTAGCGGATGTCGCGCAGCGAGAGTGGCGGCTCGGGCAGGCCGTCGCGGTGGCGCCACAGCCCGGTGGCCGGGTCGAACGCGTACTCCGGCAGCAGGCGCCACCCCTCGCGCGCGACGAGGTCCACGGCATCGAGGATGAACTCGAACACTGGCTCGCTGATGAAGTAGTTGAAGTTGACCCGGACCCAGCCGGGCTTGATCCCCTCGCAGCCGCGCGTGATCTCACGCTCGAACTCGTGGCTGGTCTCGATATCGATCCCCAGCAGCCGGTGCCCGTACGGCCCCGCGCACGAGCAGCCGCCCCGCGACTGGATCCCGAACAGGTCGTTGAGCAGCGCGACGACGAAGTTGTGGTGCAGGTACCGGCCGTCGTGACGGACGACGAACGAGACGATGGACAGGCGCTCGGCCTGGTGGCTGCCCAGGATCTCGATCGACGGGTTCGCCTCCCAGCGGTGCATCGCCCGGTGGACGAAGTCGTGCTCCCGCTCCCGGATGGCCTCCACCCCGACGGCCGCCTTGAGCTGGAACACGAGGCCGGCGCGGATGGACTCCACGATGGCCGGGGTGCCGCCCTCCTCGCGGTGCTCGATGTCGGACAGGTAGACGTGCTCGAACGGGTTGACGTACGCGACCGTGCCCCCGCCCGGCATCCCGGGGACGCTGTTCCGGAACAGCTCCCGGCGCGCGACGAGGACCCCCGGCGTGCCGGGTCCGCCGATGAACTTGTGGGGCGAGATGAAGATCGCGTCCTTGCAGGCGAGCGGGTCGCCGGGCGGGTCCATCTCGATCGAGATGTACGGCGCGGCGGCCGCGAAGTCGAACAACGAGAGGGCGCCGTGCTCGTGGAGCAGGCGCGAGATGGCGTACGTGTTGGAGACGATGCCGGTGACGTTGGAGGCGGCCGAGAACGAGCCGATCCTGAGCGGGCGGTCGCCGTAGCTGGCCAGCTCGCGCTCCAGCTGGGCGAGGTCGATGTAGCCGTCGCGGTCCTCCCGGATCGTGACCACGTCCGCGATGGACTCGCGCCACGGGAGTTCGTTGCTGTGGTGCTCGTACGGCCCGATGAACACCACCGGGCGCTGCGCCGGCGGGATGCGGGAGCGCAGGTCCCAGCGGGCGTCGAGATCGGCCGGGAGCCGCAGCTGGAGGACGTCCACCAGGCGGTTGATCGCGGCCGTGGACCCCGAGCCGCAGAAGACCACCGCGTGGCGGTCATGGTCACCGCCGACGCCCTCCAAGACGAGCCGCCGGGCCTCCTCGCGGAAGCGCGTGGTCTGGAGCCCCGTACCGGAGCTCTCGGTGTGGGTGTTGGCGTACAGCGGCAGGACCGCGTCCCGGATGTAGTCCTCGATGAACGACAGGCTCCGCCCGGACGCCGTGTAGTCCGCGTACGTGACCCGCCGCACGCCGAACGGGCCGAGCACCGCCTCGTCCTCGCCGATGACCGAGGCCCGGACGAGGTCGATGAGCGCGTTGGGCCGCGGGCCCGACACGGCCGCGTGGCGATGGTCGTCGGCGGCATGCGCGTGGGTCGCAGACGCGACGGGCGTGGGCGTGTCCATGTGGCCAGCAGTCTATGGGATGCGCCGAGGGGCTCCGCGCAGCGGTGCCGCGTGCTACGGGATCGTGACCAGCCCCAGGTCGTCCCAGCGGTAGCGGTCCAGGTCCACGCGGCCCTCGATGCCGGGCACGCGCCCATCGGACGTGTACTGCCAGAACGTCCAGCCCTTGCCGCCCCAGTTGCTGGCCGGAACGGTGGGCGCTTCCCCGGTCGTCCAGTGCGCGATCCACAGCGTGTCGTAGCCGTTGGCGGCGAACCACCCGGTGTTGTTCATCTTGTTCGACCAGAAGCTGGGTGAGACGTAGATTGTCGCCCTTAGGCCGGTCCGCAGGTAGACCTGCTCGAGGAAGTCGCGGACCCAGGCCTGGAGCTCGGCCGAGGGCAGGCCACCGGTCTGCTCGAGGTCGAGGACGGGGCGGAAGTCGCCGCTCGCGAGGATCAGGGTGTCCGCGAAGTGGTCGGCCTCCGCGATCGCGCTGCCGGGGGTCGCATCTGGGCGGGCGAAGTGGTACGCGCCCACGACGAGCCCGGCCGCCTTCGCCTGCTCGTAGTTCCGCGCGTACGTCGGATCGACGAAGTCCGTGTCGTCGGAGGCCTTGAGGAACGCGAACCTGCGCCCCGTGTCGGCGACGCTCGGCCAGTCGATCGCGCCCTGCCAGTGGCTGACGTCGATGCCCTCGATGTAGCCCGA
>MGOE01000154.1:13855-22783 GCA_001797035.1 Chloroflexi bacterium RBG_16_72_14
GGGCGTCCGTGTCGGGGTCGGGGTCGGCGAGGGGGTCGGGGTGGGGGTCGGCGCCGGCGTTGGCGTGGGCGCGGGGGTCGCGGTGACGACCTTGAACAGGCTCGTCGCGCCGTAGACGTACTTCACGCCGTACAGCCGGGACACGCTCCGGCCGTTGATCGACGTGATCCGGTACCAGGAGCTGCCCGATGCCGACCGGCCGGCGCACCGCGTGCTCCAGCGCGAGCCGCTGACCCGGGCGGTCGCCACGACCCGCGTCCCGGCCCTGATCCGGGTCTTGATGGTCGCGCTCGTGGACGGCCGCGTCCGCAGGTTGACGGCGTCACACCTCGCGGCGAGCGTCGTCGCCGCGAACACCGGGGTCGGGATGGTGGCCTGCGTCAGTGCGAGCACCAGCAGGACGGCGAGGACGGTGGCGAGGTGCGGGAGCGCTGGGCGATGGATGCGGGCGAGCACGTGACCTCCGGGCTGTGCCTGATCCTCGCGGCCCGGCGCGAGATGGGCAATCCTACCTTGGGGGCAGGCGCGGGCGGCCCGATCGGGCCACGGACGGGGCGGACCGGCGTCCGAGGGAGCCGTCAGCCCCGTTCGTAGACCTCCGGGTTCACGGGCGTCGGCAGCCGCTCGCCGCGGACGCCGGCGAGCAGGTTCGCAGCGGCCATCGCCGCCATCCGGCCCCGCGTCGCGCGCGACGCGGACGCGATGTGCGGCACCACGAGGCAGGTGTCCAGGGCGACCAGCGGGTGGTCCGCGGGGAGCGGCTCCGGGTCCGTGACGTCGAGCGCCGCGGCCCAGATGACCCGGTCGCGGAGCGCGTCGGCGAGGGCATCCGTGTCCACGACCTGGCCGCGGGACGTGTTGACCAGCACGGCCGTGGGTCGCATCGATCGCAGCGCCGCCGCATCGATCAGGTGGTGCGTGTCGGCCGTGAGGGTGACGTGGAGGGTCACGAAGTCGGCCCTGGCGAGGACCTCGGCGAGCGACGCGTACGCCGCCCCGGTCTCGGCCTCAGTGGCCGGCGGCATGCGGGCGACGTCGTGGTACAGGACCGTCATCCCGAACCCGCGCGCCCGCCGCGCCACCGCCTGCCCGATCCGACCGAAGCCCACGATCCCCAGCGTCGCCCCGTGGACGTCCGGCCCCAGCAGGGTCATCGGCCCCCAGGTGCGCCAGTGCCCCTCGCGCACGTAGCGGTCGCCCTCCGCCACCCGCCTGGCGGCGGCCATGAGCAGCGCCCAGGCGAGGTCCGCCGTGGTCTCGGTGAGCACACCCGGCGTGTTGCCCACCGGGATGCCGCGCCGCGTGCAGGCCGGCACGTCCACGTTGTCGAAGCCCACCGCGAAGTTGGACACCACCTGCAGCCGCGGCCCCGCGGCGTCGAGCAGCTCGTCGTCCACGCGGTCGGTGAGCAGCGCGAGCAGGCCGTCGATGCCGGCGACCCGGCGCAGCAGCTCGTCACGCGGCGGCGGCAGCTCGTCCGGCCACAGGTCCACGTCGCAGGCGGCACGGATCGGCTCCAGGCCCTCGTCCGGGATCAGGCGGGCGACGAGCACGCGGGGCCGCGACTCCGGGTCTCGCATCTGCCGATCGTAGCGGAGGCCCGGGCCGTGGTCCGCCGAGGGGCTCCCGCCCGTGCGCCGGTACAATTTCGGGGTGTCCCGGTTCTACTCGCTCGACGACGCCAACACCCTGCTGCCGGAGCTGGCCTCGGTGGTCGGGCGGCTGCGCGACCAGCGCGACGAGCTCGTCGGGCTCCGGGACGCGTACCGCGACCGCGAGGGCGTGGTGATCGGCGACGTGATCGCCGGGGACCCGGGCGCCGAGAGCGACGACGCCGAGCTGCGCCGCCTCCGGCTGCGGATGCGCGGGATCGTGGACCAGATGCAGGCGGACGTCGCCTGGCTGGATGAGCGATCGATCGTCCTGCGCGACATCTCGACGGGCCTGCTGGACTTCCCCGCGCTGGTCAGCGGCCGCCAGGTCTGGCTGTGCTGGCGCCTGGGCGAGTCGGGCATCGGCTTCTGGCACGCGCTCGACGAGGGGTTCGCGGGGCGCCGGCCGCTGGCGAACCTGCCGAACGGGGCCGCGCGCGCCTGACCGGGCCTGGAATCGACGACGCCGCCGGGGTCCGGCGACGTCTGGCGTGCTGCGGCAGGGAAGCCGTCAGTCGATGGTGAACGGGATCTCGTCCTCGGCGCCGTCGAAGCTGCGGACGAGGAACGCGTACTCGCCGGCGGCCGGATCGTCGATCTCGAACCGCGAGTACAGGTCCTTGACGGTGGCGTTCGGGCCGATCAGCTCGATCGACTGGCTGCGCCCATCCTGGATCACGCCGACCGTGGTGCCGTCCAGCAGCCGCAGCGCGACGTTCTCGGCGGTGAACGCGAACCCGCCCGCGAACCCGGAGTCGAAGGTTGCCGAGTAGGTCATGGTGAGGACCAGCGAGCCCTCCTCCATCTGGCCATGCTTCCACGGCGCGTCGGCGCGGAGCTCGCCGGCCTCGAGCTCGATCCGGAGATCGCCCGCCTGCCCGCTCCCGGCCGCCGTCACCGCGACGGGCTCCTGGGTCACCGCCTCGCCCGCCATCGCGGTCAGCGGCACCACGGCCTGCTGGTTGCCGGACCGGCCGAGCGTGAGCACCGCATCGTCGAACGTGAACGTGTCCTCGACGTCGAACGCGAGCACGCCCTTGGCGGACAGGCCGCCCGGGACGCTCGGGATGTCCATCGTCATCGCCTCGCGGGCGTTCTCGCCGACCGAGGCCAGGTTGAGCGTGGCGTCGAGGGTCGCGTCCTCGTCGCCGGTGTTCTCGAACGTCGTCTCGATCGTCACGATGCCGCCGCGGCCGGGGGTGATCTCCGCGGCGGCCGTGCCGAAGGTGAGGTGGAACCCGGCGAACCAGGCCTCGCCGTCCACCTGGACGGTCGTCGTGCCGGGGGTCGGCCGGGGTGCGATCGTGGGCTCCGCGGGAGCCGCGCTCGCGGGACCCTCGTCCGGGGTGGTGGTCGTCGAGGCGCCGCTCGCCGAGCCGCCGCACGCCGCCAGGGCGAGCGACAGGACGCCGACCAGCGCGAGCCGGTCCAGGGTTCGGCCGATGCCGGCCGGTTGACGAATCCGCATCGCGGACCTCCTTGATTGCGTGTCGGCGGGCGGGTTGCCCGGGTCGAATGCAGGCAAGTGTCCGGAGGGCGATGTGAGCGGCCTTAAGGTGCGGTTCGGGGCGGACGCCGGAGCACGGGTACACTCGCGGACGTGCCCGCTCCCGGACCCGCCCACCGCCCCGCCGACCGCCCCGCCGACCGCTCCGCCGACCGCTCCGCCGCGCCCGCCCGGATCCGCCAGGGCGATCGCGACAAGGCGTATCGCCCGCTGGACCTCGAGACCCGGCGGGCCGCCTTCGAGCACGGCCTCGCGGCCTATGCCCGGGGCGACTTCTTCGCCGCCCACGAGGCGCTCGAGCCCGCCTGGATGGGCACGGACGACCTCGCCGAGCGGGCCCTGCACCAGGGCCTGATCAAGGTCGCGGCCGCCTACGTGCACGCCGTGCGTGGCAACCCGGCGGGCATCGCGAAGAACCTGGGGGGCGCCCGCCGCCACCTCGCGCTCGCCGCGGGCGCCGCGACGGACTGGGGCGTGGACGCCGCCGCGCTCCTCGCCGACGTGGACGCCCGCCTCGCCGACCCCGGCCTCGCCCTCGACCCGCCCCGGATCCGGAGGACCGCACCCGCATGAACCGCCCCCACGGGATCCCGGCCGTCGACCCGCTCTACGCCGACATCCGCCGGCACGACCCCGTCCGCCCGGCCGTGATCCTCGACGTCCGCGAGCTCGACGAGCTCACGCGGTCGCGGATCGAGGGCAGCCTGTTCATCCCGATGTCCCTGCTGGGTGCCCGCCTGTTCGAGGTCCCGAAGGACCGGCCGGTCCTGGTGATCTGCGCGTCCGGGAGCCGGTCGGTCAACGTGGTCGGGCACCTGCTGGCCTCGGGCTGGACGGACGTCGCGAACGTCGCCGGCGGCATCTCCACGTGGGAGCGCATGGGCCTGCCCGTCACGCGGGGACCCGTGCAGCCGGGCGAGGGCCGGCTCCCCGGCTGACGTCCCGCTTCCCCCCTACGTCCCGCTCCGGCGACGTCCCGCTCCGGCCGACGTCCCGCTCCGGCCGACGCCCCGCTCCGGCCGACGCCCCGCTCCCCGGCCGAGGTCCCGCTTTCCCAGGCCGAGGTCCCGCTTCCCCGGCCGAGGTCCCGCTCCCCGGCCGAGGTCCCGCTCGCCTCGCGGGCCATCCGACCGCACACCGCGGCCCCGGGCCGCGGCCCGGTGGCCCCGGGTATGCGCACCAGGCTTACGGACGCGGGATTCAGTGATCGGGAGCCGCTCTCGTAGGGCCCTGTGGCCCGGCTCATGCCTGGTACGCATCGGATACGCCGAGACAGGGCCGATCCGGGGACTCCCCCCGGCAGGTCCGCGGCGGACTGCGGGCGGCTAAGCCTGGTACGCATACGGAGTGACGCATACGGACTCGCGATGCCCGTACCTGCGATCGAGGGCAGCGGCGCCGGCCCCGGGCGGCCGGCCGTGGGTGCGCAGACGGAGCGGGGGTGGAGCACGGGCCCCGCGCGAGCCGGAGCTGACCCTCGGCATCAAGACGGCCGCCGGGTTCCGGCGGCCGTCGCGCGGTGACGGGAGCGAGAGGACCGGGCTCAGCCCCGGCGGCGTCGGAAGCGGACTGCCATCTCGCGGACCTGCGCCTTGTGGGCGTAGCCCCAGCCGACCAGCAGCAGCAGCACGAAGTTGACCGTCCCGACGCCCGCGGCGTTGAGATACCCGATCTGCTGGCCGACCTCGCCGTCGAGCTTGAGGGCCGGCACCACCGCGCCCAGCAACCCGACCTGGAAGAACGGCTCCTGCGGGGCCAGGTTGGCGCGGGCGGCACCACCGGTCAGCCCGGACGCCGTCTCGCCACCGACGATGAACGCGTGGGAGCCGGAGGTGAACGAGGAGGCGCCCTCGATCCCGGCCCCCAGGTCGGTCTGGGCCAGGTGGTTCCACTGCGGGATCACCCCGTTGGCGCTGGGGGTGGCCCACCACGTCTCGGCCCGGGGGCCGGACCCGTCGTTGCCACCCTGGGCGTAGATCGCGCCGTTCACGGTGAACGCGGCCAGGTCCGTCCGTGGACCGGGCAGGTTCGTCTGGGCGGAGGCGCGCCACTCGGCGGTGATCGCGTTCGGGTCATCGACGGGCGCCGGATGCTCCGCGTCGCCGCCCACGAGGCCCTGCTGGACGGTCGCCACCGGCCCGGTGGCGTTGCTGCCGCCGACCAGGAAGATGACGTCGCCCACGTGGACCGCGACACCGTCCACGTTCTCCTCGAGCAGCGACGTCTGCGCGACCCACTTGCCGAGGGCGCCGCCCGTGCTCTGCTGGCTCTTCCAGACGGTCTTCGTGGGGCCATTCGCGGCGGCACCGCCCATCACGACGATGCCGTCGGACACGGCCACGGCCGAGGACCCCGCCCGGGGCTCCGGCAGCGCGATCGCCTCCTCCGCCTTCCACTCGCCGAGGGTGCCGTCGTTGGCGATCGTCAGGCTGTAGACGGTCTGGGTGGGGGCGCCGGCGGCATCGAGCCCGCCGATGACGTACAGCGTGCTGCCGACGACGACGGACGCGGCGTCCGCGCGCGGCTCGGGCAGCGTCGGCCCCTCGCTCCACGTGTCGAGGTTGCCGTTCCGCACCGCCTTGGACACGAACACGGTGTCGGTCGCGGCCGTGCCGTCGCTGCCGCCGACGTACAGGTACGTCTGGCCCAGCGCGGCCGCCACGCCGTCCGTGCGTGCGCCCGGGAGCTGGATCTGGCCCGGCGACGGGTGCCACGGGAGCGTGGCGCCGGCCGGCGCGGGGCAGGGGAGCGTCTCGTTCTCGGGCGGGCAGAAGTTGACCGGCGACCAGGCCAGCAGGCCGAAGTCCACGGTCTTCTGGACCGTGAAGTAGTACGCGCGATCCGGCAGGTAGCCGAGCAGCACGATGATCAGGATGAACCAGAACAGGGCCTTGACGGTGGCCCAGCTCCAGCCTTCGGCGTCGAACAGGCCGAAGAACGCGCGGCGCCGGGGCGCCGCGGTGGCGCTCAGGACGGGAAGCGTCGTCTGGGCCATCGTCAGCCACCCACCGTGAGCGTGCCGGTCATGCTCGGGTGCACCGTGCACACGAACGTGTACGTGCCCGCGGAGAGCGCCGGCACGTCGTACGTCCGGGTCTCGACCCCGGGGAAGATGTCGCCCTTGAACAGCGACTGGCCGTTCGAGTCCCTGATCTCGACGTTGTGCGGGATGCCGGGGTCGTTGTTCGCGAACTCGATCTGGAACGCCGTGTCGGCCGGGGCGGACAGGGTGTCCGTGTCGAACGTCACGTTCTGCGCCGAGATCCTGAGCACGGTCGCAGCCGGCGCCTGCGTCGCCCCCGGCTCACCCGATGCGCCCGGCGACCCCGGCACGCTCGTCGGGCTGGCGAACTCGTCCGACCAGCAGTCGGGGTACGGCGTGGCGCCGGCCTCGGGGCGATACGCCGGGTCCACCCAGCCCTCGAAGGTGAGCTCCTCCTTCGTCACCGGGTCCAGCTTCGGTTCGAACAGGTCCGGGTCCATGATCCGGTACACCTCGCCCTTCTCGGCGCGGAGGAAGTTGATCAGGTCCTCGATCTGCTTGTAGTTGAGCGGCCCGGGCGGGTTCCCCGTGTTGGACCAGATCGGCATGATGCTGTCCGGGTTGCCGCACGCGTACCGGCCGCCGACCTGGAGGATGTTGCGGAGGTACTCGGGGCTCAGGTGGGCGAGCAGCTTGTCCTGGCGATTGAGCGTCGGGCCCTTGCCGCCCTCGCCGTTGACGCCGTGGCACTGCGCGCAGTTGGCCTGGTAGATGTTGTAGCCGCGCTCGATCGAGGTGACCTGCTGGACCCGGTCCTGGGTGGTGAGGCGCGACTCGGACAGCCCGGCCGGCAGGCCCAGCTCGTAGAAGTAGTAGCCGATGACGAACAGGGCAACGACCGTCACCGACAGGAAGCCGACCCAGCGCGCGTTCGCCGACTGGCGGACGATCTTCGCGGCACGCTCGGGCGTGAGGTCGTTGCGACGGACGGACGGCGGCGCCGAGAAGCGCTCGGCCGGGACCGGGGTGGACGCCGGCCGGGGTGCGGGCAGGCGCTCCTCGGGCTGGCGTCCGGGCTGGTCGGTCATCGGTCTCCTCGGTGGGCGGGCGTGACGGGGGCGGGCGGGGTCAGATGCACCCGGTCGGGGTGCGCGGCGGGATGATCCCCGGCTGGCCGACCGCGATCGGCAGCGGGCCGAGCGTGATCTTGCCGGTGTTGATCACGAGCGCGCCGTCGGCCTCGACGCGGACGCCGAAGCGGTCCATGCCGCGCGGCGCCGGGCCGTACTGCGGGCCGGCCGCCTTGATGCCCAGGCGGTCGTAACGGGACCCATGGCAGGGGCACTCGAGCCAGAAGTTCTTCTCGCACGGGTTGGGCTTGCAGCCCAGGTGCGGGCAGCGCTGGTACATCGCGCGGACGTTGACCGCCGTGCCGTCGCCGGTGGCGTCCTCGCCCGGGATGAACCGCTGCTGCGAGGGGTCGATGAGCGCGATGAACGCCTTGGCCGTGGACACGTAGGCGGGGAACCCCTCCGCGATCGGGAGGGCGGAGTTGGCCGCCTTGAGGTCGTCCAGGGTACCGATCCGGATCTCGCCGCCGAACTGGTTCTGGAGGTTCGGCCATAGGAAGCCGATCGACCCAGCCGTGACCTCGAGCAGCCACAGGCCCATGCCTGCGGCCAGCGAGCCGCGGAGGAGCTCGCGCCGCGAGATGCCCTGGACCTGTTCGTGACGGAGGGCCTTGATCGCCTCCTTGGTCAGGGCCTGGGGCTTGTGGACCGGCTCGACCTGGTAGTTGCTCATGCGCGCGGCTTCCTTCCCATCAGAGGGCGAAGTGAAGGCCCGGTGTCCCGATCGAGAAGAACTCGAGGTACGGGATGACGAACGAGTAGCCGGGACCCCGGAAGAAGATCCCGACGAAGGTGACGAACAGGCCCAGGATGCAGAACAGCGAGAACAGCACGACGGCCGTCTTGCGCTCCGACGGGCGGATGGCGTGGATGTTGCCGCGATCGACGAACGGCATCAGGGCCGCCCCGACCAGCACGAACGTCGGGACGAGGACGCCGGCGACGGTCGGGTGGAAGTAGGCAAGCAGCTCCTG
This sequence comes from Chloroflexi bacterium RBG_16_72_14, assembly GCA_001797035.1. Lineage (GTDB taxonomy): Bacteria > Chloroflexota > Limnocylindria > Limnocylindrales > CSP1-4 > CAIXZV01. The sequence goes on from MGOE01000154.1 coordinate 22,102, forward strand.
GAGCCCGAGGAAGTACCACGGCGCCTTCGCCACGGCGGGCGTGACGTTGCCGTTGGCGAGCTCCTCGAGCGGCGCGTTGATGAACAGGCCCATCAGCAGCAGGAAGATGCTCATCAGGGCGGCGGCCAGGAACTCGATGCTCAGCAGGTGCGGCCAGGTCATGACCGTGTCGTCGGGCTCCTTCTGGACCCGGACGACGGCGTCCTGCTTGACCAGCGCCAGCAGCCGGTACGGGCGCGCCGACATCGGCACCCGCTGCTTGTCGATCTCCGTCCGCCTCGCCGGATCGACGGGCAGGACGACGCGGCCCTCGGACGGTTTCTTCGTCTCGGTGTCGGACATCGTCAGCCTCGACTCACAGCGGGCCGCTGATGCCACCGTCCTTGCGGATCCGCCAGAAGTGGACCGCGAGGAAGATGGCCGCAACGAGCGGGAAGACCATGATGTGCAGCACGTAGAACCGGAGCAGCGTGTTCTGGCCCACCTCGATGCCGCCCAGGAGCAGCAGCTTCGACGGGGTGTTGAACAGCGGCGCGTAGCCGGCCATGTTGGTGCCGATCGTGATCGCCCAGTACGCGATCTGGTCCCAGGGCAGCAGGTAGCCGGTGAAGCTGAGCATGATGGTCAGGAACAGCAGCACCACGCCGACGACCCAGTTGAACTCGCGCGGCGGCTTGTAGGC